>NZ_PDJI01000004.1:611492-917238 GCF_002563695.1 Georgenia soli | reverse complement strand
AGATCCGCGAGGCGAGCCGCTCGATCTCGGCGAAGTAGTTGTTGCGGGAGCGCATCTCCTCGCGCAGCGCGGCGTTGGCGCGCCTGGCCTCCTCCGGCGTCGCAGCCTGGATGGTGGCCCTCCTGGTGAGTTCCTCGTGCAGGCCCACCAGCGACTCGAGCACCTCCGTCGGCACCTTCGCGCCGGGACGCACCAACGGCAGGCCGAGCGCCGCGTACTGCGGGCGCGACTGGGCCTGCTCCAGCGCGATCTCCAGCGCGGCCCGGTGCGACGGCGGCTCGTCCTTCATCAGGTCCGTCACCGAGACGCCGAGCTCGTGGGCGATGGCGCTGAGCAGGGCCAGGCGCGGCTCGCGCCGCCCGTTCTCGATCGAGGAGAGCAGGGACGGCGCCCGCCCCACCCGTGCCGCCAGCTCGGCCAGGGTCAGCCCCGCGCTCTGACGGGCGTGCCGCACGCGGCGGCCGAGGGTGGCCAGGTCGACCGGAGACGCTGTCGTCGTCACTTCTTCTCCCAGCGTGAAGATCGAAAGAACTTCACCCAGATTAGCAGTAGTTGTGAACTGGAACACAGCGCCAGAGTGGTGGCACGACGAAGTTTCACCCCTCACGAGGAGAAATCATGACCGCCACGCTCGAGCCCACCACCGCCACCACCCCGGAGGAGCGCATCCGCGCCGAGGCCGCGGAGCTGGAGCAGGAGTGGGCCACGAACCCGCGGTGGGCCGGCGTCAGCCGGACCTACAGCGCCGAGGACGTCGCCCGCCTGCGCGGTTCCGTCCGGGAGGACCACACGATCGCCCGCCGCGGCGCGGAGCGCCTCTGGCACCTGCTGACCTCCACCGACTACGTCCACGCGCTCGGCGCCATCACCGGGAACCAGGCCGTGCAGATGGTGCGGGCCGGCCTGAAGGCCATCTACCTCTCCGGCTGGCAGGTGGCCGGTGACGGCAACACCTCCGGCGAGACCTACCCCGACCAGTCGCTCTACCCCGTCAACTCCGTCCCGACCGTCGTGCGCCGCATCAACAACGCGCTGCGCCGCGCCGACCAGATCACGTACTCCGAGGGCAAGGACCCGGGCTTCGACTGGTTCGCCCCGATCGTCGCGGACGCCGAGGCCGGGTTCGGCGGCCAGCTCAACGCCTACGAGCTCGCCCGGGCGATGATCTCCGCCGGCGCCTCCGGCATCCACTACGAGGACCAGCTGGCCGCCGAGAAGAAGTGCGGCCACCTCGGCGGCAAGGTGCTCGTCCCCACCAGCCAGCACGTCCGCACCCTCAACGCCGCCCGCCTCGCCGCCGACGTCATGGGCGTCCCGACGATCATCGTCGCCCGCACCGACTCCCTCGCCGCGAACCTCATCACCTCCGACGTCGACCCGGTCGACCAGCCCTTCCTCACCGGCGAGCGCACCCCCGAGGGCTTCTACCGCACCAACCCTGGCCCGGAGCCCGTCATCGCCCGCGCCCTGGCGTACGCGCCGTACGCGGACCTGATCTGGGTCGAGACCGGCACCCCGGACATCGGCCTCGCCCGCCAGGTGGCCGAGGCGGTGCACGAGAAGTTCCCCGGCAAGATGCTCGCCTACAACTGCTCGCCGTCCTTCAACTGGAAGGCCAACCTCTCCGACGAGCAGATCGCCACGTTCCAGCGCGAGCTCGGCGAGCTGGGCTACAAGTTCCAGTTCATCACCCTGGCCGGCTTCCACCAGCTCAACTACGGCATGTTCGAGCTGGCCCGCGGGTACGCCCAGAACGGCATGACGTCCTACGTCGAGCTCCAGGAGAAGGAGTTCGCCGCTGAGGCCCACGGCTACACCGCCACCAAGCACCAGCGCGAGGTGGGCGCCGGCTACTTCGACCTCATCGCCGCCGCCATCAACCCCGACTCGGAGACCCTCGCCCTGCGCGGGTCCACCGAGGAGCAGCAGTTCCACTAGGCCGCGCCGCCCCGGAAAGGACCAGCCAGATGACCACCACCGCCCCGCACCCCCGCCCGCTCGTCGTCGCCGCCCCCCAGCGGGCCGCGGCCAGGCCCCTGCGGGTGGTCTCGCCCAGCGCAGCCAGCGCACCCAGCGCCGCGACGCCGGCCGCGGCGGCGGTGGTGGCCGGGTCCGTCCCGGTGACGTCGCCGTCGGGCACCTCGACGGTCCGGGTCGACGGGCCCGACGTCGCCGGCGCCCGGGAGATCCTCACCCCCGAGGCGCTGACCTTCCTCGCCGAGCTGCACGACCGCTTCGCCGGCCGCCGCGCCGAGCTCCTCGCCGCGCGGCACGAGCGCCGACGGCGACTGGCCAACGGGCAGCTGCCGGACTTCCTGCCCGAGACGAAGCACATCCGTGACGACCGCAGCTGGCGGGTGGCCCCGCCCGCCCCCGGCCTGGTCGACCGGCGGGTCGAGATCACCGGCCCGACCGACCGGAAGATGACCGTCAACGCCCTCAACTCCGGCGCGAAGGTGTGGCTGGCCGACCTCGAGGACGCCAACACCCCGCACCTGGTCAACGTGGTCGACGGGCAGGTCAACCTGCGTGACGCCGTCCGCCGCACCATCTCGCTGACCACGCCGGAGGGGAAGCACTACGCCCTGGGCGAGGAGACCGCCACGATCGTCGTCCGCCCGCGCGGCTGGCACCTGGTGGAGAAGCACGTCACGGTCGACGGCGAGCCGATGGTCGGCGCCCTGGTGGACTTCGGCCTGTACCTCTTCCACAACGCCGCCGAGCTGCTCGCCCGCGGCTCCGGGCCGTACTTCTACCTGCCGAAGCTGGAGAACCACCTCGAGGCACGCCTGTGGCACGACGTCTTCGCCTTCGCCGAGGAGGCGTTGGGCATCGCCCGCGGGACCATCCGCGCCACCGTCCTCATCGAGACCATCATGGCGGCGTTCGAGATGGAGGAGATCCTCTACGAGCTGCGGGAGTACTCGGCCGGCCTGAACGCCGGCCGCTGGGACTACCTCTTCTCCGTCATCAAGAAGTTCCGCGACTCCGGACCGGCCTACGTCCTGCCCGACCGCGCGGACGTGACCATGGCCGCGCCCTTCATGCGGGCCTACACCGAGCTGCTCGTGCGCACGTGCCACAAGCGCGGCGCGCACGCCATCGGCGGGATGTCGGCCTTCATCCCCTCGAAGGACCCGGTGCGGAACGCCGAGGTCGAGGCCAAGGTCCGGGCCGACAAGCAGCGCGAGGCCGACGCCGGCTTCGACGGGTCCTGGGTCGCCCACCCGGGGATGGTCGGCTACGTGCGGGACGTCTTCGACGGCGTGCTCGGCACCTGCCCCAACCAGGTGTGGCGCACCCGGGAGGACGTCCACGTCACCGTTCGCCAGCTCCTGGACGTCGCCGCCACGCCGGGCCGCGTCACGGAGGCCGGGGTGCGCACCAACGTCGCGGTGGCCCTGCGCTACCTCGAGGCCTGGCTGGGCGGACGCGGCGCCGTCGCGATCTTCGGGCTGATGGAGGACGCGGCGACGGCGGAGATCTCGCGCTCGCAGATCTGGCAGTGGATCCGCAACGCCACCCGGCTCGACGACGGTCGCCCCGTCACTCACGAGCTGGATCCTGGACGAGGAGACGGCGGACCTGCTGACCCAGGCCGGTGACGACGGCGAACGCCGCGCCCGCATCACCGAGGCCGCCGACCTCTTCGCCGAGGTGGCTCTGGGGCAGGAGTTCCCCACGTTCCTCACCGTGCCCGCGTACGCCTGCCGGGTGGAGTAGACCGCCGCCCTGGTCGTGCGCCGCGGGACAGTCGCCGCGCCGATTGTGCCCGGAGCTGCAGCCCCTCGGCCGACCACGCCCTAACTGCGCGTTCAGCACGACGGACGCGCAGTCAGGGCGTTCTCGGCGGTGGGAGCGGCGGCGGCGGTCGGCGGCGGCGGGAGCGGTCGGCGGCGGCGGTCGGCGGGCGGCGGGGCAGCGGCGGCGCGCGCCCGCCGTCCTCCTGCGGTACTCCGTCCCCGGACGGACAAAGTGTCCCGCCGTCCTCCGTAAACTCACGGCCATGGCACCCGGGCGCACCGACACCGCGGGCCGGCTCGACGCCTGGCTCAACGACCCCGTCGACCCGCTCTGGGAGCGTCCCGGCCCGGACGCGAGCCAGGTGCGGCGCGACATCGTCGGCGCCGGGGTCTTCCTCCTGGTCTCGCTCGCCATGGTGCTGCTGACCAAGAACATGGGGATGCGGATCGAGGGGGAGGAGTCCTGGCGCGCCTACACGGCGGTGGGCCTGATGATCCTCCCGCTGGCGCTGCGGCGCCGGTTCCCCCTGGCCGTCGCGCTGGTGGCGAGCGCCCTGTTCGTGGGGCTCTCCTACCTCAGCCCCGAGGCCTCCATGCAGCTGAGCTTCCAGGCCGCCTACTTCGCGGCGCTCTACGCCGCGGTGGCGTGGGCGCGGGACCGGCGGCTCCTGTGGTTCGTTATGGCGCTGGTGCTGCTGGCCATGGTGCTGTGGCTCGTCATCGGCTACACGACGACGTCGATGATCGAGTCCCTCTTCGAGGGGTACGAGTCCCCCGAGGGGCCGCTCGGCCAGCTCACCGCCGCCGTGCTCTACACCTCCGTGGTCAACCTCGCGTACTTCGGCGGTGCGATCGCCGTCGGCCGGACCGCCTGGCGGGCGGCGCTGCAGCGCCAGCGCCTCGCCGAGCAGGCCGGGCAGATCCGCGAGCAGTCCGGCGAGCTGGCGCGACGGGCGGTCGTGGACGAGCGGCTGCGCATCGCCCGCGAGCTGCACGACGTCGTCGCCCACCACGTCGCCGTCATCGGCATCCAGGCCGGGGCGGCGCGTCGGGTGCTGGGCAAGAACCCCGACGCCGCCACCGAGGCGCTGCGGACCATCGAGGGCTCCAGCCGCGACGCCGTGGCGGAGATGCGCTCTCTGCTCGGCGTGCTGAGGACCGAGACGGATCTCCGGCCGGGCTCCGACCGGGCGCCCGAGCCCGACCTCGCGGACCTCCACGAGCTGGTCGCGGGGCACGCCGCCGCGGGCCTCGACGTCGAGCTGCGCTGCGTCGAGGACCGTCCGGGCGACCTCGAGCACGTGCCCGACCCGCTGGCGCTGTCCATCTACCGCACGGTCCAGGAGTCGCTGGCCAACGTGGTCCGCCACTCCACCGCCACCCGGGCGCTCGTCACGCTGCGTGCCGGTGGCGCTGCGGAGGACGGTGCGCGCCCCGCCGGCGACGAGCCCCGCTGGGTCGAGGTCGAGATCGTCGACGACGGACGCCCGCGCGTCGGCACCAACGGCTCCGGCTTCGGCCTGCGCGGCATCCGCGAGCGGGTGGCCCTGCACGGCGGCGACGCCGAGATCGGGCCCCGCCGTACCGGCACCGGCTGGCGGGTCAGGGCGAGGTTCGCTCTGCGGGTGCGTGACGGTGCCCTGACGTCGTGACCGAGCCACGAACCACCGAACGAGGAGACAGATGACCACCCCCGTGCGCGTCCTCATCGCCGACGACCAGGCGCTCGTGCGCTCGGGCTTCGCCATGGTGCTCTCCGTCGAGGAGGACATCGAGGTCGTGGGCCAGGCCGCCAACGGCGCCGAGGCGCTGGACCTGCTGGCCACCACCGGCGCCGACGTCGTCCTCATGGACGTGCAGATGCCGGTGATGGACGGCATCGCCGCGACCCAACGGGTCGTCGAGCAGGACCTGGCGAAGGTCATCATCCTGACCACCTTCGACCGCGAGGACTACCTCTTCGACGCGCTCGCCGCGGGGGCCAGCGGGTTCCTGCTGAAGAACGCTGACCCGGACGACCTCGTCGACGCCATCCGCGCCGTCGCCGAGGGCCACGCCCTCCTCGCGCCCGAGGTCACCGTCAAGGTCATCTCCCGCCTCGTGGGTCGGGGCTCCGGCCCGACGGCGGCGACCGCCGCGTCCGTCGGTGGCCCTGCCGGCACGGTCGGGCCAGCAGGGACCGTCCGCGCCGAGCCCGGCGGCCCGTTCGGGGCCCGCACTGGTGCCCCGTCGGGTCTACGGACCGCCCCGGGCGCCGCACCGGCCGCCGGGGCCGACGCCGCGGTCTCACGCGCCGTCGCGAGCCTGACCGCCCGCGAGCTGGAGGTCCTCGGCCTCATGGCGGAGGGCCTGTCGAACAGCGAGATCGCCGGTCGGCTCTTCCTCGGCGAGTCCACGGTCAAGACCCACGTCTCGCACATCCTCACCAAGACGGACTCCCGCGACCGGGTGCAGGCCGTCGTGCTGGCGCACCGCGCCGGGCTCGTCGGCACGGCCTGAGCGGGGCCCAGCTGATCGGTCCGGCGGTGCGGTCCGCCCGCCGACGGTGACGCCCGGCACCACCTGCTCTCCGCCTGCGGACGGAGACGACGGCGCCGCGCGGGTTCACCCTGGCGGCGGATGTGGCGGCCCCCGGCGGTTTCCTACGCTCGTACCGGACGAAAGGACACCGCAATGAGCCAGTCACCACCCGCCCTGGAGGTCATCGACCTCACCCGCCGCTTCGGCGACAACACCGCCGTCGACGCGGTCTCCTTCGTCGTCGAGCCCGGCCGCATGACCGGCTTCGTCGGCGCCAACGGCGCCGGGAAGACGACGACGATGCGCATGATCATGGGCGTCCTGGCCATCCACGGCGGCGAGGTCCGGTGGGACGGCCGCCCCATCACCGCCGCGGACCGCTCCCGCTTCGGGTACATGCCCGAGGAGCGGGGCCTGTACCCCAAGCAGCAGGTGCTCGACCAGCTCGTCTACCTCGGCCAGCTCCGCGGCATGACGCGTCGCGACGCCGCCGCCGAGGCGACCCGCCTGCTCGAGCGCTTCGGCCTGGGCGGGCGGACCAGGGACAAGCTCGAGTCGCTCTCGCTGGGCAACCAGCAGCGCGTGCAGGTGGCCGCCTCGCTGCTGCACGGGCCGGCGGCGCTGATCCTCGACGAGCCCTTCTCGGGCCTCGACCCGGTCGCCGTCGACTCGATGGTGGACCTCCTGCGCGAGCGCACCCGCCACGGCGTGCCGGTGCTCTTCTCCAGCCACCAGCTCGACCTCGTCGACCGCCTCTGCGACTCCCTCGTCATCCTCTCCGGCGGCCGGGTCCGCGCCGCCGGCACCGGCGACGACCTGCGCGCCGCCGGTCCCCGCCGCTTCCGCCTGTCCACCGAGCCCGACGCCGGCTGGGTACGCGGGGAGCCGGGCGTCGACGTCGTCGACGTCGAGGGCACCACCGCGGTCCTGCAGATCGAGGACGACGCCGCCCGCGACCGCCTGGTCCGCCGGGCCGCCGAGCGCGGGCTGACCGAGTTCACCCCGCTCGTCCCCACCCTGTCCGACATCTACCGAGAGGCCGTGCGATGACCACCACCGCCCCCAGGACCGAGACGCCGACCCCCGTCGCCGAGCGGCCCGGCGCCGTCCAGCGCCCCTGGCTCGTGGTCGCCGTCCGCGAGGTCATGGTGAAGCTGCGGGACCGCAACTTCCTCATCTCGACGCTCGTCACCGTGGCGATGATCGCCGCCGGCATCGGGATCTCCGGCTACTTCGGCTCCCGCACCACGGAGCACACCGTCGCCGTCGTCGACGCCACCGGCGGCCAGATCGCCGCTGCCGCGCACGAGCTCGTCTCCGCCGACGACTCCGGCGACAGCGTGGAGGCCACCGACTACGACGACGACGCCGCGGCCCGGGAGGCCGTGGCGGCCGGGGACGTCGACGCCGCCCTCCTGGGCACCGGCGACGGGTGGACGATCGTCGGGGACACGGAGGTCGACGAGGGGCTCGGGCGCGCGCTCACCGAGGCGGTGGGCGCCACCGTCCTCGAGGCCAACGCCCAGGCTGCCGGGACGACGACGGCGGAGCTGACCGCCGGCTCGACCGTCACCACCGAGCTGCTCGAGGGCGACGCCGACCGGGCCACGATGCAGCGGGTCGTCGGTTTCGTCTTCGCCTTCCTCTTCTACATGGCCGCCATCGTGTTCGGCATGGCGATCGCCCAGTCCGTCCTGGAGGAGAAGCAGAACCGCGTGGTGGAGATCCTGGCGACGGCGATCCCGATCCGCCAGCTGCTGTACGGCAAGGTCGTCGGCAACTCGGTGCTCGCGCTCGCCCAGATCGCGCTCTACGCCGTGGTCGGCCTCATCGGGCTCAACGTCGCGGGCACGGCGGGGGACATCGGCTGGATCCTGGGCGCCTCCGGGTGGTTCATCGTCTTCTTCGTCGTCGGGTTCGTGGCGCTGGCGGCGGTGTTCGCGGTGCTCGGCTCGCTGGCCAGCCGCACGGAGGACCTGCAGTCAAACACCGGCCCCATCATGGGCGTGATCATGGTGGCGACCTTCGCCGGCATCTTCGCCACCGGCACCCTGCTGACGGTGGCCTCGTACGTGCCGGTGGTCTCCTCCGTGGCGATGCCCGTGCGCATGCTCAGCGAGGACGTGCCGGCGTGGGAGCCGGCGGTGTCGCTGGCGCTGACCGCCGTCACCGCGTACCTGCTGGTGCGGCTGGGGGAGCGGGTCTACCAGCGCGCCGTCCTGCAGGGCGGCACGGCGCTCACCTGGCGCCAGGCGCTCAGGCTCGAGGTCTAGTCACCGCGTCGCGCGCCCGCCCCGTGGCCCCACCCGCCCGCCTGCCGGGCGCGGTAGGCGGCCACGTGGGCGCGGTTGGCGCAGCCGCCCTCGCAGAACCGGCGCGAGCGGTTGCGCGACAGGTCCACCACCAGGTCCTCGCAGTCCTCGCCCGCGCACACCCGCAGCCGCCCCAGCTCGCCCGCCCGCACGACGTCGGCCAGCGCCATCGCCGCCTCGACGGCCATGCGGGTGGCCAGCGGGGCCTCGGGCACCGTGGCGTGCAGGTGCCAGTCCCAGTCGTCGTGCCGGACGAGCTGGGGCAGCGCCCGGGCGTCGGCGAGCAGGGCGTTGACCCCCTGGGCCACGGTGTCGCTGCTGCCGGCCGTCCACAGCCGGCGCAGCTCCGGGCGCAGGTCCCGGACCGCCCGCAGCTCGGCGTCGTCGTGGGTGCGGGAGCCGGTGAACCGCCACCGCTCCACGAACGCGTCGAGGTCGGCAGGGGTGAGGAGGCGGTCCTCGCGCAGCCCCAGCGTGTTCACGAGCGCCGCGGCCGTGCTGAGAGCGACCTCCGTGTCGTGGGTGAGGACCATCTTGACCCCCGTCCTGGGCGAACCTACTGTAACGAGCGTAACGAACTTTGGTCCTGACAGTGGCGACGGTGCCCGAACCCGGGGTCGGCCGGTGCAGGTGACGCGGAAGGCGGTGCGCCCGTGGACGAGCTGACCGCGCGGCGCGCCACCGGCCTGTGGCTCGCCCTCGTCTCCGCCGCCGCCTTCGGCACCTCCGGGTCGCTGGCCAAGTCGCTGCTCGAGACCGGCTGGACTCCCGGCGCCGCCGTCCTCACGCGCATCGGCGGGGCGGCGCTCCTCCTCGCCGTCCCGGCGGTCCTCGCGCTGCGCGGGCGCTGGCACCTGCTGCGCCGGCACGCGGGCACGATCGCCGCGTACGGGCTCGTGGCCATGGCCGCCTGCCAGCTCTTCTACTTCAACGCCGTCACGACCCTCTCGGTCGGCGTGGCCCTCCTGCTGGAGTACCTCGGGCCGGTGCTCGTCGTCGGGTGGCTGTGGCTGCGGCACGGCCGCCGGCCCCGGCGCTTCACGCTGCTGGGCATCGTGCTCTCCCTCGCCGGGCTGGTGCTCGTCCTCGACGTCACCGGCGGCATGCGCGTGGACCCGGCCGGCGCGATGTGGGGCCTCGGCGCCGCCGTCGGCCTCGCCGTCTACTTCGTCCTCTCCGCCCACGAGACGTCCGGCCTGCCGCCGATCGTCATGGCCGCGGGCGGGATGGTCGTGGCGACGGCGGCCCTCGCCCTGGCGGGTCTGGCCGGGGTCATGCCGCTGACCTGGTCGACGGCGGACGTGCGCCTGGCCGGCACCGCGCTGCCCTGGTTCGTGCCCGTTGTGCTGCTGGTCGTCGTCGCCGCGGCACTCGCCTACGCGCTGGGGATCGCCGGCACCCGCCGGCTCGGCTCGACCGTCGCGGCGTTCGTGGGCCTGTCGGAGGTGCTCTTCTCCGTGCTGTTCGCGTGGCTGCTGCTCGGCGAGCTGCCCCTGCCCGTCCAGCTCCTGGGTGGGGTGCTCATCGTCGGCGGCGTCGTCGCGGTCCGGTACGACGAGCTGCGCCGCGCCTCCCTGCCGGCCCTCGGCGTCCCGGCCCCCGAGACGGTGTGAGCTCCGGCCAGCGCGCAGGCCCGGTCAGGCGAGGCGTCCGGGCGGACAAGATCCCCGCGACGGTAGGAGGGCCGCGCCGTCACCAGGAGGGGACGAGCCGGACGCCCTCGCTGCGGAGGGTCCGCAGGAAGAGCGGGTCCTGCAGCAGCCGCAGCTCCCACATCCGCTTGCGGCCCTCGGCCCGGTCGAGCAGCGCGGCGGCCGCCGCCGGCGCGGGGTGCACGATCAGCTCGGAGATGCCGTCGGGCAGCGAGCGCAGCTGGCTCAGCACGTTCCAGCGCAGCTGCGCGTAGCTGGTGAGCAGCCGGCCGGGCAGCCACGCACCGATGATCGACTCGGGCAGGCGCACCCCGTAGGCGCCGGCGGCGGCCACGGCCTCGTCGTAGCGCCGACGCAGCCGCCCCCGGACCGTCAGGTCCAGCAGTCGGGGCAGGCGGCGCGGGAGGCGGAAGCCGAGGGACCGCTCGGCGCAGAAGCGCAGCGCGGTGTCCATCAGCGGGCCGCCCCGGTGGCTGTACAGGACGCCCGAGTGGGAGTCGAGGGCGTCGGGGCGCAGCCTGGCGCCGGTCATCCAGGACAGCTGCGCCTCCATCTCGCGGCCGACGTCCTGCGGGCTCGCCCCCTCCTGGGAGCTCGCGAGGTCCACGTGGAAGAGGCCGTGACCGTCGGTCAGGGACGGCACGTCGGCGGCGAGCGGGCGCCACGGCCGCAGCTCGCGCGGGCTCGTCAGGGTGACGTGCAGGCGGGGGTCCGGCACGCCCGCGGCGTGGACGCGCTCGACCGCGTCGCGGGCGCCGGGCGCGACCGCCATGAGTGTCGAGGAGGTGACCGTGCCGCGCGCCATGAGATCCACGATCGCCTCGTTGGTGGCCGGGCCGAGGCCGAGGTCGTCGGCGGTCACCACGAGCTGTCGGGTCATACCAGGATGCTCCGTCCGAAGGTGATGATCGACGGTAGCCCCACGCGCCCCCCGGTGCGAACAGGACGGAGGAAAGCGTGATCCGTTCCACCGCTCAGCGGGAGTCGGGCACCCCGTAGGGCAGCCGGGCGATGCGGGCCGCCTCCGTCTCGTCGCGCTGGCGCGCGCGCAGCCCGACGGCGTACTCGCGGTCGCGCCGCGAGACCAGCACGGCGGCGAGGAACCGTTCCGGGTGCGTGCCCCACGGCGGGGGCGGGGCGACGAACGGCTCCACCTGCGCCGCCAGGGCGGTGCCCATCCGGGCCCGGGACTGAGGCGTCATCGTGCCGGTGCGGCCGAGGAAGCGCCGCGCCGCCAGGCCGACCCCGTCGGGCAGCGCACGGATGTCGGCGGACGCCGCCCAGGCCGCCAGCTCCGGCGGCATCACCAGCGGCGGCTCCCGGCGCTCGCCGCCACGGACCCGGACGGCGTAGGTGCCGGCGAGCAGGTCGCCGAGCCGCTTGCCGCGGCGGTTCACCGCCGTCGAGGTGATCGCGACGGCGCCCGCGGTCAGCCACAGCTCGCCGATGCCCACCAGCGCCCGCACCAGCGCGTGCCGCAGCCGCACGGGGCCGCCGTCGTCGCGGACCACGCGGATGCCGGTGGCGAGCTTGCCCAGGGACCGCCCGCGGGTGAGGGTCTCCACGGTGGTGGGGGCGAGCACCATGACGGCGGCCAGCACGCTGACCTGCAGCACGCCCAGCTGGGCGGAGTTGAGGCCCATGAGCAGCTCGGACGCCGCCATCACGAGGAGCCCCGCACCCATGGCGTAGACCGCGGCGTCGAGGACGGCGCCGAGCACCCGCACCCCCACGGAGGCGGGCCGGATCTCCAGCGCGACCGCCTCGCCCGTGACGATGAGGTCCTCCTGCAGGCGGGCGCGCGCCAGGGCCGCCTCGGGGCCGGACCTGCGGGCCGTGGTGCTCACCTGTGGCAGGGTACCGGTGTGGACGTCGACGCCTTCGCCGCGGTGCACGAGCCGGAGTGGCGGCGGCTCGAGCAGCTCAGCAGGCAGCGGCGGCTGAGCGGTCCCGAGGTCGACGAGCTCGTCCGGCTGTACCAGACCACCGCCGGGCACCTCTCCGCGGTGCGCACCTCCGCCCCCGACCCTCACCTCGTCGGCAGGCTCTCGACCGTGCTCGGCCAGGCCCGTGGGCGCGTGGCCGGCGCGCACGAGCTGCGACTCGCCGACGTCTCCCGCTTCTTCGTCCTCACGCTCCCGGCAGCGTTCTACCGGGTCCGGTGGTGGACGGTCGGCGTGATGGTCGCCTGGGTGGCGCTGGCCGTCGGCGTCGGCGTGCACGCGGCGAGCACCCCGGCGGTCCTGGCGGGGCTCGGCTCCCCGAGCCAGCTCGAGAGCTACGCGCAGGAGGCGTTCGAGGCCTACTACTCCGACTACCCGGCGCCCGACTTCGCCGCCCAGGTCTGGACGAACAACGCCTGGATCGCGGCGCAGTGCATCGGGCTCGGGATCACCGGTGTCTTCCCGGTGTACGTGCTCTTCGCCAACGCCGTCGGGGTGGGCCAGGCCGGGGCGATCATGTCCGTGTACGGCGACCTCGGGGTCTTCTTCGGCCTGATCCTCCCGCACGGTCTGATGGAGCTGACGGCCATCTTCATCGCCGGCGGCACCGGGCTGAAGCTGTTCTGGACGGCGGTGGCGCCGGGCGGACGTACCCGGGCGAGCGCGCTCGCCCAGGAGGGCCGCTCGCTCGTCACGGTCGCCGTCGGGCTGGTGCTCGTGCTCGCCGTCTCCGGGCTCGTCGAGGGGTTCGTCACCCCCTCGGTGCTGCCCGGCTGGCTCAAGCTCGTCATCGGCGCGCTCGTGCTCGCGGGGTACTGGACGTACACGATCGTGCTGGGCCGTCGTGCCGTCGCCGCCGGCGAGACCGGTGACCTGGAGGAGGACCTCGCCGGCCACACCCTGGCCCAGGCCGGCTGAGCGGGACCGGGCGGGGCGGCGTCCGCCATCGGCATATCCGGTCGATCCCGACGGCGGCGCTGGCATAGTCTTGAGGGTCGGCCCCGGCAGGACGGGGCCGCGCGCCGGAGGGCGCGGAGAAGGGCAGCGACAGGAGAGGGGTCCACGGTGGCCGGCACGAAGGCACCCGGGGCGAAGAAGCCCACAGCGGCGCAGCGGGCCAAGGCCGAGGCGGACGCCAAGAAGGTCGTCGCGCGCAACAAGAAGGCGCGCCACGACTACCACATCGACGAGACGTTCGAGGCGGGCCTGTCGCTGACCGGCACCGAGGTCAAGGCGCTGCGCATGGGCCGCGCGTCCCTCGTGGACGGCTGGATCGAGATCGACCGGTACGGCGAGGCGTGGCTGCACAACGTCCACATCCCCGAGTACGCCCAGGGGTCGTGGACCAACCACGGCCCGCGCCGCAAGCGCAAGCTCCTCCTGCACAAGGAGGAGATCGAGAAGCTGGCCGTGAAGACCCGGGAGAAGGGACACACGATCGTGCCCCTCGAGCTGTACTTCACCAAGGGGCGCGCCAAGGTCGAGATCGCCCTGGCGCGCGGCAAGCAGGAGTGGGACAAGCGCCAGACCCTGCGGGAGAAGCAGGACGAGCGTGAGGCTCAGCGGGCGATGAGCCTGCGCCTGCACCGCTGACCCCGCGTAACGCCCTCGTGCGCCGCCCCCGTGGCGGGGCTACCGTGGCCATGTCCGTGCACCCGGTCTGGAGGTCCGTCATGGGTCTGCCGATCAAGCTCCGTCACGTCCCCTCCCGCGTCGCCGCGGGGGCGTTCATCCTCAACTCCGGCCTGGGGAAGCGCCATCTTCCCGACGACGCGGCGGCCGGTCTGCAGGGCATGGCGGCCAACGCCTTCCCGCAGCTGAAGCAGATGTCCCCGAAGGACTTCGGCAAGCTCGTCTCCGCCGGGGAGATCACGCTCGGGGCCGCGCTGCTCGTCCCGCTGGTGCCCACCTGGCTCGCGGCCCTGGGCCTTGCCGGGTTCTCCGGCTCGCTGCTGTACATGTACACCCGCACGCCAGGGCTCACGGAGGAGGGCTCGCGCATCAAGCCGTCCCAGGAAGGCACGGGCATCGCCAAGGACGTGTTCATGCTCGGCATCGCCGGCTCGCTGCTCGTCGACGAGCTGACGTCGCGCCAGAGCGGCGGCGACTGACACCCTTCCGGCGCCTCGCATGCCGCGTGCCTCGCTCATCCTGAGCGCCTCGCCCAACCCGGGCGTCCCGCTCACCCCCGGCGTCCCGCTCATGTCGCCCAGGCGCGCAGCTTCTTCCTGGACCCCGCTCGCCACGCCTCGGCGTAGCCGGCCGCGGCGGCGGTGGCGCCGGCCTCCTCGAGGCCGACGACCCGCCCCAGCGCGAAGGTGTCCTCGCCCGCCTCCCGCGCCCGGGCGACGGTGCCCGCGAGGATCTCCTGCGTCACGATGCTGTCCCGGTGCTCGCCCAGGACGTCCTGGATCTCCTCCATGGCGCCGGCGAACCGCCGGGCCCGCTTGCCCGCGACCGGCGCGACGGCCTCCGCGGCGTAGCGCGCGCGCTTGGCCGCCTTGCGCACCTCGTGCAGCGCCAGCTCTCGCTCCCTCCCCGGCGACGCAGCCTCCGCGAGGTCGTGACAGCGCCGGACGTCGCGGTAGGCGCTGCGCACCCGGCGGGGCAGCTCCTTGCGGGCGGGCCGGCCTGCGCGGGAGGTCAGGTGAGGGTCCGCCAGCAGGGCGTCGAGGTCGTCCAGGACGCGGAAGTACCTGGCTCCGTCCAGCTCCGTCCGGGCGGCGCCGAGCGCCCTCCCGTGACGCTCGCCGAGCTCGTGGTCGACCCGGCGCACGGTGACGACGCGGGCCTCGTCGTCGGGTCCGGCCAGGAGCAGGGTGCGCACGCGGGCGTGCATGACCTCCGTGTCGCGGGCGCCCCCGAGCACGTGGGCGAGCCAGCGCAGCTCCGCGCGCAGCGGGTCCGTCCGCCCCCGGTCGAGGACGTCGCGGAACGTCTTCAGGGCGGAGCGCAGCCGCCTGGAGGCGACGCGCATCTGGTGCACCGCGTCCGGGGTGTTCAGCCGCACCCCCGGGTCGGCGTCCGTCAGCGCCCGGACCTGTGCGGTGACGTAGGCGAGCACCACGTCGGCCGCCGTGGACCGCCTGCCGATCTCGGGCACGGCCGCCGGGTGCGGGACGCGGTCACCCAGAGCCCGGAGCAGCTTCGACGGCCCGGGCGCGGGCTCGGCGCCGGCGGCCCGCAGCGACTGCTCCACCCGGTCGAGCAGGTCGGCCCCGCCGTCGGCCAGCTCGACCTCGAGCTCGCGCCAGGTGGTCACGGTCATCTCCTCGCCGAGCGACTCGGCGGTGACCCGGTCGTCGACCAGCTCGGCGAGCACCGGCGCGTCGGGGGAGCCGTCCGTGATCCGGTAGACCGCCCGCCGGGTCCGGAGCCTGGCCACCGGCAGCAGCCGGCCGTCGCGCACGTGCACGGCCACGAGGTGCCGCAGCCGCTCGGGCGGCGTCGTCCCCTCCGGCCCCGGCGGCTCGTGGACCTCCGTGCGCCCGTCCGGTCCCGCCGGAAGTTTCAGGTGCCACCCGTCGTCCACGCCCCCGGTCCGGCGCCGCAGCGTGACGCCGCGTGCGGCGAGCCTCAGGTCGGGGGTGTCCACGTACGTGCTGCGCAGGTCCAGCTCGTCGGCAGCGGCGAGCACCAGTCCGTCGGCCAGGGGCACACGGTCCGGCCGGAAGCCGTCGTCCACGGTGAACTTCCGCTCCACCTCGAGCTGGGTTCGCATGGCCTCGTCCCTGCCGTCCGGCCGCCTCTGCCGCCGAATCTACAAGGAAGGGGCCCGGCCGCCAGCCGACCGGGCAGGTGGACCCATCCCACCGGGCACGCGGGATCCGGACGGCAGGGGAACAGCAGCGGGGTCAGCGGTGTTCGCCCGGACATGGAGCTCGGCATCTACACCTTCGGCGACCTCGACACGCGACCCGGACGGCCTGAGGTGACGCCCGGGCAGCGCATCCGGGAGATCCTCGACCGCGCCGTGCTCGCCGAGGAGGTGGGCCTGGCCCACGTCGGCATCGGCGAGCACCACCGCCCCGACTACGCGGTCTCGGCGCCGTCGACGGTGATCTCGGCGGTGCTGGCGCGCACCAGCCGGATCCACGTCGGGTCCGCCGTCACCGTCCTGTCCACCGAGGACCCGGTGCGCGTCTATCAGGAGTTCGCCACCATGGACCAGTTCTCCGAGGGCCGCGTGGAGCTGCTCGCCGGGCGCGGTTCCTTCATCGAGTCCTTCCCCCTGTTCGGGGCCCGCCTGGAGGACTACGACGAGCTCTTCGAGGAGAAGCTCGACCTGCTGCTGCAGATCGACGCCGGAAACCCCGTCACCTGGTCCGGGCGGTTCCGGCCGCCGCTAAGAGACGCCCACATCCTTCCCCGGCCGACCACCAAGCCGGGGCTGGGGGAGCACCTGCGCATCGCCGTCGCCACCGGCGGGTCCCCGGCCTCCTCCGTGCGGGCCGGCCGGCTCGGCCTGCCCGTCAACTACGCGATCATCGGCGGCGAGCCGCGCCGGTTCGCGCCGCTCGTGGAGCTCTACCGCCGCGCGCACCAGGAGTCGGGGCACCCGGCCGAGCGGCGCTCCGTCTCGGTCTCCGTGCACGGCTTCGTCGCCGACACCGACCAGGAGGCGATGGAGCTCTTCTACCCCTACCAGCTCGACGCGGGCACCAAGCTCGCACGCGAGCGCGGCTTCGCCGTCCCGAACCGGATCTCCTACGAGGCCCAGTCGGGGCCCCACGGGGCCTTCGTGATCGGCTCGCCGCAGACGGTGGCGGAGAAGATCGTCCGGCTCCACGGCTACCTCGGGCACGACCGGCAGAACTTCCAGATGGACGTCTCCGGCGTGCCGCAGCGGGAGTCCCTCCGGGCGATCGAGCTGCTCGGGAAGGTGAAGGAGCTCGTCGACGCCGAGCTCGGCGCGTGAGCAGCGCCGCGCCCGGAAGCGGGTGATCCGCGTCGCACCGCACCGGTCGGGAATGAACGTGCCCCGGTCCGGGTTCACCTACTAGCATGGAGGTGCCGGACGGGTCCGCGAGGGCACGGCCGGATTGACAACTCAACATGGGGATGATCGGTTTCGACGACGGTCGTCGTTCCAGGAGAAGCGGGTCGAGGATGCAGAGTCATCTCGTCAACGATCTCTGCAAACCAATAGGTGCCGATTCCAAGCGCACCGAGTTCGCCCTCGCCGCCTGAGCGAGTAGCGACTCCGTCAGCCCGGGCTAGCTCTCGTCCCGGTTCCTGGCGTCAGCTAGAGAGCCACTGCTCGTAGTCCACGTCACCGGGGCTGCGGGAACACTTAGGTGACTGGGCCTGTCAGCGACTTGTCTGCGTGATCGCTGGGGCCGAGAAAATCAGCAGCAGACTGCACCCGGAGAAGCCCTGGTTCTTCGCCGTCGGACGCGGGTTCGATTCCCGCCATCTCCACTGTCAGCGAGGCCCGGACCCACGTGTGGGTCCGGGCTTCGTCGTTCCCGGCGGCGTCTGCACGTCCGGGGCGCACCGCGCGCCGGCGCAGATGAGTTCTGGGGCGCACCTCCGTCGTGAGCACTCGTCGTGAGCACGGTCCGGGGCGGTCCAGAATGGTCCCCGTGACGCTCACCCGCGGATTCCTCTCCGACAACGCCTCCGGCGTGCACCCGAAGGTCCTCGCCGCCATCGCGGCGGCCAACGAGGGACACGTCCCCTCCTACGGCGCCGACCCGCTCACCGCGGCGCTGCAGGAACGCGTGACGGACGTCTTCGGCCCGGACGCGACGATCTACCCGGTCTTCAACGGCACCGGCGCCAACGTCGTCGCCGTCCAGGCGCTGCTGCAGCGCTGGGACGCCGTCGTCGCCACCGTCGAGTCGCACATGGTCAACGACGAGTCCACGGCGCCCCAGCTGGTCGGCGGCACCCGCATCACCACGGTCGCGTCACAGGACGGCAAGGCGACGCCGGAGCTGCTCGCCCCGGCCTTCGACGCCTACGACGGCACCGTCCACCACGCCCGGCCCGCCGCGATCACCCTCGCGCAGAGCACCGAGCTGGGCACCACCTACAGCCTCGACGAGCTGGCCGCGCTGACCGGCTTCGCCCGGGAGCGGGGCGCCCGCGTCCACGTCGACGGCGCCCGCATCGCCAACGCCGCCGCCCGCCTCGGCACGGGGCTGGGCGAGCTGACGTCCGGCGTCGACGTCCTGTCCTTCGGCGGCACGAAGAACGGCCTGCTCCTCGGCGACGCCGTCGTCGTGCTCGACCCGGCGCTCGCCGAGCCCGTGGACCGGCTGCGAAAGGCCTCCACCCAGCTCGCGTCGAAGCTGCGGTTCGTCTCCGCCCAGCTCCTCGCCCTGCTCGAGGACGACCTGTGGCGCGAGAACGCGGCGCACGCCAACGCCGCCGCGGACCTGCTCGTCGAGCGGCTCGCCGCCCTCGGCGTGGCCCCGCGCTACCCCGTCCAGGCCAACGCCGTCTTCGTCCCGGTGCCGCCCGAGGTGCTGCCGCGCGTGGTCACGGAGGCGCCGGTGCTGGCCTGGGACGCCGGCACGGTCCGCGCCGTGGCCTCCTTCGACACCACCGAGGACGACGTGGACGCCCTGGTGGCGCGGCTCGCGCCCTTCCTGCGCGGCTGAGCCGGCCCCGGCCCGGCGTGTTCCGGCGTCGTGGGGTGCGGCGGGCCGTTAGCATCCGGCCAGGTCAGGACGTCTCGCCGAGTCCGTGACACGCCGGCTCGCCGGCGCGTGAGCCTGCAACGTTCCGAGCATGGGGGCACGGATGAGTCAGCTGGCGATCGAGACGACGGCGCTGCGCCGCACCTACCGCGGCTCGGCCGCCTGCCTGCTCGTCCGCACCGACGTGGTGACGCTCGCCGGCGCGCTCGTGCTCCGCCGTCGGGACGCGGTTCGACGCCCGTGAGCGCCACAGGCGTGGGACCGTGGAGCATGGGTGACCAGGAGGTGCCCTGGCCCGCTCTGTGGGGCGGCTTCGGGGGAGGCGAGGCGCGGGACGACGACGTTCCGCGCGTGTCGGGGCCGCGCCGGTGGTGGGCCGGTCCCCTGGACGTCGAGGGCCTGGCGGTCGGCGCCGTCGTCGCCTGCGGCCGGGCGGCCACGGCGCTGGGCCGGGCCCGCGGGCGTGTCCCGTGCGTCATGGTGGACAGCGCCGACGTCGCCGCGGCGTTCGACTCCTTCCGGCACCTGCGGGTGGACGGGCGCGAGGTGGTCGGCTTCGCCCCGCTGTCCCGGTTCTACGCGACGGCGGACAGCTGGGTGCGCTTCCACGCCAACTACGCCCACCACCGCCGGGCGCTGCTCGCCGCGCTGGACGTCGACCCCGGCCTCGACGACGACACCGCCTCGGTCATGGTCGGCGCCGCCGCCCGCCGCGAGCGCGCCGAGGACCTCGAGACCCGGGTGCGCGGCGCCGGCGGGGTGGCCGCCGCGCTGCGCACGCCGCAGGAGTGGCTCGCGCACGAGCAGGGGGCGGCCGTGGCGTCCGCCCCGCTCGTGGAGGAGCGGGGCGGGGAACGACCCGACGGGCCTGTCGCCCCGGGAGGCGGGGGTCGGGCGCTGCCGGACGCCGGGGACGGGCCGATGTCGGGCCTGCGGGTGCTCGACCTGACGCGGGTCATCGCGGGGCCGACCGCCACCCGGACGCTCGCCGCCCTGGGGGCGGACGTGTTGCGCGTCGACCCGCCCGGCAGGCCCGAGCTCCTCGACCAGCACCTCGACACGGGGTTCGGCAAGAGGTCGGCCGAGGCCGACCTGGCGGATCCCGCCGTCCGCAGCCGGCTCGAGGAGCTCCTCGAGCACGCCGACGTCCTCGTCTCCGGCTACCGTCCCGGCGCGCTGGCCGGCGTCGGTCTCGGCGCCGAGGAGGTGCTGGGACGGCACCCGCACCTCGTCGTGGCCGAGCTCTCCGCCTGGGGGTGGCGCGGCCCGTGGGCGCACGAGCGCGGCTTCGACTCGATCGTCCAGGTCGCGTCCGGGATCGCCCACCGCTACGCCACCTCGGGCCCGGGTGGTCTGCGGCCCGGCGCGCTGCCCGTGCAGGCGCTCGACCACGCTGCCGGCTACCTTCTCGCGGCGGCCGTCATGCAGGCGCTGGCGCATCGCGCCGAGCACGGCGGCCGCGCCGTCCGGGTGAGCCTCGCCCGGGTGGCGCACGAGCTCCGGGGTCTGCCGGTGCCCGACGGCGGGGCGAGGACCCTCGCCGTCACCACCGCGACCGTGGTCTCGGCCTACGGCCCGCTCGTCCACGTGCCGCCGCCTCTCGCCGTCGACGGCGAGAGGCTGGGCTACCCGGGCCCGCCGCGCCCGTACGGTGCCGACGACCTGATCTGGCGCTGACCCGGAGCGCGTCCCGCCCGCAGGCATGGCAGGGCCCCGGCCGCCCACGGCGGCCGGGGCCCTACCCACGACGAGATCGTCCGGTGGTCCGTCCGGCTCTCCGGACCTCCCGCGTCTCACGCTCGGGTCGTCAGCGCACGCCCTCGACGTTCAGCTCGGCCGCCGACGCCCACCGGTCGCCGCCGATCGAGCTGGTCGCGACGAGGCGCACGTATCTCGCGCCGGTCGCGTCGAACGGGATGCGCTGGGTCGCGGCGCCCGGGGCGAACGTCCCGGTGGCCGCCTGGGCCCAGCTGCTGGCGTCCGTGCTCGTCCAGATCTCGTAGCCACCGATCCGGCCGTTGCTGCCGTTCTGACGCGGCGTGTAGTGCAGCGCCCAGATCTCGTGCTCGGCCCCCAGGTCAAGCGTGAGGTGGTGCGGGTAGCCGGGGGCGGGGGAGACCGACCACGCGGAGTGCCAGTGCGTGCCGGCGTTGCCGTCGATCGCCTGGGCCGCGCCCTCGCCCGAGCCGGGGTTCTCGCTCGAGACGTCGGCGACCGAGAACGCCGCCTGGTCCAGCATGCTGACGTCGACGCCGAAGGTCGTGGACGTCGAGACCTCGCCGGAGCGGAGGCCGGCCGTGAGGCGGTAGGCGCCGCCGACCGCGTCCGCCGGGACGCTCACCGTGGCGGTCGCGGTGGCGGTGGCCCCGGGCAGCAGGTGGGGGACCTCCGTGGACTCCAGGACCCAGCCCTCGGGCAGGTCGATGTCGAGCTGGACGTCGGGCAGCGCCCGGCCGCTCTGGTTCTGGATCGTCACCTCGGTGGTGAACGTCTCCCCCCGGTCGGCCACGACGTCCGCCACCGTGAGCGGTGCCGCCAGGCCCTCGAGCCAGGCGAGGTTGGACTGGGCGAAGCGGATGCCGCCGTAGCCGCTGTCGGGCTCGTAGAGCAGGCCGACGTTGCCGTTGGGCAGGGTGGCGAGGGTGGAGTAGGCCATCCCGCCGGGCTGGAACACCTTGCTGACGGGCCAGGTCTCGCCGTCGTCGAAGCTCATGCGGACGACGCCGTTGGCGCGCTGGCTGGTCGAGCCGGCGTTGGAGAAGAGGAGCACCTTGGCCCGGGCCGAGCCCTCCGGCGCGTTCGGGTACGCCCGCACGATCGAGGCGTTGTTCGTCGGGTCGGGCAGCTCGCGGTCGATCGTGACCTCGCCGTAGGTGACCCCGCCGTCCTCGGAGATGGCGACCTTGCGGTAGCCGGAGCGGTGGGAGTCGCGCGAGTTGAGCATGACGCGCCCGTCGGAGAGCTCGACGGTCTTGTTCTCGTCCATGCCGACGCCGACCGGCTCGCCGACCTGCCACGTCTCGCCGTGGTCGTCGGAGTACACGGAGACGGCCTGGAAGTCGCCCGCGGCGTTGATGATCGTGAACTGCTGGATGAGCCGGCCGGCGTGCTCGCCGTACTTGAGCTGGATGCCCTGGCCCGAGGCCGCGAAGCGGGAGCGCCAGCCGAGGTCGGCGGTGACGTCCGCGGTGATGACCTCGTGCTCCCAGGTCACGCCGTCGTCCCTGGAGACGCTGACCTCGGCCTGGATGACGTTGCGGTCCTCGGGGTCCACGCCGGGACGGGAGTTGCCGAAGCCGCGGTCGAAGGACTTCACGTGGAAGTTGAAGATGTCGCCGGTGTGCCGGTCGACGATGTAGCTCGGGTCGGAGTAGCCCTCGATGGGCGCCTCGACCTTGCCCTCGTGGATGAACGTCTGCTCCTGCCAGGTCGCGCCGCCGTCGGTGGAACGGCGCTGCAGGATCGAGTTCGGCCCCGGGGAGTCCGCCGCGGTCGGGCGGCCGTCGTACGAGGCGAGGATGTCGCCGTCGTTCGTCACGGCCAGCGCCGGGATGCGGTAGTTCGGGAACCCGCCCTCGCCGTTCGTGGCGAGCTGCTGCTCGGTGTAGAACGGCTCGCCGGCCTGCGGGGGCCGGGCGTCGAAGTCGGGTGCCGGGGCCGTCTCCGCCTGCGCGGCCAGGGGCGCGACGCCCACCAGACCGACCGCGAGGGCGAAGGAGGCCGACAGGCGCCTCGAACGCGTGAGAGACATCGATGTCCTTTCGTTCCTGGCCCACGGGAGATCCGCCGGCCGTGACGAGCGTATGACGTCAGATGTCTGATGTGAAGCCCTGGCGTCCGTATCTCGCTGCACGGACCGCTGGCCCGCCCTCTCTCAGGGCAGAGTGACGACGTCACCCGTCGCGAGCGACCGGTAGGCGGCGTCGATGACGGCCATCGCGTCCCGGGCGTGCGCGACCGTGTAGTCGGGCTGCGCGCCGGTGAGCAGGGCGTCCACGACGTGCCCCACGTAGGCCGAGACCGCGACCTGTCCCGCGTCGGCGGCCAGGGTCGCGCGGCCGGAGCCGTCGAAACGGGAGACGGCGGGGACGTCGTCGTCGGCCACGGCGTGCCCGTGCGAGCCGAGGACGCGCACGGAGGACGTCGTCGGCGTCCCGCCGGGTGCGTGGGGCACGCGGCCGAGGGTGACCGTCGCGGTCACGCCTCGCTCCAGCCCCAGGGTGACGACGGCGGTGTCCTCCACGCCGGCGTCGCTGTGGGCCGGGGAGAACAGGGCACCGGCCATGGCGTGGACCTCCCGCGTCCGCAGCCCGGTGAGGTAGTGGGCGGCGTCGGCGCAGTACCCGAGGAAGTTCATGATCTCCCCGCCGCCCGACAGGGCGGTGTCGACGACGAGCTGCGGCCGCTCCACCGACGTGGCGAAGTGCGCGCCGGAGGCGAAGAACTCCAGGTCGAGGTGGAGCGGCAGCCCGACGTGGCCCGCGTCGATCCAGCCGCGAGCCCGGCGCAGCGCGGGCGTGTGGGTCCGGTTCACGACGGCGCACACGCGCCCCGTGCGCGCGGCGGCGGCGAGCACCGCCTCGGCGTCGGCGAGCGAGGTCGCCACAGGCTTGTCCACCAGCACGTCGACGCCTGCCTCGAGGGCCTGCACGGCCAGGCGGGCGTGCCGGGTCGGCTCGGAGCAGACGACCACCAGGTCGGTGACCGTCGGGTCGAGGGCGCCGGGGACGTCCTCGGTGTACCCGGCCCCCGCGCGCTCGGCGACGCGCCGGGAGTCGGCTCGTACCCATCCCGGCGCGTCGGGCTCCTCCGCCACCACGACGAGCTCGACGCGCGGGTCGGCGCCCAGGACGCGCAGGTAGTCGGCGGCATGGCGAACGCCGGAGAGAAGGCTGACGCGCAGCGGGGCGCTGCGGGGGAGAGGGGCGGAGCCCGTGGGGGAACTGGTGCGGTCCGTCATGCCTGGGTTCCTTCTTCTGCGGCGGTGCTCGCGACTGCGCCTGCCCGGTCGTGGCCCGGGATCTCGTCGACGTGGACACGCCGGCCGGTGACGAGCGAGCGCTGGGCCGCGAGGGCTCCCGCGAGCGCGGCGCGCACCTCGTCCGTGCGCACGACGGGCGCAGTGCGCCCCCGCACCACGTCGACCCAGTGCGCAAGCTGCGCGCCCAGCGCACCCTCGACCGAGACGGGGCCGGGGCGGGCGGCGTCGGAGACGAGTCCCGGCTCGTCCTCGGTGGAGTGACGCAACGTGCCGCCGGTGCCCACGAGCACGACGCGGCGCAGCATGTCGTCGCGCTCGCGCAGCGCGTAGCAGAGCTCGAGCGTCGCGAGCGACCCGTCCGCGGTGCGGAGCTGGACGTGGAAGCTGTCCGGGGAGTCCATGCCGGGGGAGAACGTGCGGAAGCCGCGGGTGAAGACCTCCTGCGGCGCCGAGCCGAGCAGCCAGGTGGCCGCGTCGATGATGTGGGTGCCGTTGTGCACGGGGTGCCCGCCGGAGAGCGCCGGGTCGAGCTGCCAGCTGCGCCAGCCGCCCGGCCAGGCGTGGCCGGTGTACCACGTGATGTGGACCAGCCGGGGGGCGCCGATCTCGCCGGCCCGCGCCGCGGCCGCCAGCGTGCGCACGGCGGGCTGGAACCGCACCGTCTGCCCGACCATGAGCGTCAGGCCGCGCCCCTCCGTCGCTGCCACCATCGCGTCGAGGTCGGGCAGCGACAGGGCGGCCGGCTTGTCGACGTGGACGTGCTTGCCCGCCTCGCCGGCGGCGATCGTCCACGGGGCGTGCCCCGGCGTGGCGTTGACGACGTCCACCGCCTCCACCCCGGGGTCCGCCACGGCGGCGGCGATGTCCGTCGTGCCCCGGGCGCCCGGGACGAGGCGCGCCAGCTCCTCGGCGCGGCCGAGGTCCTGGCCGGCCACCCAGCGCACCTCGACCTCGGCCAGGCCGGCCAGGGCGAGCAGGTGCTCGCGCGCGAACGCGCCCGTGCCGACGACGGTGACCGCCAGGGTCATCGGCCTGCTCCCCGTGCGTCCTCCCGCGGCGGTCGGGCCTCGTCCAGCATGCGCTGCAGCGGGGCGTAGTGGTCGACCACGGCCGTGCGGAACGCGTCGACGTCCCCGGCCTCGGCCGCCTCGAGCATGTCGCGGTGCGCGCGGGCGGTCTGGTCGAGGTCAGCGGGGAGGGTGAGTCCGAGCCGCGGGAGCACCGCGGTGTGCACGTCCCAGAACGCGGTGACGAGCTGGCCCACCAGGGAGTTGTCGATGTGCCCGAGCAGCTCCGTGTGGAAGAGGCGGTCCTGCGGGGCGAACGTCTCCCCGGCGGTGGCGCTCGCCACCATCTGGTCGACGAGGTCGTGGAGGCTGGGGTTCGCGGTGCCGCGCAGGGCGGCGACGATCCGTTCCGCCATCGACAGGTCGAGCGCCTGCCGGATCTCGAGCACCTCGCGCAGCGCCTGGAGGTCGTCGCCCGGGCTCAGGACCCCGCGGAAGACGAGCGCCTCGACGAGGGCGTCGAGCGACATCCGCCCCACGAAGGTCCCGCGCCCGTGGCGCACCTCCACGATGTCGAGGGTGGACAGCGTCTGGATCGCCTCCCGGACGCTCGACCGCGAGACGCCGAGACGTTCGCACAGCTCGGACTCGGTGGGGAGATGGTCACCGGGGTGCAGGCCCTGGGTGAGGATGTAGTCCTTGATCTGGTCCGCGGTGCTGGCGCGGCGCGACGGCATGGGCGTCCGCCCCGTGACCGTAGGGTGTCCTCCGGCCCCCGGCGCTGTGTTCGTCGTCATGTTTGACCCCTTCGGCTTCGACGTTCTACTGTCATCGTAATACGTCAGACATCAGACGTCAGTCCCCCAATGGAGGGTAGGCAATGCACCGATCACAGACAGGGCTCCCCGGCGCGCGGCGCGGGTGGAAGGTTGCCGCCGTCGGCACGACCGCGGCGCTGGCGCTCGCGGCCTGCGGCGGCGGAGGCGCGTCCGAGGGCGCGGCCGAGGCCGGCTCGGCCGCGAGCGGCGAGGTCAACCCGGACGCCATCATCGAGGCGGGCATCTCCTACTCGCTCAGCGGCGGGTTCGACCCGATGGTGACCACCGGTGCGGTCACCGTCGCAGCCAACTGGCACACGCTGGAGGGTCTCACCGAGCTCGACCCGGTCACGCGGGAGGTGTACCCCGCGCTCGGCGCCGAGCTGCCCGAGCAGGTGGACGAGACCCGCTGGGAGGTCGACCTGCGCGAGGGAGCCGTCTTCCACGACGGCGACCCGGTGACCGTCGACGACGTCGTGTTCAGCTTCGAGCGGGTCCTCGACCCGGCGAGCGAGTCGCTCTACGCCGGGTTCATCGACTTCGTCGAGTCGGTCGAGGCGGTCGACGAGGACACCGTCGCCGTCAACCTCAAGTACCCGTTCTCGCTCGTGCCCGAGCGGCTCTCGGTCGTCAAGGTCGTCCCCCAGGACCTCGTCGAGAGCGACTACGAGGCCTTCAACGCCCTGCCCGTCGGCACCGGCCCGTACAAGCTCACCTCCGCCACCCCGGACGACAAGATCACGTTCGAGCGCTTCGACGACTACACCGGGACCCGCCCGGCGCAGGCCGCCGGCATGAACTGGAACCTGCTCTCCGACCCGGCCGCCCGCGTCACCGCCCTGAGCTCGGGCACCGTGCACGCGATCGAGGACGTCCCCTACATCGACGTGCCGTCCCTCGAGAACCAGGTGGACGTCGAGTCCGTGCAGTCCTTCGGGCTGCTCTTCATGATGTTCAACACGGACAAGAAGCCGTTCGACGACCCGCGCGTGCGCCAGGCGTTCTTCTACGCGCTGGACATGGACAAGATCATCGAGACCGGCCTGCTCGGCAACGCCGCACCGGCCACGGGCTTCCTCCCGGAGGACCACCCGAACTACCACGAGGCGTCGACCGTCTACTCCTACGACCCGGAGAAGGCCAAGGAGCTGCTCGCCGAGGCGGGCGTCGAGGACCTCTCGATCAACCTCATGACCACCGACACCGGCTGGGTCTCCGACGTCGCGCCGCTGATCAAGGAGGACCTCGACGCGATCGGCGTCGCCACCACCCTGGACATCGGCCAGTCCGGCGGCCAGTACACCAAGGTCGACGCCGGTGACATGGACGTCATGGTCGCCCCCGGTGACCCCTCGGTCTTCGGCAACGACCCCGACCTGCTCATGCGCTGGTGGTACGGCGACAACGTGTGGTCCCAGAGCCGCTACCGCTGGAACGACAGCGAGCAGTTCGCCGAGCTCAGCGGCCTGCTCGACCAGGCGGTCCAGGCCGAGGGCGAGGAGCAGCAGGAGCTGTGGAACCAGGCCTTCGACCTCATCTCGGAGGAGGTGCCGCTCTACCCGCTGCTGCACCGTCAGCTGCCCACCGCGTGGAGCTCCGAGAGCCTGTCCGGCTTCCGGCCGGTGCCGCTGACCGGTCTGTCCTTCCTGGACGTCGGCGTCACCGAGTGACGCCAGGTGGCGGGGCCTGCGGGCCCCGCCACCTCCGCCCGGCGGTTCCCCGCCACCCTCGCCCAGCGGTTCCCCGCCGCCCGCCCCCAACGCGGCACCTGCCGTCCCCGAACGAAGGAGTCCGAGCGTGACCGCACTCCTGCGGCTGACCGGCCGACGCCTGCTCCAGCTGCCCGTCATGATCCTGGGGATCAGCCTGCTGGTCTTCGTGGTGATGTCCTTCTCGAAGGTCGACCCGGCCATCACCGCCCTCGGCGAGGGCGCGTCGATGGAGGCCCGCGAGGCCTACCGCGCCGCGCACGGCCTCGACGATCCCCTGCTCCTGCGGTACTGGAACTTCCTCGTCGGGCTGGTCCAGCTCGACCTGGGCACCTTCAGCGCCCGCCGCATGCCCGTGGTGGACGAGGTCGCACGCGCGTTCCCGATCACCCTCCAGCTGACCCTGCTGGGCCTGCTCATCGCCGTCGTCGGCGCGCTCGTCCTCGGCATCGTGGCAGCCCTCTACCGCGACCGGTGGCCGGACAAGGCGATCCGGGTGGTCTCCGTCGGCTCCCTCGCCACGCCGTCCTTCTGGCTGGCGGTCCTGCTGATCCAGGCGTTCACCCTCGGCCTCGGCGTCCTGCCCGCCTCGGGCAAGCTGCCACCCTTCACCGAGGACCCGGGCGCCTACCTCGCCCGCATGGCGCTGCCCGCCTTCGCGCTCGGCGTGCCGGTCATCGGCCAGCTCACCCGCGTGATCCGTACCGCCGTCGTGGAGGAGCTCGACAAGGACTACGTGCGCACGGCGCTCGGCGCCGGCGTCCCGCGCGCCGTCGTGGTCGGACGCAACGTCCTGCGCAACGCGCTGATCACCCCGATCACCGTGCTCGGCCTGCGCGTCGGCTACCTCCTGGGCGGCGCCGTCGTCATCGAGATCATCTTCGCGCTGCCGGGCATGGGCACGCTGATCCTCAACGGCGTGACCAACAACGAGCCCAACCTCGTCCAGGGCGTGACGCTGACGGTCGCCATGGCCTTCGTCGTCATCAACATCGTGGTCGACCTGCTCTACGTGCTGGTCAACCCCCGCATCAGGACGGTCTGACATGCGACGCAAGCTCACCGAACGTCTCTCCGCCCCGGGCCTGCGCCTGCGGGCGCTGCCCGCCGGGTCCAAGGTGGCCCTGGCCTTCGTCACCCTCGTGGCGCTCGTGGCCGTGCTCGCGCCGCTGGTCTCCGCCCACGACCCGCTCGCCACCGGCACCCCCGTGCAGCCGCCCAGCGGCGAGCACTGGTTCGGCACGGACCGCCAGGGCCGCGACATCTTCGCGCGCGTCGCCTTCGGCGCCCGCTACTCCCTGGTCATCGGCCTCGGGGCGACGGCGATCGCGCTCGCCGTGGCGGCCGTCCTCGGTTCCGTCGCCGCCACGGCCCGGAAGTGGCTCGCCGAGTCCCTCATGCGGATTCTCGACGTCGTCATGTCCTTCCCGGGCATCGCGCTCGCGGCCGTCTTCGTCACCGTGTTCGGCCGGTCGCTGCCGGTCCTGGTCCTCACCATCGCCTTCCTCTACGTCCCGCAGCTCACCCGTGTGGTCCGCGCCAACGTGCTGGACCAGTACGGCGAGGACTACGTGGCGGCGTCCAAGGTCATGGGCGCCCGCACCGCGTGGGTGCTCGTCAAGCACGTCGCCCGCAACTGCCTCGCCCCCGTGATGGTCTTCGCCACCGTGCTCGTGGCGGACGCGATCGTCTTCGAGGCGTCGCTGTCCTTCATCCAGGCCGGCGTGCCGGACCCCGAGCCGTCGTGGGGCAACGTCATCGCCGCCGGCCGGGACCTGGTCATGGCCGGGTACTGGTGGGCGACGTTCTTCCCCGGCCTGGCGATCATGCTCACGGTCCTGTGCCTGAACGTGCTCTCGGAGGGCATGACCGACGCGATGGTCGCTCCGCGCGGGAAGAAGATCGTCGAGACCCGCGCCGAGGCCGCCCTGGCGGCCGCCGCCGGCGAGGAGGTCGTCGTCGCGGAGGAGCCCGCCGTCGAGGCGGCCACCGCCGAGGTCCCGCTCGAGGAGCGCCTCGCCGAGCTGCGGGCCGTCGAGGCCACGCGCACCGACCGCCTCGAGTACGCGGGGGACGCCCAGCCGCTGCTGGAGGTCGAGGACCTCTGCATCCGCTTCCCCCAGCGGCACGGCGACGTCGACGTCGTCGACCACGTCTCCTTCTCCGTCCGCCCCGGCGAGACCATGGCCCTGGTGGGGGAGTCCGGCTGCGGCAAGTCGATCACCTCCCTGGCGATCATGGGGCTGCTCGACCGCAGCGCCGAGGTCCGCGGGACGGTCCGCTACGGCGGGAAGAACCTGCTCGAGCTCCCCCCGCGCGAGCGTGCCGGGCTGCGCGGGCACGACCTGGCGATGATCTACCAGGACGCGCTCTCCTCGTTGAACCCCTCGATGCTCATCTCCGCGCAGATGAAGCAGCTCACCCGCCGCGGCGGCACCCGCACCGCCGAGGAGCTCCTCGAGCTCGTCGGCCTGGACCCGGCACGCACCCTGAAGAGCTACCCGCACGAGCTCTCCGGCGGCCAGCGCCAGCGCGTGCTCATCGCCATGGCGCTGACCCGTGACCCGAAGCTCGTCATCGCCGACGAGCCCACCACCGCGCTGGACGTCACGGTGCAGAAGCAGGTCATCGACCTGCTGAACGACCTGCGCGAGAAGCTGGGCTTCGCCATGGTGTTCGTCAGCCACGACCTGGCGCTCGTGGCCAAGGTCGCCCACCGCGTCACCGTGATGTACGCCGGCCAGGTGGTGGAGCAGGCCCCGACCGCCGAGCTGCTCACCAACCCGCTCCACGAGTACACCCGCGGTCTGCTCGGCTCGGTGCTGTCCATCGAGTCCGGGGCCGACCGCCTGCACCAGGTGGCCGGCACGGTCCCCTCGCCGAGCGAGTTCCCCGCCGGCGACCGGTTCGCGCCCCGTTCCTCGCGCCCCGACGTGGGGCTGGACGAGCGCCCCGTCATGCGGGAGCTGCCCGGCCGCGACCACCGCTGGGCCGCCCACGCCGGCGACCCGGAGCCCGTTCTCTCCGGAGGTGTCCGATGACCGCCACGACCGAGGCCGCCACCCGTCCCGCGCCGGGGGAGGGCGTGCCGATCGTCGCCGTGCGTGACGTGCACGTGACCTACCGGAGCCGGCTCGGCGGCCTGTTCTCCGCCCAGCGGGTCCACGCCGTCAACGGGGTCTCGTTCGAGGTCCGCCGCGGCGAGACCCTCGGGATCGTCGGCGAGTCCGGGTGCGGCAAGTCCACCACCGCCCGGGTCCTCACCGGGCTGGAGGAGCCGACGTCCGGCCAGGTGTTCTTCCGCGGCGAGCCGGTCGTCCGGCGCACGGCCGCGGACCGGAAGAGGTTCGGCCGCGTCGTCTCCGTCGTCTTCCAGGACCCGGCCACCGCGCTGAACGCCCGGATGCTCGTGCGCGACACCCTGCGGGACCCCCTGGACGTGCACCGGGTGGGCTCGCCGGCCCAGCGTGAGGCGCGCGTGCGGGAGCTCGTGGCCATGGTCGGGCTGCCCGCCTCCGCGCTGGACGCCCTGCCCAGCCAGCTCTCCGGGGGCCAGCGCCAGCGCGTGGCGATCGCCCGCGCGCTGGCCCTCGAGCCGGAGATCGTCGTCGCGGACGAGCCCACCTCCGCGCTCGACGTGTCGGTGCGCGCGCAGATCCTCAACCTGCTCTCCGACCTCAAGAACGAGCTCGGGCTGTCGATGGTCTTCATCTCCCACGACATCCAGACGGTCCGCTACGTCTCGGACCGGATCCTCGTGATGAACGCCGGCCGCATCGTCGAGGAGGGGAGCGCGGAGCACATCTTCGAGCAGGCCGACGACCCCTACACCCGCACGCTCATGGCCGCCGCACCCTCGCTGCTGCACCCCAGCCGCTGACCCGTCGCCAACCGGCGCCCGCCCACCGTCCGAGCCTCCCGGCTCGCGAGAAATTGGAGTGATTGTGACCCTCGCACGTCTTCGCGGCATCGTCCCGCCCGTCGTGACCCCCTTCACCAGCGAGGGCGACGTCGACGTGCCCTCCCTCGAGCGCGTGACCGACCACCTGGTTGCCTCCGGCGTGCACGGCGTGTTCGTCCTCGGGTCGACCGGCGAGGTCGCCTACCTCACCGACGACCAGCGCGACCTCGTCGTGCGGACCGTGGTGCGCACCGTCGCGGGCCGGGTCCCGGTGCTCGCGGGCGCGATCGACCTCACCTCGGCACGGGTGGTGGAGCAGGTGCGCCGCGCGGTGGCGGCCGGCGTGGACGCCGTCGTGGCCACCGCCCCGGTGTACGCCATCAACGACGCCGCCGAGATCGAGGACCACTTCCGCGCCGTCGCCGCGGCGTCCGAGGTGCCGGTGTTCGCGTACGACATCCCGGTGCGGGTCAAGGTCAAGCTCGGTGCCGACCTGCTCGTGCGGCTCGGCACCGAGGGTGTCCTCGCGGGCGTGAAGGACTCCTCCGGCGACGACGTGGGGTTCCGGCGGCTGGTGGCCGCCAACGCCGCGGCGGGCTCGCCGCTGACGCTCTTCACCGGTCACGAGGTCGTCGTGGACGGCATGCTCCTCCTCGGCGCCGACGGCGTGGTCCCCGGCCTGGCGAACGTCGACGCCGCCGGCTACGCCCGCCTGTGGGAGCGGGCCGAGGCGGGGGACTGGGAGGGTGCCCGCGCCGAGCAGGACCGTCTCGCAGCGCTCTTCGAGATCGTGTTCCAGGCCGCCGGTCGCTCCGGTGACGCGGCGGGCGTCGGCGCCTTCAAGGTCGCCATGCAGCGGCAGGGGCTCATCGACGGCGCGACCATGGCGTTCCCCGTGCGCGCGCTGGAGGGGGAGGTCGCCGAACGGATCGAGGCGATCACCCGCGCCGCCGGGCTGCTCGGCGCGGCCGAGGCGGCCGCCGCCGTCCTGTGAGCGGGACGACCGGCCGCGGAGCTCCGGCGCCGGCGGGCGCGGGGGACCAGGCCGCCCTGGTCGTCGGCGTCGACCTCGGTGGCACCAAGACGGCGGCGGCGACCGTCTCGCGCGACGGCCTTCCCGGGCCGCTGCGGACGGTGCCGACCCCCGCGCAGGACGGCCCGTCCGCCATCCTCGACGCCGTCGCGGACCTCGTCCGCGACGTCGCCGCGGACGCGCCCGGGCCGGTGCTCGGGGTGGGCGTCGGCACGGCCGGCGTCGTCGACGTCACGACGGGCACGATCGTCTCCGCCACCGACGCGATCCCCGGCTGGACCGGCACCGACGTCGCGGGCGGACTCCGCGCCCGGCTCGCCGACCTGGCCGTCGGGGAGGTCCACGTCGAGAACGACGTCGACGCCCACGCCGCCGGGGAGGCCTGGCGCGGCGCGGGGGCCGGCCTGGCGAGCCTGTTCATGGTCGCCGTCGGGACGGGCGTCGGGGGCGCCGTCGTCCTCGACGGGCGACCCCTGCGCGGCGCCCACCACGTCGCCGGGGAGATGGGGCACCTGCCCACGCCCGGGGCAGAGGGGATGCGGTGCACCTGCGGGCGGCCCGGGCACCTCGAGGCGCTCGGCGCCGGCCCGGCCCTCCACCGTCGCTACCTCGCCCTGGGCGGGGACCCGGCCAGCCCGGACACCCGCGACGTCGTCGCGCGCGCCGGGGCGGGCGAGACGACGGCGGTCCGGGCCGTGCGCGACTCGGCCGCCGCCGTCGGACGGGCGACCGCCGCCGTGGTGACCGTGCTCGACCCGGCGGCCGTCGTCGTCGGCGGCGGCATGGCAGGGGCAGGACCCCTCTGGTGGGAGGCGATGGAGTCCGCCCTGCGCTCCGAGCTCATCGAGCCGCTCGCCGGCCTGCCCGTGATCCCGGCCGCCCTCGGCGCCTCGGCCGCCGTGGTCGGGGCGGCCCGCGGGGCGTGGGACCTGGTGGCACGAACTGACCCGGCCGCGGTGCCGGGAGCGGAAGGACGAGAGTGGACCCCCTGATCGAGAGCATGCGAGGCGGGCTGGTCGTCTCGTGCCAGGCCTACCCGGGCGAGCCGATGCGCGACCCGCGCACCATGGCGCAGGTGGCGGCCGCCGTCGTGGAGGGCGGGGCCGCCGCCGTGCGCGCCCAGGGCCTGCAGGACGTGCGCGAGGTCGTCGCCGCCGTCGACGTGCCCGTCATCGGGCTGTGGAAGGACGGGGACGACGGCGTCTACATCACCCCGACCCTCGAGCACGCGCTGGCCGTGGCCGACGCCGGCGCGCAGATCGTCGCGCTCGACGGCACCCGGCGCCCGCGCCCGGACGGGCGCACCCTCGCCGCGACCGTGGCCGAGCTGCGCGAGCGGACCGACGTCCTGGTCATGGCGGACTGCGGGTCGCTCGAGGACGCTCTCGAGGCGGAGCGGGCGGGCGTCGACATCCTCGGCACCACGCTCGCCGGGTACAGCGGCGAGCGTCCCCGCACCCCCGGCCCGGACTACGAGCTCGTCGACGAGATGGTCGGGGCCTGCCGGCTGCCGGTCATGGTCGAGGGCCGCGTCCACAGCCCCGCGCAGGCGGCCGAGGCGCTCGCCCGCGGGGCCTTCGCCGTGTGCGTCGGCACCGCGATCACCCACCCGACCACGATCACGGGGTGGTTCGCCGAGGCGGTGGCGGGCGCCCGCTGAGCTGGGCCGCAGACGCCCGCCGACCGCCCGGGGCTACCAGCGGTGGTGGACCTGGGCCCGGACCCGCTCGTCGTACAGCGCCGCGACGGCGGCGAGCAGCTCCTCGGACAGCGGCTCGAGCTCCGCGGCCGCCGCGTTCGCCCGGGCCTGCTCGGCGTTGCGCGCGCCCGGGATCACCGTGGTGACGCCCTCCTGCTGGACCACCCACCGCAGGGCCACCTGGGCGGGCGTGGCGCCGTCGGGTCCGAGCTCGGCCACCAGCCGGGTGAACTCCTGCGCCGCGTCGACGCCCGTGGCGAAGTCGACGCCCGAGAACGTCTCGCCGACGTCGAACTCCTCCCCGTGGCGGTTGTAGGTGCGGTGGTCCGTGGGGGCGAACGTGGTGTCCGCCGTGTAGCGGCCCGAGAGCAGGCCGGAGGCGAGCGGCACGCGCGCGATGATCCCCACACCCTCCTCGACGGCGCGGGGGAGCACCTGCTCCAGCGGCTTGCGGCGGAAGGCGTTGAGGATGATCTGCACGCTCACCGGGTGCAGCGTCTCGATGGCCGCCAGCGCCTCGTCGCACGTCTCCACGCTCACGCCGTACGCGGCGATGCGCTCCTCGGCGACGAGCGTCTCCAGCGCCTCGAGCACGGCGCCCGAGGTCAGCACCTCCGAGGGCGGGCAGTGCAGCTGCACGAGGTCCAGCCGCTCCACGCCGAGGTTGGTGCGTGAGCGGTCGGTCCACTCCCGGAACGCGTCCAGGTGGTACGCCTCCGGGACCTGCGCGACGCGCCGGCCCATCTTGGTGGCGACCGTGAGGTCCACCCCCGGGTTCTCGCGAAGGAACGCGCCGATGAGGCGCTCGCTGCGCCCGTCCCCGTAGACGTCGGCGGTGTCGAGGAACGTCACGCCCGCGTCGACGGCGGCCTCGAGGACCCCGCGGGCCTGCTGCTCGTCGACGGCCCCCCATTCCGTGCCCAGCTGCCAGGTGCCCAGGCCGACCACCGAGACCTCGCGGCCCGATCCGCCCAGAGTGCGCTGCTCCATGCCTTGTCTCCTTCTCGTAGCGTCCTGCCCATCCTGCCGTGAACCCGGTCACGCCACCGCCGCCGGTGACGGATGTGACGGATGTGACAACTGAGGACGACGGTCGGCGTCCAGATCGCGGCAGATCCGCACGGACACGCGAAAAATCGGCGCGTTAGAAGCGACAACGGCGCCGACGTGTGCGTAGTGTCGGCGCAGCGGCACCAGCAACGGGTGCCCAAGAGCCGAACGATGAGAGGGATTTCATGTCCGTCAACCGCACCGAACTCGTCGCCGCTGTCGCCGAGCGTTCCTCGCTGACCAAGACCCAGGCCGACGCCGCGCTCTCCGCGCTGCAGGAGGTCCTCGTGGACTCCCTCGGCAAGGGCGAGGCCGTCAAGGTCACCGGTCTGCTGAGCGTGGAGCGCGTCGAGCGCGCCGCTCGCACGGGCCGCAACCCCCGCACGGGCGAGGAGATCCAGATCCCCGCCGGCTACGGCGTCAAGATCTCCGCCGGTTCGGCCCTGAAGAAGGCCGTCGCCGCCAAGTGACCTCGCGCTGACAGCGCACCCGGAGCGGGCAGGACCGAGGCTGGTCCTGCCCGCTTCTGCACGCCCCGGCACGACCGCGCGGGGAGACATCAGATGTCTCTGGCCGGGGCCGGTAGGGTGGTCGTGCCGGTGATCGTCCGGTACCGCTCGAGAAAAAAGGGGTAACCCGTGCAGGTGGTCATCCAGCCGGACGCCGAGGCCATCGCCTCGCTCGTCGCCGACGAGATCGAGCGGTTGCTGAGCCGCAAGCCCGACGCCGTGCTCGGCCTGGCCACCGGGTCCAGCCCGCTCGCGATCTACGACGAGCTCGTCCGCCGCCACGAGGCCGGGCGCGTCTCCTTCGCCGGCGCCCGGGCGTTCATGCTCGACGAGTACGTCGGCCTGCCCGAGGACCACCCCGAGCGCTACCGCAACGTCATCGAGCGCGAGATCGCCGGCCGCGTGGACTTCGCCCCCGGTGCGGTGCAGGGGCCGGACGGCAACGCCGAGGACATCCCGGCCGCCTGCGCGGCCTACGAGGCGGCCATCGCCGACGCCGGGGGCGTCGACCTGCAGATCCTCGGGATCGGCACCGACGGCCACATCGCCTTCAACGAGCCGGGCTCGTCGCTGGCGTCCCGCACGCGCATCAAGACGCTCACCTCGCAGACGCGCCGGGACAACGCCCGCTTCTTCGGCGGCGACGTCGAGGCCGTCCCGCGGCACTGCGTCACCCAGGGGCTCGCCACGATCATGTCGGCCCACCACCTCGTGCTCGTGGCCACCGGCCCGGGGAAGGCGGAGGCGGTCCACCACCTCGTCGAGGGGGCCGTCAGCGCCATGTGGCCCGCCACGGTCATGCAGCACCACCCGCGCGCCACCGTGCTCGTCGACCCCGCCGCGGCGTCCCGCCTGCAGCTGGGCGACTACTACCGCGAGGTGTTCGAGCACCGGCCCGCGTGGCAGAAGCTGTGACGGCCCGGGCACCCGGTGCCCGCCGCCGGGGCGTGCTTAGACTGTCCGCATGAGCTCGACGACCCCCTCCTCCCCGTCCGGTCCGCAGCAACCCGCAGCGCCGTCCGCCCCGGCCGGCGGCACGGGGGTGCTCGAGCGGGAGGAGCTCCGCGAGCAGGTCTCGCCGGGCGACGACGAGCGCTACGCGCACTACGTGCGCAAGGACAAGATCACCGCCTCGGCGGTCTCCGGCCAGCCCGTGATCGCGCTGTGCGGAAAGGTCTGGACCCCTGGCCGTGACCCCCGCAAGTACCCCGTGTGCCCCACCTGCAAGGCCATCTACGAGGGCATGAACGACGGCGCCGGCTCCGGCAAGGGCCGCGGCTGGCCGTTCGGCCGCAAGGGCGGCTCCTCGGGAAGCGGGGAGTGACCGCCCCGCACCAGCGCAGGTCGACGCCGATCCCCCCAGCCGGACCCGCTGCCGTCTCCACGGCAGCGGCCGAGCATCTGCCGCCCGCCTACCCGGCGCGCGCGGCGTGGGGGACGGCGTCACGCCTGCGCGCGTGGCAGGCCGAGGCGCTCCAGCTCTACCTCGAGAAGCAGCCGCAGGACTTCCTCGCCGTCGCCACCCCCGGCGCCGGCAAGACCACGTTCGCGCTGCGGATCGCCACCGAGCTGCTCGCCGGCGGCGTCGTGCGCCGGATCACCGTGGTTTGCCCCACGGAGCACCTCAAGACCCAGTGGGCCGACGCCGCCGCCCGGGTGGGCGTGCAGCTCGACCCGAACTTCAAGAACGCCCAGGGCCGGCACGGTGCCAGCTTCGACGGCGTGGCCCTGACCTACGCCCAGGTCGCGGCCAACGCCGCGCTGCACCGGGCCCGCACCAGCGCCGAGCCCACGCTCGTCATCCTCGACGAGATCCACCACGGCGGTGACGCGCTGAGCTGGGGCGACGCGGTGCGGGAGGCGTTCGAGCCGGCCCGCCGGCGCCTGGCGCTGACCGGGACGCCGTTCCGCTCCGACACCGCCGCGATCCCGTTCGTCGAGTACGCACCCGACCGGGACGGGATCCGCCGCTCGAAGGCGGACTACTCCTACAACTACGGCGACGCCCTTCGCGACGGCGTGGTCCGCCCGGTCATCTTCCTGAGCTACTCCGGGCAGATGCGCTGGCGGACCAAGGCCGGTGACGAGGTCTCCGCCACGCTCGGCGAGCCGCTCACGAAGGACATGACCGCCCAGGCCTGGCGCACTGCGCTCGACCCCAAGGGCGAATGGATCCCCGCCGTGCTGCAGGCGGCCGACCAACGGCTGACGGAGGTCCGCCGCAGCGTCCCGGACGCCGGCGGCCTGGTTATCGCGACCGACCAGACGGCGGCCCGGGCCTACGCCAGGATCATCCACAGCATCACCGGCGAGCCGGCCGTCACGGTGCTCTCCGACGACGACGGCGCCAACCAGCGCATCGAGGACTTCGCCGCCGGCGACCAGCGCTGGATGGTCGCGGTGCGCATGGTGTCCGAGGGCGTCGACGTGCCCCGGCTGGCGGTCGGCGTCTACGCCACCGCCACCTCCACCCCGCTGTTCTTCGCCCAGGCCGTGGGGCGCTTCGTGCGCGCGCGGCGCCGCGGCGAGACCGCGTCGGTGTTCCTCCCGTCCGTCCAGCACCTGCTCGGCCTCGCGAACGAGCTCGAGATCGAGCGCGACCACGCCCTCGACCGCGTGCTGACCGCCGAGGAGAAGGGCACGTTCTACAACCCGGAGGACGCCCTGGTCGCCGCGGCGAACCGCGAGGAGAAGGCGAGCGACGGCCTGCTCCCCGGCTTCGAGGCGCTGGAGGCGCAGGCGTCGTTCGACAAGGTGCTCTTCGACGGCGGCGAGTTCGGCACGGGCGCGGAGGTGGGCTCCGTGGAGGAGCAGGAGTACCTCGGCCTGCCCGGTCTGCTCGAGCCGGAACAGGTGTCGGCCCTGCTGCGGGCCCGCCAGGCGGAGCAGATCAGGACGCAGAAGCGCAACGCCAAGGCCGACGCCGCGCGCCGGACCAACGCGGGCGTGGACGACCACCGGCGTCGCCAGGCCGCCCGCAAGGAGCTCTCCAGTCTCGTCTCCGCGTGGTCCCGGCGCTCCGGCAAGCCCCACGGTGTCGTGCACACCGAGCTGCGGAGCCGCTGCGGCGGCCCGGAGGTGGCGCTCGCCCGCACGGAGGAGATCGAGGAGCGGATCGCGCTGCTGAGGAAGTGGTTCGTCGGACGCGGCTGAGGCCGCGTCCACAAATCGGATCGCGTCACAACCGTTTCAAGATGCGTTCAGGGTCGGGTGCTGGAACTCTTGACGCATCGTGCAGGCGGGACTGCCGGTCCTGCCCCTCAACAGAAAGGGACGTGCCGTGAACATCTGGCTCATCCTCATCATCGTCGGCGTCGTCATGCTCATCCTGGGGGTCGCCGTCGAGGCAGCGAAGGTGCTCCTCTGGATCGGTATCGCCGTGCTGGTGATCTCGCTGATCATGTCCTTCGTCTCCCGGGGCAGGACCAGGGTCTGACCGACCCGCGAGCGGTCCCGCCAGCGGTCCAGACCGCGCAGCCCCACCGCCCGCACAACGCAGGAGGCCGTCCCCGCGAGGGGGACGGCCTCCTGCGTGTCTGTGGGCGGACGGCCCCTGCGGGGGCGTCGCCCAGGTCCTGGCCGAGGGCGACCCTGACGAGGGCCGCCCTGACGAGGACCGTCCGCGAGGACCGCCGGCCAGGGCGCACCTGGCTCAGATGACGGCCGCCGGGTCGGCGTCGTCGGCGGGGTAGATGTCCAGGTGCCGGGTGGGGATCGCCGGCTCGCCCTCGCTCAGCCGCCAGCCGGCGTAGGGCAGCTCGGCCCGGGACTGCAGGTGCCGCTGCGCCGCCGCCGCGAGCGCCCCCTCGCCCCGGTGCTCCTCGACGATCTCGCCGTCCCGCACGAGCTCCACCTGCAGCGGCCGGGCGCCGGCCCTGCCCAGCTCCGCGAGGCCGTCGGCGAACCGTTCGCACGAGACCACCAGCTCCTCGGCCGCGCGACCGTCCTCGTCGGGCACCCGGCCGGCCACCTTCAGCCCGCCCACGGACACCTTGGAGGTGGAGGCCTTCGCCACCTCGTGCATGCGGCCGTCGGTGCCCTCCCGGGCGACCAGCTTGTAGACGAGCTCGGCCGTGGGGTGCCCGGAGCCGGTCACCAGCTTGGTGCCCACGCCGTAGGAGTCCACCGGGGCGGCGTTGAGGGCGGCGATCGCGTACTCGTCGAGGTCGGAGGTGACCGTGATCCGCGTCGTCGTCGCCCCGAGGTCGTCCAGCTGCTTGCGCACCGTGAAGGCCTGCGCGACCAGGTCGCCGGAGTCCAGGCGCACCGCCCCCAGCTCGCCGCCGGCGGCGCGCGCCGCCGCCACGGCGCGCTCGACGCCGCGGGTGACGTCGTAGGTGTCCACCAGCAGGGTGGTGCCCGGCCCCATCGTGGCCACCTGGGCGGCGAAGGCGGCCTCCTCGTCGTCGTGGACGAGGGTGAAGGAGTGCGCGGCCGTCCCGATCGCGCGGATGCCGAACGACCGGCCCGCCTCGAGGACCGAGGTGCCCGCGAACCCGCCGACGACGGCGGCGCGGGCCGCCGCGACGGCCGCCTCCTCGTGGGTGCGCCGCGCGCCCATCTCCAGGCACGGACGGCCGTGGGCCGCCGTCGTCATCCGGGAGGCCGCCGCGGCGACGGCACAGTCGTGGTTGAGGATCGACAGGATCACCGTCTCCAGCACGACGGCGTCGGCGAACGTGCCCTCGACCGTCATGACCGGCGAGCCGGGGAAGAAGCACTCGCCCTCGCCGTAGCCCCAGACGGAGCCGCGGAAGCGGTAGTCCCGGAGGAAGTCGAGCGTCTCGTCGCCCACGATCCCCGCGCGGGAGAGGTAGTCGATCTCCTCGGGGCCGAAACGGAAGGCCTCGATCGCGTCCAGCACCCGCGCGGTGCCGGCGACGACGCCGTACCGGCGGCGCTCGGGCAGGCGTCTGGTGAAGACCTCGAAGACGCTGCGCCGCTGGGCGGTGCCCGAGCGCATCGCGCCCTCGATCATCGTGAGCTCGTACATGTCGGTGAGCAGCGCCGTGCTGGTGGTGGTCCTCCGCATGGGGTCACGGTAGCGGTGGTGCCCGCGCCCCGCCGTGGCGGGGGCGGTGGACGACAGCGGTGACGGCGCGGGCCACCTCGTAGGCTGGGCGCGTGAGCGTCACCCACCTGGAGTCTGCCCCCGCCGAGCAGGAGTCGACGGCCCCGGAGCACGAGGTGGCGCCGGACAGGGTCTGGAGGACGATCGTCTGGGACGACCCCGTCAACCTCATGTCCTACGTGACGTACGTCTTCCAGAGCTACTTCGGCTACGACGAGCCGACGGCGACCCGGCTGATGATGCAGGTCCACACCCGCGGCCGGGCCGTCGTCTCCACGGGGCACCGCGAGCAGATGGAGGTGGACCTGCAGGCCATGCACGGGTTCGGGCTGTGGGCGACCCTCGACCAGGAGGGGGAGTAGGTGCAGGCCTTCCTCCCGGTGCCCGGCGGGTTCGCGTCACGGGTCGAGGACGTCGAGCGGACCATCCTCGCCCGTCTCTTCCGCGACACCGCGGAGCTCCTCGGCACGCGACTCGACGACGGCGGAAGTGGTCCCGTCGGGGCGGGCCCCGGCCACCCCGTGGGCGAGGAGGCGCTCCTGGCCGCCCTCGACTTCGAGCCGTCGCACGACCGTGCGCCGGACGCGCCGTCGGACCCGGCCCTGGCACGCCTGCTGCCCCCGATGAGCCACGACGACGCCGGCCTCTCCGCCGAGCTGCGCGCCCTGACCGAGGACTCGGTCCGCGCCGGCAAGGTGTCCCGGCTCGAGGTGGTCTGGCGGGAGCTCGCCGCCCCGGGGACCCGGGCGGACGCCGTCGTGGTGCCGGAGGGGAAGGAAGCAGCCTGGCTGGCGGCGCTGACCGACGTCCGGCTCGTGCTGGCCACCCGCCTCGGCATCTCCGACGACGCGGACGCGGAGGCGGTCTACGAACGGGCCCAGGGGGCGGGGCCCGAGCCCGGGGACGAGCACGACGAGGTCACCGACGCGCTCGCCACGATGTACGCCGCCCTGACGTGGTGGCAGGAGTCACTGCTGGAGGCCATGTCCCGGACACGCCGTGGCCGTTAGGCTCCTGGGTCGTGGACGACGCACCCATCGGCATCTTCGACTCCGGCGTGGGCGGCCTGACCGTGGCACGCGCGGTGATCGACCAGCTGCCGGGTGAGTCTGTCCTCTACATCGGGGACACCGCCAACAGCCCGTACGGCCCCAAGCCGATCGCCCAGGTGCGGGCGCTGGCGCTGGAGGTCATGGACCGGCTGGTCCTCTCCGGCGTGAAGATGCTCGTCATCGCGTGCAACTCCGCCTCCTCCGCCGTCCTGCGCGACGCCCGCGAGCGGTACGCCATCGACGCCGGCGTGCCCGTGGTCGAGGTCATCCAGCCGGCCGTGCGCCGTGCGGTCGCCGCCACGCGCACCGGCCGGGTGGGCGTCATCGGCACCCGCGCCACCATCGACTCCGGCGCGTACCGCGACGCGTTCGCCGCGGCGCCCCAGCTGAGGCTGACCATGGCCGCGGCGCCGAAGTTCGTCGAGTTCGTCGAGCGAGGCATCACCTCGGGGCCCGAGGTGCTCGCGGCCGCCGAGGAGTACCTCGCCCCGGTGCGTGCCGCCGACGTCGACACCCTCGTCCTCGGGTGCACCCACTACCCGCTGCTCACTGGTGTCATCTCCTACGTGATGGGGGAGCAGGTGACCCTGGTGTCCTCCGCCGAGGAGACCGCCAAGGACGTCTACCGCACCCTCGTCGCCCACGACCTCCTGCGCGACCCCGAGGCGTCACGGCCGGCGCACCGGTTCCTCGCCACCGGCGAACCCGCGTCCTTCGCCCGGCTCGCCCGCCGGTTCCTGGGTCCCGAGGTCTCCGAGGTCCGGGCGGTCGACGAGCTGGCGGGGTCGCGATGAGGCTGACCGTCGTCGGGTGCTCGGGCTCGATGTCCGGGCCGGCGTCCCCGGCCTCCTGCTACCTCCTCCAGGTGCAGGGCCCCGACGACGCGGGCGACGAGCGGACCTGGTCGGTCGTGCTCGACCTCGGCTCGGGCGCGATGGGCGCCATGCTCAACTACGTCGACCCGGCCACGCTCGACCTCGCCGTCCTCTCCCACCTCCACGCCGACCACATGGTCGACATGATCGGCATGCAGGTCTACCGCCGCTGGCACCCCGACGGCCCGCTCGCGCCGCTGGAGGTGCTCGCCCCGGCGGGCGCGCTCGAGCGCGTGCGGGGGGTGGGCGGTGACGAGGAGTCCGAGACTTACGGGGGCGAGTTCACCTTCCGCGAGCACGTGCCGGGCACCGCGGTGCGGGTCGGGCCGCTGACGGTGGAGTCCTTCCCCGTCAACCACCCCGTGCCGGCGTACGGCGTGCGGATCACGGGGCCGAGCTCCCGGGCCGGGGGACCGGAGCGCGTGACCCTCGCCTACACCGGCGACACCGACTTCTGCGACGGCCTGGTGCCGTTGGCGGCCGAGGTGGACCTCCTGCTCAGCGAGGCCGCGTTCCAGGAGGGCCGGGACACGGTGCGCGGCGTGCACCTGACCGGCCGGCGCGCCGGCCAGCTGGCGGCGGCCGCACAGGTCCGCCGGCTGGTGCTGACGCACCTCCAGCCGTGGACGGACCCCGAGGTCGTGCGCGCCGAGGCCCACGCCGTCTACGACGGCCCGGTGGACGTGGCCGCGCCCGGCGCCACCTGGGTGCTGTAGGCCTGAGCGGTCTCGCGCGGGCGCAGTGTGCTCCTCGTGCCTGGCGCTGTGAGCCGGCGACCGGCCCGTCGCAGGACCGGCCGGTCCTCCGCACGTCCGTGACGTTCAGCACGCCGCGGAGCCGGAGCGGCTCCCGCGCCCGTGCGACGAACCGGACAAACCACCCACGAACGGTGCGGCTCAGAGGCCCACGGCGCGGCTCGCAGACGCGTGGACGCCGGTGCCTGCGCCGTCTCACGGCCCGCCCCTGCCGGACGGCCGGGACCGCGCCCTCTGTAGCCTTTCGGGTATGAGCGACGCCTCCCGACGCGACACCCTTCCCGCCGACCGCCACACCCGCGGCGCTGCGAAGCACGAGATACCGGAGGCGATGCGCAACGACGTGCGCATGCTCGGCGGTCTCCTGGGGCAGGTGCTCACCGAGTACGGCAGCGCCGGGCTCTTCGAGGACGTCGAGGCGCTGCGCGAGCTCGCCATCGCCGCGCTCGAGGACCCGGGCAGCGACGCGCTCAGCAGGGCCGAGGAGCTCGTCGACTCCTTCTCCGCCGAGCGGGCCGAGGAGGTGGCGCGTGCCTTCACGTGCTACTTCCACCTCACCAACCTCGCCGAGGAGCAGCACCGCGTCCGGACGCTCCGGGCCCGCGACGGCGACGTCCCGCTGGCCGAGCAGCGCCCCTCCGACTCGGTGGCCGCCGCCTTCTCGCACCTGGCCGAGGAGGTCGGCCGGGAGGAGGCCGAGCGGCGCCTCGCCCGGCTGGAGTTCCACCCCGTGCTCACCGCCCACCCGACGGAGGCGCGCCGCAACGCCGTCGCCGCCTCGGTGCGGCGCCTCGGCATCCTCCTCGACCAGCGCGACGACCCCCGCCTGGGGCGCGGCGCGCTGGAGGAGAACCGGCGCGAGCTGCTCGGAGAGGTGGACAACCTGTGGCGCACCGCCCAGCTGCGCCCGGCCAACCCCTCGCCGCTGGACGAGGTCCGCACCTCCCTGGCGGTGTTCGACTCCTCGCTCGTGGATGTCTTCGTGGCCTCCTACCGCCGCCTCGACGACTGGCTGCAGGGGGAGGAACGCGGGCTGCGCACCCCGAAGGCGCCCGCGTTCGTCCGGCTCGGCACGTGGATCGGCGGCGACCGGGACGGCAACCCGAACGTGACGGCGTCGGTGACGCGTCAGGCGGCCGCGCAGTCGGCCGACCGGATCCTCGCGGCACTGGAGGACGCCGCCCGCCGCGCGGGGCTCGCCCTCACGCTGGACGACCGCTTCGCGGAGCCGAGCCCCGCGCTCAAGGCGCTCTGGGCGCGCCAGCGCCAGCTCGACCAGGAGCTCACCGAGCAGGTGGCCGCCCACTCCCCGGGCGAGAGCCACCGCCGGGTGCTCCTCTTCGTCACCGAGCGCATCGCGGCCACCCGCCGGCGCGACGCCGACCTCGCCTATCCCGACGCCGCGGCCCTGCGGGCCGATCTCGCCGTCGTCCAGGAGTCGCTGGTCCAGGCGGGCGCCGCCCGCGCCGCGCACGGCGACCTGCAGGACCTCATCTGGCTGGTGGAGACCTTCGGCTTCCACCTCTCGGAGATGGAGGTGCGCCAGCACTCCAAGGTGCACGCGCAGACGCTGGCCTGGCTCGAGGACCCCGAGTCGGTGCCCTCCCCGGCCGTGCCGCCGGAGGAGGTCCTGGAGACGTTCCGCGCCATCGCCGCGGTCCAGGAGCGTCACGGTGTCGACGCGTGCCGCCGCTACATCGTCTCCTTCACCCAGTCCGCGCAGAACCTGGCCGACGTCTACGCCCTCGCCGAGCGTGCCCTGGGGTCGGCGGAGGCCGCCCCGGTGCTCGACGTCATCCCCCTGTTCGAGACCTTCGACGACCTGCAGGCGGCGCCCCGCATCCTCGAGGAGATGCTCGCCCTCGAGCCGGTCAGGCGGCGGCTGGAGCAGACCGGCCGCCGGGTGGAGGTCATGCTCGGCTACTCCGACTCCGCCAAGGACGTCGGCCCCGTCTCGGCGACGCTCGCCCTGTACGAGGCGCAGGCCCGGATCGCCGCCTGGGCGCAGGAGAACGACATCGTCCTGACGCAGTTCCACGGCCGCGGCGGGGCGCTCGGCCGTGGTGGCGGCCCCGCCAACCGCGCCATCCTCGCCCAGCCGCCCCACTCGGTGGACCTGCGCTTCAAGGTGACCGAGCAGGGCGAGGTCATCTCCGCCCGGTACGGCAACCCGGCCATCGCCGTGCGCCACATCGAGCAGGTCGCGGCCGCCACGCTCATGGCGTCGGCGCCCTCGACCGAGCGCCGCAACGCCCAGGCCGCGGAGCGGTACGCGGACCTGGCGTCCCGCCTCGACGCCGTCTCCCGGGAGCGCTTCTTCGAGCTCATCCGGGCCGACGGGTTCGCCCCCTGGTTCGCCGAGGTGACGCCTCAGGAGGAAATCGGGCTGCTCGCCATCGGCTCCCGGCCCTCCCGCCGCGGGCTGAGCGTGGAGTCGCTGGAGGACCTCCGGGCGATCCCGTGGAACTTCGCGTGGACCCAGGCGCGGATCAACCTCACCGGCTGGTTCGGGCTCGGGACGGCCCTGGAGGCCGTCGGCGACCTGGAGCTGCTGCGGCGGGCGTACGCCGAGTGGCCGCTGTTCGCCACCATGATCGACAACGTGGAGATGTCGCTGGCCAAGACGGACCGGCGCATCGCCGTGCGCTACCTCGAGCTGGGGGAGCGGACGGACCTGGCCGAGAAGGTCGTCACCGAGCTCGACCTCACCACCCGCTGGGTCCTCGACATCACGGGGCACGAGCGGCTGCTCGAGGGGCACCGGGTGCTCGGGCGCGCCGTGCAGCTGCGCAACCCCTACGTCGACGCCCTGTCGCTGATCCAGCTGCGTGCGCTGCGGACCCTGCGCGACAGCTCGCGCGAGCTCGACGCGCAGGAGGTGGAGGACCAGCAGCGCCTGCTGCTGCTCACCCTCAAGGGCGTGGCGGCCGGCCTCCAGAACACCGGGTGAGCCCTCGGTGCCCCGGCCCGGGCGCAGCCGTGTCACCGCCGGACGGTAACCTCGACGCATGACTTCTCCGGACCTTTCCACGACCCTGCGCGCCGACGGACGGCGCCCCGACGAGCTGCGCGAGGTCCGCATCACCCGCGGCTGGCTCGACGCCGCCGAGGGCAGCGTGCTCGTGGAGTTCGGCCGCACCCGGGTCCTCTGCGCGGCCTCCTTCACCGAGGGTGTGCCGCGCTGGCGCCAGGGCTCCGGCGAGGGCTGGGTCACGGCGGAGTACGCGATGCTGCCGCGGGCGACCAACACCCGGAGCCAGCGTGAGTCGATCAAGGGCCGCGTCGGCGGCCGCACCCACGAGATCTCCCGCCTGATCGGCCGCTCGCTGCGGGCGGTCATCGACGTCGCCGCCCTGGGGGAGAACACCGTCGTCCTGGACTGCGATGTCCTCCAGGCCGACGGCGGCACCCGCACCGCCGCGATCACCGGCGCGTACGTGGCGCTCGCCGACGCGGTCGCGTGGGGCACGGCGGCCGGGCACGTCCAGCCGCGGCGCAGCAGGCCGGTGCTGAAGGACTCCGTCGCCGCCGTCTCCGTCGGGATCATCGACGGCCGGCCCGTCCTCGACCTGCCGTACACCGAGGACGTGCGCGCCGAGACCGACATGAACGTCGTCGTCACCGGCTCCGGGGACTTCGTCGAGGTCCAGGGCACCGCGGAGGGCGTGCCCTTCAAGCGGGCCGAGCTCGACGCCCTGCTCGACCTCGCCGTCGCCGGCACCGCGCGGCTGCGCGACATCCAGGCCGAGGCGCTCGCCCGCCCGCTCGAGCACCTGCCGTGAGCGAGACGGTCCCGGCCGCCGGCGCGGCGCCCCGCCTGGTCCTCGCGACCCACAACGCGCACAAGGTCCGCGAGCTGCGGGAGATCCTGCGGCCGCTGCTGCCGGGCCTGCACGCCTCCGACGTCGTCGGCGCCGGCGACGTCGGGGCGGAGCCCCCGGTGGAGGACGGCGTCACCTTCGCGGAGAACGCCCTCATCAAGGCGCGGGCCCTCGCGGCGGCGACGGGACTGCCCGCCGTCGCGGACGACTCCGGCCTGTGCGTCGACGTGCTCGGCGGCGCCCCGGGAGTCTTCTCCGCGCGGTGGTCCGGCCGGCACGGCGACGACCTCGCCAACCTCGAGCTCCTCCTCGCCCAGCTCGCAGAGGTCCCCGCGCAGCACCGCGCTGCCCACTTCGCGTGCGCGGCCGCGCTCGTGACGCCGTCGGGCACGGAGATCGTCGAGGAGGGCACCATGCCGGGCGTGCTGCTGACCGCGCCGCGCGGGGACGGCGGTTTCGGCTACGACCCGATCCTGCAGCCGGCCGGGGAGAACCGGTCCGCCGCCGAGCTCACCGCGGAGGAGAAGAACGCCATCAGCCACCGTGGCAAGGCGTTCCGGGCTCTCGCCCCGCACATCGTCGCGGCGCTGCGGTAACCGTCCCGAGGCAGCCGCCCCTCCTCACGCTCGGCCGTCCGGCCGGGTGTGGTGCGCGTCACCGCCGGGGCGTGCCCCTCGGGACGAGCGTCCCGCGTCGCGGGCGTCGTCGTTTGGTGGACTGGTCGTGGGCGCCGCAGAGGGCGTCCTCAGCGGGCGACGCGACCCGTCGCCGCCGAACGAGACGAAGAGGTGCACGACACCATGACCGACACCATGCCGTCGACCACGGCAGTCACCGTCCCCACCACCATGCACGCGGCCGTCGTCCACGAGCTGGGCCGGCCGCTGTCCGTCGAGGACCGGCCCGTGCCGCAGCCGGGTCCCTTCCAGGCGCTCGTCCGCGTCGAGTACACGGGCGTGTGCCACACCGATCTGCACGCCGCCCACGGCGACTGGCCGGTCCCGCCCACGCCGCCGTTCGTCCCCGGCCACGAGGGTGCCGGGACCGTCGTCGCCGTCGGCGCCGGGGTCACCCGCGTGAAGGTGGGCGACCGGGTCGGCAACGCGTGGCTCGCCAGCGCCTGCGGCGAGTGCGAGTACTGCGAGACCGGCTGGGAGACGCTGTGCGAGGCCCAGCAGAACAGCGGGTACTCCGTGGACGGCTCCTTCGGCGAGTACATGCTGGTGGACTCCCGCTACTGCGCGCTCATCCCCGACGGCGTCGACCTGGCCGCCGCCGCACCGGTGCTGTGCGCCGGGGTCACCGTGTACAAGGGCCTGAAGGTCACGGACACCCGGCCGGGCGAGTGGGTGCTGATCTCGGGCATCGGCGGTCTCGGGCACATCGCCGTCCAGTACGCGGTCGCGATGGGCCTGCGGGTGGCCGCGGTCGACGTCGACGACGCCAAGCTCGAGCTCGCCCGGCGCCACGGCGCCGAGGTGACCGTCAACGCCCGCACGACACCCGACCCTGCGGCGGCGATCAAGGAGCAGACCGGCGGCGTGCACGGCGCGCTCGTCACGGCCGTCAACGCGCACGCCTTCCCGCAGGCCGTGGGCACTCTCCGGCGCGGTGGCACCGTCTCGCTGGTGGGGCTGCCTCCCGAGAAGTTTCCCCTCGACATCTTCACCACGGTGCTGTTCGGCCTGACGGTCCGCGGCTCGATCGTCGGCACCCGCAAGGACATGTCCGAGGCGCTCGACTTCTTCGCCCGCGGCAAGATCGCCCCGACGTTCACCGTCCGTCACCTCGGGGAGATCAACGACATCTTCACCGAGATGGAGGAGGGCCGCATCGAGGGCAGGGTCGTCATGGACCTCCGGGCCTGACCCGCACCCGAGCGGCACGGGCCTGCGGCCCGGCCGGTCGCCGCCGGCCGGGCCGCAGGCCCGTGCGGATGTCAGAGGTAGCGCGCCTGCTTCTCGTGGCGGCGTTCCTGGAGCTCCGGGATCACCCGCCAGCCGACGATGAGGAGGGCGAGGACGCCGGCGGTGACGAACGGGAACGCTCCCGAGACCCCGCCGCCGGTGATGGCGCGCAGCGCCAGCCCGATCACCGTGGTCCCGGCCCAGACGATGACCCCGGTGGGCCAGATCAGGAGCGGCAGCGACCGCACGCCGGGGAGCGCCCAGGCGATGGCTAGGCCGAGCAGGAACGGCCACACCGTCTGCAGGAACTCCCCGGCGGGCGTGCCGTGGGACGCCATGCCGATGACGGTGAACACCAGGACGCAGGCCAGGTCGATCGCGAACCACTTCAGCGGGTTCCTCGACCCCGGCACGATCGGTTCGGGCTGGGTCTCCATCAGCGCAACCTCCCCAGGTGGGCCAGGGCCTGCTTGAGCAGGATGGCGTGCCCCTCCACCATGTCGTTGAGGATCTCCGGCGTCACGGCCTCCGCGGGTGTCAGCCACGTCAGCTCGAGCGTGTCGTTGGCCGGGTGGCAGTCACCGACCACCGGGACCACGTACGCGAGGGAGACGGCGTGCTGGCGCGGGTCGTGGAACGGGCTGCCCGGCGTCGGGAAGTACTCGCCGACGGCGAACGGCACCAGCGACTGCGGCAGCCGCGGCAGCGCCATCGGCCCGAGGTCCTTGTCCAGGTGCCGTTCGAGGGCCTCCCGGATGGTCTCGTGGTAGAGCACCCGCCCCGAGACGAGCGCGCGGGAGATGGTGCCCTCCGACGTCGCCCGTAGCAGGAGACCGACTGACTCGACCTCCCCGTGCCGGTCCAGGCGGGCCGGGACCGCGTCGATGTAGAGGATGGGAACCTTTCGGCGCACCAGGTCCAGGTCCTCGGGGGAGAGCCATGGACCGAGGTCGCCGCTCGCGATGTCACTCACCCTCTGTTTCTATCGCGCCCGGCGGTCCGGCGCGACAAGGCTGGCCGGGCGACCGGCGTCGTCACGCCCGGCCGGTCCGGTGCGGCGAGAGGGGCCGCCTCCTCAGCCGAGCCACCGGCACATCCACTGCTGCGGGGAGTGCGCGAGAGGGGACTCGAACCCCTACGCCCGAAGGCACCAGGACCTAAACCTGGCGCGGCTGCCAGTTACGCCACTCGCGCTCGCGGGACAGCCTATCGGCCGACGGCCTCCCGCCGGGCGCACGAGCAGCGCGCCCGTCCTTCCGGACGGTCGACCCTGTCGCCCCGCGTGGTCGGGCAGGAGCGGTGGTCCAGCCGGTCGGCCGGCCGCGGTGGTGGGCCAGAACGACGGCACCACCGCGACACCGGGAGCGGCTCAGTCGACGCCGAGCAGCTTGCGCAGCCGCGCGACGTGCCCGGTGGCCCGCACGTTGTACTGCGCGAGCTCGACCGTGCCGTCCTTCCCGACGACGACGGTCGAGCGGATCACGCCGACGTACGTCTTCCCGTAGTTCTTCTTCTCGCCCCAGGCCCCGTAGGCGTCCAGGACCTCGTGGTCCGCGTCGGAGGCGAGCGGGAAGGTCAGCCCCTCAGCCTCGGCGAACCGTGCCAGCTTCTCGACGCCGTCCGGGGAGATCCCGACGACGGCGTAGCCAGCCCCCTGCAGGGAGGCCAGGGAGTCGCGGAAGTCGCAGGCCTCCTTCGTGCACCCCGGCGTCCCGGCCGCCGGGTAGAAGTAGACGACGACGCCCTTCCGGGCGTCCTCACGCAGGGCGGCCAGCGATACCTGGCCACCGTCGGCCGTGGGGAGCGTGAAGTCCGGTGCGGTCTGGGTGGGCTCGAGGCGGGGCATGTCACTTCCAGGGAGAGAGAGGCGAACTGGCGGCGCCATCCTCTCATCGCGCGGGACCTGCGGGCCGTCCCCCCGGCTCACTCGCGGCGGCTGCTTCAGCGCACGGCGCGGCGGCTCCCTCAGCGCACGTCGCGGCAGCGCCACGCGGCGTAGACGCTCTCCGCCTCCAGGAACGCGCCGTGCCCGACGAGCGCGACGGGGTTCGCGGGCGCCACGAGCGGCTCGCCGTCGGCGCCCCGGCCGACGACCGGGCCCGTCAGCACCCAGGCCTGGGCGCGCTCGGAGAGCAGGTAGGAGTGGCTGACGAGCTGGCGGGCGATCCACGTCGACGTGCCGGCGGGCCACCACGGTTCCGGGACCAGCGGCCAGCAGGCGAGCCCGGGGAGCGGGTACCCGCTCTCGGGGTGACGGCTCCCGGTGTGGACGTCGTCCGGGCCGCGGCTGACGCGGAGGTACAGGTCGCCCTTGCGCTGCTGGGCCTGCACCAGGTCGCTGACCGCGTCGACTGTCGCCAGGTCGTGGTGCAGCGGGCGGTCGTAGGTGGGGATCTCGATGACGTCGGCGTACCGCATTGTGCGCTCCAGGGGTCGGTGCTCGCGAGGCACGAGCACGGGCCACCGAGGTCCGGAGCGGCCGTGGTCCCGCCGGGGGCTGGGGCGGCGGTGCCCGCCGGACGTACTGGGGCGGGCCGTTATGAAACCGTAACGTCGGTCACAAAAAGGTGGCAACCGGTCCGTTAGAGACGCAGCCCCATCCGCACGATCGCCTCCGAGACGTCGCGGACCTTGACGCTGTGGCTCCTGGCGTGGGAACGGATGCGCTCGAAAGCGGTCTCGACAGTCTCCCCGTGCGCCTCGGCGAGAATCCCCTTGGCCTGCTCGATGACGATCCGCGACTCCAGCGCGTGGGTGAGCTGGCTGTTGAGCTGCTGCTGCTGCTGGTGCACCGACTCGTGGACGAGGTAGGCGGTCGCCATCCCGCCGAACAACGAGGCGGCGGCCAGGTCCGGCTCCGGCCACTCACGGCTCTCGGCGTACATGGTCAGCGTGCCGAAGGTCCTGCCGCTGAGCGCGAGAGGGAGGGCGGCGACGGCGTGGGTGCCGCACTCGATCGCGAGCGCGGCGTAACCGGGCCAGCGTGCGCGCAGCTCGTCCGCGTCCGACACGACGACCGCCCGGCTCTCGCGGAAGGCGTCGACGGACGGCCCGGTCTGGTGCTCCTCCTGGTAGTTCTCCAGGAGGACGAGGTGAGGCGGGATGACCGTGGCCATCCGGATCCGGCCGTCCTCGGCGAGCGAGACGCCCGCGCCGGTCAGGTGCAGCGTCTCCCGGACGCTCGCGGCCAGGTCATCGAGCACGGTGTCGGTGTCGTAGGGCTCGACCAGGGTGCGCACGAAGTCGGACAGCGTGCTGACGAACAGGTCGTGGTCGTACAAGGGCTCCTGGCCTCCTCTCCTCGCAGCGGTGGTTGCGACTCCCAGGTCCGACGACCGTAGTCCGCCCCACCCGCGGCGGCACGCGGATCGTGCTAGGCCTCGGCTCCCGCTCGCCGGTCCCCGCCCCGGGCCGCCACGCCCCATCGCTCGGTCTCGAGCGCGGCCAGGGCCGCCGTCGTCGCGTCGTCGCCGGCGCGCCACGCCGCCGCGGCGGCGGGTCCGACGACGGCCAGCGAGCGCTCCGGACGCAGCGTCAGCGCGCGCAGCGCGAGGAGGTCCGCCCCGCCCGGCTCGTCCTGCAGGCGCCGGACGCCCCCGGCTCGGGCCGCGTACCGCAGCCTCGTCCCGAGCCAGGGGAGCACGACGAGAAGGGCCAGCAGGAGCGCGAGGAGGATGCCGACCAGCACGGCCAGCGCCTCGACGCGCTCCGCGCCCGCCACGCCCGCGTCGCGGAGCTGACCACCGGCTGAGGCGACCGCCTCGAACGGCCGGCTGAGCTGCTCGCCGAGGAGAGGCACCCGGCCGGCGCCGCGGCCCGCGTCGCCCATGCCGTCCTCGATGCCGCTGCCGACCTGGGCCGCGCTGCGCAGCGGCTCGGCCGCGGAGGCGAGGAGGTCGTGGACCGACCGGCCGAGCAGGACGCACACCACCACCCACGCCGCCACCAGGGCGTCGCCCGCCACCTGTCGCGCCCGGCGTGCGGGCAGGTCCGCGTAGAACTTCATACGGCGGTTCTACCGGGCGGGGCCCGGGCCCGCACGGCCCGCCGCCCGCCCCCGGCGACCCGGACCCGATGCGCGGAGGGGGAACCTCCGTGCACGCGGCCTCGGGGCTCGACGACCCGGTGTGCCGGACATCACCCGTCCGACGGCCGTCCCGGGTTGGAGGGGTCCGGCGCTGTGCAGTAAAGTCACTTTTCGCACCGAGCACCGCTAGCTCAATTGGCAGAGCAACTGACTCTTAATCAGTGGGTTCTGGGTTCGAGTCCCAGGCGGTGTACTTCCCAAGGTCCTCGCCCCGCTCAAAGGGGCGGGGACCTTGCGTCATCCCAGGGAATTCTCTGTCCACGCCCTGCTGGCTCCCAGGCAGGCGGCGCACGCTCGGCCCATGACCTCGGCGGCCGCCGCACCCGGAACCCGTACCCGAATCCTCAGGGCGTGGGTCCCGACGTGGTGGCGTGACCTCGCGGGGCTGCTCGCCTGGGGCTCGATGCTGGCCGTGCTCGCACTGTGGGTGCACGGCGGCGGGCTGACCGACCTGCTCGCCGGCGGATCCGCGGCCCTGACGACGGCGGGGCGGCTCACGGGGCTCGTCGCCGCGGACCTCATGCTCGTCCAGGTCGCCCTCATGGCGCGGGTGCCGTTCTACCGGGCCAGCTCGGAGGACGACCTCGTGCTGCGCGGGGAGATCAGGGCGATCGCCCACCGGCGCGGTGCCGACGTCGTCGAGCTCCCCGGACGCCGCGTGCCCGGACGCCCCTCGTGGCTGCCTGTGCAGGCCGCCGACTGGGACGACGCCGAGGCGCTCGTCTCGATCGTCCCGGACGTGGCCGAGCGCGACGTCTACATCTGCGGCCCGGACCTCTGGATGGAGCACGCGCGGGCCGCCGCGCTGAGAGCCGGCGTCCCCACGGACCAGATCCACCTCGAACGATTCACGATGTGAGGGCCGCCATGAGAAGGATCGTCGTCGCCGGTGCCATGACCGCCAGCGGGCTCGTCCTGCTGCTGTCCTACCCCACCTCCACCGGACAGGGCCTCGCCGGCGCCGCCCCCACCGGGACCTCCTCCGCCGGAGGCGGCAGCGCGTCCGCCTCCGGCGGAGGGGCGGGCGGGGCGGCGCCGTCGCAGGGGCGGTCCTCGGCCGGAGCGTCGAAGGCGCCGTCGGGCACGTACACGGGTGCCGCCGTCGGGACCCAGTGGGGCAACGTGCAGGTGGAGATCACCGTCCGGGACGGCCACGTCGTCGACGCCACGGCGGTGCAGGTGCCGCACGAGAACTCCATGGACGCGCAGATCAACTCCTACGCCGTGCCCATGCTGCAGCAGGAGACGGTCCAGGCCGGCAGTGCCAGGATCGACGCCGTCACCGGGGCCACCGTCACGAGCACCGGGTACATCCAGTCGCTGCAGTCGGCGCTCGACGAGGCGGGCCTGCGGTGACCGCCCTGGCCGCGCCCGAGGCCGGTGCCCTCCGCACGCGCGCCTGGCACCGGACGGTGATGGGCATGCCCGTCAGCATCCACCTGCGGGCCCCCGACCTGCCGGCAGGGGCGGAGCGGTCCGTCGCCGCCGTCTACGCGGAGCTGCGGCGTCTTGACGGCATGTTCAGCACCTACCGACCCGACTCGGCGGTCAGCCTCCTCGCCGACGGCGTGCTGACGCCCGAGCAGTGCCCGCCGGAGGTGAGCGAGGTGCTCGACCTGTGCGAGCTCGCCCGGGAGCTCACCGCAGGGGCGATCGACGCCCGCCGACCGCTGCCGGACGGCGGGTCACGGGTCGACCCGACCGGACTGGTCAAGGGCTGGGCGGTCGAGCGCGCCGCCGCGCCCCTCCACGACCTGCCCGGCACCGACTTCTACGTCAACGCGGGCGGCGACCTGCTGTGCCACGTGGCGGACGAGGGCCGTCCGGCGTGGCGCGTCGGGATCGAGGACCCGCAGCGCCCGGACCGGCTCAGGGCCGTCATCACGATGCGCGACGGCGGCGTCGCCACCTCCGGGGCGGCCCGCCGGGGCCACCACATCTGGGACCCGCGAGCGGGCGGCGCTGCCGACGGGCCGGCGTCGGTGACCGTCTCCGGCCCCACCCTGCTGTGGGCCGACGTCCTCGCCACGGCCACCTACGTCTCCGGCGCCGGGTCGGCGCGGTGGGCGGCGACCGCCGGGTACCAGGTCGACGTCGTCGCCCACGACGGCGGCCTTCTCCGCACCTGCCCGGTGCTCGGACCGACCGACGGTCGGACCCCGCCCGGGCTCTGACCTCGCCCGACCAAACCCGAAGGATGGTGCCATGTTCGATCTCATCGGTGGACTGCCCCTGCACCCGCTCGTGGTGCACGCGGTGGTCGTCCTGATCCCGCTCGCCGTGCTCGGCGCGATCGCCACGATCCTGGTGCCGCGCTGGCGGCGGTACCTGCCCGTCGTGGCGGTCGTCGCCACGCTGGCCGCCCTGGCGCTGCCGGTGGCCACGCAGTCCGGCGAGGCGCTCGAGAGGCGGGTGGGTGAGCCCGGTGTGCACGCGGCGCTGGGTGGCCAGCTCCTGTGGCTCGGGCTCGCGCTGGCCGCGGTGCTGTGGGTCCTCGTCCTGGTCGACCGCTACCGCCGGCGGGCGGGGCGCCGTGGGCGCGGCGTCGCCGCGACGGCGGTCGCGGCGCTCACGGTCGTGCTCGCGCTGGCGACCGGGGTGCAGGTGTACCGCGTGGGTGACACGGGAGCGAGGGCCGTGTGGGCGGACCAGGTGGGCTCCTCGGCCGTCCACGGCGACGGCGACTGAGCCGCGGGGCGGCGCGTCCACGCGGGTGGCGGTGCTCGTCGCCGACGTCGGTGGCGGCGGGTCAGACGGCGTTGCGGCGCATCAGGTGCCGCAGCGCCACCCAGCCGAGCGGGATCTGCACCCAGAACGTCACGACGCGGAAGACGACGGTGGCGGACACCGCCACGCCCGGGCCCACCCCGACCGCCGTCAGGCCGGCGATCATGGCCACGTCGATCGAGCCGATCCCGCCCGGTGTCGGGACCACCGACCCGGCGGCGTTCCCCGCGAAGTAGACCAGCGCCACCTGGATGGCGCTGAGGTGCGTGCCGAAGGCCGCGAGGGAGCAGTACAGCGCGAGGATCCAGCCGAGGCTCGTCACCACGTTGCCGAGCACGGTGAGGGCGAGCCGGCGCGGGTGGCTGACGAGCGTCACCACGAGCGGCCAGGTCTGGCGGACGACCGGCAGCACCTTGCGTGCCAGCCACTCCCGCAGGGGCCGCACCAGGAGGGCGGCGCCGGCCGCGCCCACCACCGCGGCCAGGGTCAGCAGCGTGGCCGGGCTGGTGGTGGGGATCGGGGCCGTCGAGGCGCCGGAGAGCACCGCGAGGACCACGAGCAGCAGCACGGTGACCACGAACTGCGAGACCTGCACGAGCCCGACCGCGGCCAGGGCGCGGGCGGTGTCGATCCCCTGGCGGGTGAACATCCGGACGTTGATCCCGGCGTGGCCGACCAGGGCGGGCGCGGCGAGCGCCACGAACGAGGCCGCGACCTGGACGAGAACGGCCCTGCCGAAGGGCACGGGCTTCGGGGCGAGCGCCACGTACGTCGCCGCGACCCCCGCGAAGGTCGTGAGCCCGAGCAGGAAGGCGGCGACGCTCCAGCGCCAGTCGCCCGCGGTGAGCGCGGCGGAGATGTCGTCGAGGTTGACGGTGGTCAGCACGACCACGACGGCCACCGTCGCCGCGGTCGCCGTGAACGCCTGACGGCCGCCGAGACGCACCAGCTGGACCGGCTCCGCGGCGGCGGCGTCCCCGCCGGGCCCGACGACGGCGGACCGGAGCTCGGCCAGCAGCTCGCGCCGGCCCCGCAGCTCCTCCCGCGTCGCGCGCGGCAGCGCCACGGGCTGCAGGAGCGGCACCAGCCCGGCCAGCTCGTCCGGCGTGAGCGACTCGCGGGCGGAGCGGAGGGCGCGGTCGGTGCCGACCCGCACGGCGAGCAGCGTGAGCATCTGGGCGAGGTCGGCGCGCCGGACCAGCTCCGAGGCGGCGATCGACCCGGACTCCCACCGGGTGAACCACACCCCGGGGTCCGGGCCGGTCAGCTCCACCAGCACCGACCCGGAGCTGAGGCGTCGGTGGGCGACGCCGCACCGGTGGACCCGTCGCAGCTCCTGCCAGACGAGGCGCAGCACCTCGTCGGTGATCTGCACCGGGGCGAGCTGGGAGAGCTGGGCAGCGCCGCCGGGGCGGTCCTGGACGAGCACCGTCGAGTCTCGGGCGACCGTGACGGCGCGCACGGCCGGCATCCGGGCGCCGGCCTCCCGGACCAGGGCCGTCAGGGCCACGAGGTGCTCGGCGGTCTCCCGGGCGGAGAGCGGCGGCGCGCCGACCTCCCGGACCCGCACCGCCTCCCACAGGCGGGAGAGCAGCGCGGCCACCTGGCGGTCGCTGTCGAGGACGGTCATCTCGAGCTCTCGTCCGTCCTCGGTGGTGAGCGCGTACCGGCGGTGCCCCGCACCCGGGCACCGGGTGATGCGGACCGGCCGGAACCCGGCCCGGCGGAGGGCGCCCACGAGCTCCTCGCCGTACGCGCGCCCGGTCGGCACGCCGACGACGTACCGCACCGCCAGCCCGACCCCACGTCCCAGCAGGAGGGCGAGCGCGGCACCGAGCAGCGCGGCCTGCGCGGTCACGAGCAGGATGCCCACGGTCACCCACACCGCGCGCCACGACCACGCGACGCTGCGCCGTCGGCTCCGCGGCCCGGCGGCGGTGAGCAGGGCGGCGACCATCGCCAGGGAGACGGGCACGGACAGCTCCGGCGAGCCGTCGCGGACCACGGAGAGGCCCAGCACCAGGTCCGCGGGTCCTGCGCGGCGCAGGAGGGCGACCACCGCTGAGCACACGACGACCCCGAGCACCCCGGCCACCAGGCTGGAGACGGCCTGCCGGGTCTCGCGCCGCACGACGAGCTCGGCGAGCACGGCGAGGGGGAGGACGAGCGCGACGACCCGCTCGAGGATGGCCGCCGGGACGATGACGAACTGCCGCAGCACCCCCTCGAGGCCCTTCACGTCCTGCGCGAGGCCGGTGGTGGTGCCGTGCGCGAACGACGCCAGGAGCAGCGTCAGCGTCACGCCCAGGACGGCGAGGACGATGCCGACCGCGTCGGAGAACTCCCGCACCGTCTCCGGCACCGGGTCGTCGACGACCGTGACGGCAGGCTCCACGGCGCCGGCCCCGCCGGTGGGCCTAGCCACGGGCGGCCGTGGACGACGGCGCCCGGGGCGGCCGCCGTCGTCGACGCAGCAGCGAGCGGGCCGGGGGAGGAGCCTGCCGCGGGCGTGGCGCGAGGGCGCGCTTGGCGAGCTCGTTCATGAGAACGTACAGCGCCAGCAGGACGGCCAGCGTGGCGAGCAGCGCGGCAGGCAGCGGGACCAGGCCGAGCGGGGCCGCCAGGGGCGTGAACGGCAGCGCGACCACCACGACGGCGACGACGCCGCTCGTGAGCCGCAGGCCCACGCCGGGGCGGCTGCGGTAGAAGGGCCGGCCGGTGCGCAGCACGAGCATGACCGCCAGCTCGGTGAGCGTGGACTCCACGAACCAGCCGCTGCGGAACAACGGCGCGTCGGCGCGGAACACCTGCCGCAGCACGAGGAAGGTCAGCAGGTCGAAGGCGGTGCTGATGAGCCCGAACGTCACCATGAACCGGCGGATCGACCGGGTGTCCCACGCGGGGGCACGGGCGACCTGCTCCGGGTCGACGGAGTCGCCGGCGATCGTGGTCCCGGGGATGTCGGAGAGGAAGTTCAGCACGAGGATCTGGCGGGGCAGCATGGGCAGGAAGGGCAGGAACGCCGCCGCGGCCGCCATCGAGAGCATGTTGCCGAAGTTCGCCGAGACGGTGACCCGGACGTACTTCAGCGTGTTGGCGAAGGTGGACCGGCCCAGCACGACCCCGTCCGCGACCACCCCGAGGCTCTTGTCCAGCAGGACGACGTCGGCCGCCTGCTTGGCCACGTCGACGGCGGTGTCGACGGAGAGCCCCACGTCGGCGGCGTGCAGCGCGGGCGCGTCGTTGATGCCGTCGCCCAGGAAGCCGACGACCTCGCCGCGGCGTCGCAGCTGGCGGACCACTCGTTCCTTCTCGAGCGGGTCGACCTCCGCCACGACCTCCGCCGCCGAGAGGCGTGCCGCGAGGGCCCGGTCGTCGAGCGCCGCCAGGTCGCGCCCGGTGAGCATGCCGGCGGGGGAGAGCCCCACCGCCGCGGCGACGACGCGGGCGGCGGCCGCGCTGTCGCCCGTCACCAGGCGGACGCCGACGCCGACCTCCCGCAGCCGGGCGACCGAGGCCACGGCGTCGGCCCGCGGCGGGTCCTCGAAGGCCAGCAGACCGCGCAGCGTCATGCCCCGTTCGTCGGCCGCGCTCACCTGAACGCCGGTCGGCAGCTGCCGCGTCGCCAGCGCGAGCACCCGCAGCCCCTCGGCGGCGAGGGAGTCCTGCGCGTCCCAGACGGAGCGCAGCGCCGCGTCGTCCAGAGCGGAGACCCGCCCGTCCAGCTCCACCCGGTCGCAGACGGCGACCGTCTCCGCGAACGCCCCCTTGGTGACCAGGAGCGGGGGTCCGTCGGCGTCCGCCCCGACCAGCACGGAGAGCCGGCGACGGCTGAAGTCGTACGGCACCTCGCCGAGAGCACGCCCCGGGGGGACCTCCTGCACGCCGTCGAGCACGGCGCGGTCCAGGGGGTTCGCGAACCCGCGCTGGAGCCCGGCGTTGAGGCGCGCGAGCCGCAGCACCTCGTCGTCGGCCACGCCGTCCGGTGCCAGGGCCGCCCGGAGGCGCACGTCGCCCGAGGTGAGGGTCCCCGTCTTGTCCGTGCAGAGCACGGTCATGCCGCCGAGGTCCTCGATGGCGTCGAGCCGCTTCACCACCACCTTCTCGGCCGCCATGCGGCGGGCGCCGGCCGAGAGGCTGATCGCCACGATGGCCGGCATCATCTGAGGGGTCAGGCCGACGGCCAGCGCCAGCGAGAAGAGCAGGGAGTCCACGAGCGGCCGGCCGAGCAGCAGGTCGATGACGAAGATCGCCGACACCAGCACCGCCATGGCGCGCACCAGCAGCAGGCCGAAGTCGGTCAGCCCCCGCTCGAACGCCGTCGTGACGTCACGGCTCTGCAGGTCCGCCGCCACCTGCCCGAACTCGGTGGCGCGGCCGACGGCCACGACGACGGCCTCGCCGGCGCCGCTGACGACGTGCGAGCCGAGGTACAGGGCAGTGGTGCGCTCCGGCACGGGTGCGTCGGCGGCTGCCGGGGGCCCGGCGGTCTTCTCGACGGGGAACGACTCGCCCGTCAGGGCCGCCTGGTCCACCAGCAGGTTCCGGCTGCCCAGCACGCGGCAGTCCGCGGGCACGAGATCTCCTGCGCGCAGGACGACGACGTCGCCCAGGACGATCTCGTCCGGGCGCACCACGGTCTCGGCCCCGTCGCGCAGCACCGTGCTCGTGACGTGCACCCGGGCCAGGAGGGCGGCCATCGTCCGGTCGGCGCCGCGCTCCTGCCAGTACCCCAGCAGCCCGCTCGCCAGGACGATCGTGAGGATGACCGCACCGTCCACGGTGTCCCCGAGCACCAGGGCGATGACGGCCGCGACGAGCAGGAGCAGGACGACGGGCCCCGAGAACTGCGAGAGAAGCAGGCGCACACCGCGGTGCCTGGTGCGGGCCACGAGCGTCGCCGGGCCGTCGCGGTCGAGCCGCCGGGCGGCCTCGGTGCCGGCCAGACCGCGCGGCGCCGAGTCCAGCGCCTCCAGGACGGCGGTGCCGTCCTGGGCCCAGAACGCGGCCTGCTCGACCGACGGCACCCGGACTCACCCCCGCGCCGCGCTCCGCGGGGCCGGCCCGCCCGCCGTGCCCGCGCCGCCCGCCGGTGCCGCCACCACCGCGACGGCGGGGGCCGCGTGCAGCACGGCCTGGACGACGGAGTCCGGCCCGCGCGCCGGGCCCCGCAGCGGGCGGCCGAGAACCATCAGGGACGACCGTGCCCCCTCGTCCCTCAACGCCTCCACCGCGTCCAGGGGTGTCTCGACGACCTCCACGGGCACACCGGGGAACGGCTCGCGCGCGGCCGCCAGGAGCGTGTCGGCCCGACGGCTCTCCGGCGGCCGCTGTCCCGCCGCGGGGTGCACCACCCGCAGCGTCGTCCCCCGCCGGGCCGCCTCCGCGAGGGCGAGAGCCAGGGGGGCGGCCGTCTCGCTCCCGACGTCCAGCCACACCGTGACCGGCGCCTCCGGCAGCTCCTGCCGGCCGGTGACGACGACGACCGTCCCGTGCCCTCGGCTCACCACGGCACGGGACACGGACCCGAGCACGGAGCTGGTCAGCCGGCCGCGCTCGCGGCAGCCGAGCACGACCATCGACGCCCCCCGGGTCAGGTCGAGGAGCGCGGACGTGGCGTCGCCGAGCACCTCCCGCGTCGTCACGGCCAGGCCGGGCCGGCGCCTGGCGGCCCGCTCCTGCGCCGCGCCGGTGACGCGCTGACCGGCGGCGTAGGCGGTGGGGAGGGGAGCGACGTGGTCGAAGGCGTACAGGACCAGCAGGTCGGCTCCTCGCCAGGCCGCCTCGTCGGCCGCCCACCGGACGACCGCCTCGTCCTTGGCCGAGCCGTCGACGGCAGCCACCACCGGGCGGGGGGCGGAAAGCTCCGCAGAGCTCACCGTGACCTCGCCGGGACTCCTGGGCGGGTCCTCTCCATGGCGACCACCTTCGTCGGTGCGTGCCGGTGCAGCGGCAGGGCGAGCACGGCGTCACCGCGGCCCTGCTGCGACGAGCGTATTCCGCCGTCGCCCCGTGCGGGGGCGATCCGGGCCGAGCCCCGGCCCAGCCGTGTGCGCCCGGGGACCGGCCTACCGGCGGAGCACCTTGCGGGCGAGGTAGTTGCCGAGGAACTGCACGAGCTGCACGAGCACCACGATGACGAGCACCGTCACGTACGTGACGACCCAGTCGAAGCGCTGGTACCCCTGCGTGAGGGCGAAGTTACCGAGACCGCCGCCGCCGACGATGCCGGCCAGGGCCGACATGTCGACCACCGCCACGAAGAGGAACGTGTACCCCAGGATCAGCGGGGCGAGCGCCTCGGGGATGATCACCGTGAAGATGATCCGGAGGGGGGAGGCCCCCATGGAGCGGGCCGCCTCGATCACCCCCGGGTCGAGCGCCACGAGGTTCTGCTCGACGATGCGGGAGGTGGCGAAGGACGCCATGATCGCCGCCGGCACGATGAAGGCGTCCGTCCCGATCCTCGACCCGGTCAGCGCGATGGTCAGCGGGCCCACCGCGGTGATGAAGATGACGAAGGGGATCGGCCGGACGAAGTTCACCAGGACGTTCAGCGCCGTGAAGACGTACCGGTTCTCCAGCAGCCCGCCCCGTCGGGTGGTGTAGAGCACCAGCCCCAGGACCAGGCCGATGGCGCCACCGATCCCGAGCGCCAGCGCGACGATGTAGATCGTCTGCCAGAACGCCTCGACGAAGACGGGCCAGTCGTTGGCCCAGTCGAACTTCATGAACGCTCCCTCCCCGCGAGCGCGGGGTAGTCCTCGACGTCGGTGAACGTGCGCAGCTCCGCCAGCGCCCGGTCGATCGCCGCGGGGTCGCCGGTCAGCGAGAGCGTGAGCGAGCCGAACGGCCGCTCACCGATCTCGGTGATGCCGCCGTAGACGATGGCGCCGTCGACCTCACGCTCGGCGAAGGTCCGCATGATGCGGGCGGAGGAGCCGGTGTCCTCCTGGACGGCCACGGTCACCAGCCTGCCGGGGTGGCTCGCGGCGAGGCGGGTGAGGACCTCGGGGCTCGGCCGGTCGCGCAGCGACGTCCCGACGAAGCGGCGGGTCGCCTCGTGCCGGGGCCGCGAGAAGACGTCGTAGACGGTGCCCTGCTCGATGACGCGGCCGTGCTCCATGACGGCCACCCGGTGGCACAGGTACTTCACGACGTCCATCTCGTGGGTGATGACCACGATCGTCAGCCCCAGCTCGGAGTTGACCCGGCGCAGCAGGCCCAGCACCTCGCGGGTGGTCTCCGGGTCGAGCGCCGACGTGGCCTCGTCGGCCAGCAGGATCTTGGGCTGGCTGGCGAGCGCGCGGGCGATGCCGACGCGCTGCTTCTGCCCGCCGGAGAGCTCGGCGGGCCGGGCCTGCGCCTTGTCGGAGAGGCCGACGAACTGCAGCAGCTCCGCCACCCGGGCACGCCGGCGCTCCTTGTCCCACCCGGCCACCCGGAGCGGGTAGGCGACGTTCTCCGCGACGGACTTGGAGGAGAAGAGGTTGAACTGCTGGAACACCATGCCGATGTCCGTGCGCAGCGGCCGCAGCTCCCTCTCGCTGAGGGCGGAGACGGTGTGGCCGTCGACCTGAACGGTGCCGGAGGTGGCCCGCTCGAGGCCGTTGATGAGCCGGACGAGGGTGGACTTGCCGGCACCGGAGTAGCCGATGACGCCGAAGATCTCACCCTCCTCGATGTCGAGGGTGACGTCCTCGACGGCGTGCACGGCCTTCGGTCCTTCGCCGAAGGTCTTGTGCACGCCGTCGAACCGGATGATCGGACTCATACGCCCATCTTCCCGGGGACCGCCGTCCGCTGCGCGGCGGACCTCATCAGCTCAGGCTCGCCTGGACCTCGGCGAGGATGTCCTGGAGCTCCGCCGGGCCCTGGTCGGCCAGCGAGGCGGTGCCGCCCGCGGACTCCTGCAGGGCCTCGGTCACCTCGGGAGACTTGTGGATCTCGACGAGCTGCTGGAACGTCTCGTTGTCGGCGTCCTCGGCCCGCGCGACCCAGACGTTGATGTACGGGCGGGCACCCTCGGACTCGGCGCTGTCGGCGAACAGGGCGTCCTCCGGGTTGAGGCCGGCGTCGTCGATGAAGTCGTTGTTGACGATGGACGCGTCGACCGAGTCGAGCGAGACGACCGTCTGGTTCGCGTCGACGGGCGTGACCTTGACCTTCGACTCCGCCTCGACGACGTCGGTCGGGTCCGGGACCACGCCGGCGTCGTCGGCCAGGGTGATGAGCCCGGCCTCCTCGAGCACGAACAGGGCACGGGCCTGGTTCGTGACGTCGTTGGGGATCGCGACCTCGCCGCCGTCGGGGATGTCCTCGACGGCGTCGTGCTTGAGGGAGTACAGCGCGAGGGGGTACACCGCCGTGGCGCCGATCGGGGTCAGGTCCTGACCGTCGGCCTCGTTGTACTGCGCGAGGTAGAGGATGTGCTGGAACTGGTTGAGATCCAGGTCGCCGTCCGCGAGCGCGGGGTTGGGCTGGGTGTACTCGGTGAAGTCGACGATGTCGACGGCGATGCCCTCCTCCTCCGCGAGGTCCTCGAAGATGGGCCACTGCGGGTCGGTCGCACCGACGACCCCGATGCGGACCGGGTTCTCCTCCGAGCCCTTCTCGGCGGACTCGTCGGCGCCCGAGCCGCCGCAGGCGGCGAGGGTGAGGGCGAGGGCGGCGGACGCGGCGATCGCGCCGCCACGGCGCAGGTAGGTCATGGTGGGTCCTTCGGATAGGTCCGGGCCGGGCGCCGGGGGCGCCGGGCGGAAGCCGCCGGGGGGTCGGTGGCTCGACTGGTTCCAGAAAAACAGCGAGGCGACGCAGCGAGCGAACCGTGAACGGTGCCGTCTCAGGATGCGAGCGCCCGGAGGGGGTGGATGAGGCGGAGATCACGACCGGCCGGACAGCGGCCGGCGCCGGGGAGCGCCGCGGAACCGGACGGGGCCGGTGGGCGCGGTGGCGCCGGAGGCGGCGACGCAAGGTAGGTTGACCCCGTGTCAAAGCCGATCGTAACCCTCGCCACCTGCGCCGCGCTGCCGCGGCTGTCCGAGGATGATGCACCCCTGCCCGACGCGCTCGCCGACCGCGGCATCGAGCCTCGCATCGCCGTGTGGGACGACCCGGACGTGGACTGGTCCTCGGCCGGCACGGTCGTCCTCCGCTCGGTGCACGACTACGCCCTCCGGCGCGACCAGTTCGTGCGGTGGGCCGAGTCCGTGCCCCGGCTCTGCAACCACGCGGACGTGATCCGGTGGAACACGGACAAGCACTACCTCGTGGAGCTGGAGAAGCGCGGGATGCCGACCATCCCGACCGTCTGGCTCGAGCCGGAGCGCAACCTCAGCAAGCACCAGGTGCACACCCGCTTCCCGGCGAGCGGCGACTTCGTGGTCAAGCCCGCCATCTCCTCCGGCGCGCACGACACGGGCCGTTACACCGCCGTCGACGCGGGCTCCCGCCAGCAGGCGATCTCGCACGCGATGGACCTGCTCTCGCAGGGGCGCAGCGTGATGGTGCAGCGCTACCTCGAGTCGGTCGACCAGCGCGGCGAGACGGCGCTGATCTTCATGAACGGGCTCGTCAGCCACGCCGTGGAGAAGGAGGCGATGCTCCACGGTCCGTTCCGCAGCCAGGTCGAGGCGCCGAAGGAGGTCGCGCACGCGCGGGAGGCCACGGACGCCGAGTGGCGTCTGGGCGAGGAGGCCCGCAAGGCGATCCACTCGTACATCAAGGACCGGATGGGCCGGGACGAGCAGCTGACGTACTGCCGCATCGACGTAGTCGAGGGGGAGGACGGCATGCACGTCATGGAGGTGGCTCTCGTGGACGCCTCGCTCTACCTCTCCACCACCCCGGGCGCCGTGGACAACTTCGCCGACGCGATCGCGGTGCGCGCCTTCTGGTGACGGCCCGCCGGGTGTGAGGAGCGGCCGCGCGGTGTGTCAGGCACCGCGCGGCCGTACCGCCGAACCGCTCACGTGGCGGCTGCCCGCGGAACCGCACGGGCGCGGGCGCGGAGATGTGCGCCGGAAGGCGAGGAGGGCGGGCCGCGATGCGGCCCGCCCTCCTCGTGACGGGGTGAGTGACGGGACTTGAACCCGCGACATCCGCGACCACAACGCGGCGCTCTACCAGCTGAGCTACACCCACCATGCTGCCGTGAACTCCCCGGCAACAGTGGACGAGCATAGCCGATCCGCCGGCGGCTCCCGTAATCGACCGGCCGTGGTCTGGGTCACGTCGTCGCGTGCTCCGGGGCCTCCTTCTCGGCCGCCTCCTGCGCCAGCGCCTCGACGACGGCGGCGGTCGGGGCCGCGGCGATCGCGTCGGCGGCCGCCTTGGCGGTCGGGGAGTCGGGACCGTCACCGGCCGGGAAGAGCACCGCGCGGTAGTAGCGCAGCTCGTCGATGGACTCGAGGATGTCGGCCAGCGCGCGGTGCCCGCCGTTCTTGGCAGGGGACTGGAAGTACGTGCGCGGGTACCAGCGGCGGGCGAGCTCCTTGATCGAGGAGACGTCGACGATCCGGTAGTGGAGGTGCTCGACGAGCTCGGGCATGTCCCGGGCGAGGAAGGTGCGGTCCGTCCCGACGGAGTTCCCGGCCAGCGGCGCCCTGCGCGGCTCGGGGACCCACTGGCGCACGTAGGCGAGGACCTGCTCCTGGGCCTCCGCCATCGACAGGCCGTGGTCGAGCTCCTGGAGCAGGCCGGAGGTGGTGTGCATCTCCCGCACGACGTCGTTCATCTGCTCGACCGAGCCCGGCGTCGGGGCGATGACCAGGTCCAGCCCGGCGTCCAGCGGCACCAGCTCGGAGTCGGTGACGACGACGGCGACCTCGATGAGGGCGTCCTTCTCCAGGTCCAGCCCGGTCATCTCGCAGTCGATCCAGACGATCGGGTCCTTGGGGGCGGTGTTTCGGCTCACCCGGTCAGCGTAGTCGGGACGTGCCGCACCGCCGTGGTGCCCCCAGCAGGACTCGAACCTGCAACCTACGGATTAGAAGGCCGTTGCTCTATCCATTGAGCTATGGGGGCTCGGTGAACGAGGGTAGCGCCCGGCGCGCTTGTCCTAGGACGCCGCGCGCATCACCGACAATGGGGCCGTGACCACCCTGAACCACGATCGTCCGGAAGCTCCCGCGGACGGTTCGGCGGCGCGGGAGGAAGGCCGTGGCCCGCGACTCTCGGTCGTCACCGATCTGCGGGCGGACGTCGAGCGTGCCGCCTACCCGCTGGACCTGCCGGGCGCCGAGGACCTGCGAGCGCTGCGCGAGCAGGTGCTCGTCCAGACAGGTGCGCGGTTGCTGCCGCGGCTACGCCGGGCGTCCGCGCCCGCCGTCGTCGTCCTCGGCGGTTCCTCGGGCGTGGGCAAGTCCACCGTGCTGAACTCCCTCCTCGGCGAGGAGGTCACCGAGGCGGGAGTGCTGCGCCCGACCACGCGCCGCGCCGTCGTCGCGGTCCATCCCGACGACGCGCCCGACCTCGACGGGCACCCCCTCGCGGAGATGGCGACGGTGGTCACCCACCCCGAGGTGCCCGTCGGTCTGGCACTCCTCGACGCGCCCGATCTCAACTCGGTCCACGCCGACAACCGCGCGCTGGCCAACCGGCTGCTCGAGACGGCCGACCTGTGGGTGTTCGTCACCACCGCCGCCCGTTACGGCGACGCCCTGCCGTGGCGCCAGCTCACCGAGGCCCAGGGGCGCGGTATCACGACCGCCGTCGTGCTCAACCGGCTGCCGCTGCGGGTGCGCGCCGCGGTCCGCGCCGACCTGCTGGCGCGCATGGACGGGCTCGGGCTCGGGTCGGCCCCGCTCTTCGTCGTCCCGGACACCGGCCCGCACGAGGGTCCGCTCGACGCCGCGGTCGTGGCCGAGCTGAAGGAGTGGCTCGCGCTGGTGGCCGACCGGCACCGCGCGGCAGGAGTTGTCCGCAGGACCACGCGGGGGGCCTGGGCCGCCCTGCGGGAGCAGCTGCTCGCACTGGCCGCCGGCGCGGACGCCCAGGTCGAGGCCGCCGACGAGTTGCGCCGCCTCGCCGCGGAGGCCGTCGACGAGCCCGCGCAGGCGCTGACCGACGCGCTGCGGAACGGCCAGGCGGGCCTCGGGGCCCCGACGACCCGCTGGCTCTCGCTGGCCTCCACCGGTGGCCCGCTGGCTCTCCTGCTCGAGGAGGGTGCGCGGCCGCGGGCGGGCCGGCAGGGGCGGGCCCTCGCCGCCCGGGACGCGGCGGCCGCCGATCTGGCGGCCGAGGCCACGGCGGCCCTTCAGCTCGTGGTCGCCGACGGCCTGCGGGGAGCGACCGACGGTGTCCGTCGCGTCCGGGCGCAGGCTGCGTTGGCCGAGAAGGCGCTCACCGCCTCCGGGACGACGCCGGACCGGGCGTCGGCGGTCGACGGTGCCCGCGCCGTCGTCACCGCCTGGGCCCGGGCGGTGCGTGACGCAGTCGGCGACCGTGGGGCGGACGAGGCGCTCAGCCCCGACGGGCTCGGCGCGCTCGTGCAGGCCGGCGCGGCCGGCGTCGCCGGTGCCGCCGCAGCCGTCCGGCGGCTGACCGGCGGAGAGCAGCTGGTGGACACCGCCCGCGACGACCTCGCCCGGCGTGCGGTGTCGGCGGTGCGCGCCGCCGTCGAGCCGTACCTGGCGGAACTCGACGCGCTCCCGCTGCAGCCGGGCACCGCGCTGCGGCTGCGCGCGTCGGAGCTGAAGGAGCACGCATGACGACCACCACGCCCTCCGAGACGCACGGGAGCTCCGCCACCGGCGGGGACACCCGGCCCTCCCCGGACACCGCGGCACCGCTGGGCGCCGAGGTGGCCGACGGCGCCCCCGCCGACGTCTCCGCCGTTGCTGCCGCCAACGCCGCGCCGACGCAGCCCGCGGAGGTCGACGCCGCGGCGCTCGCGGACCGGGCCGACTCGCTCGTGCTGGCGCTGGACGCGGCCGAGGGCCTGGTGGACCCCTTCGACGCCGCCCGGGCTCGGGCGGACCTCGACGCCGTGGCGGAGCGCCTGGCGCTCGGCGCCGACCGCACGGTCGTGGCGCTCGTGGGCGGGACGGGGTCCGGGAAGTCCTCGCTGTTCAACGCGATCTCGGGGCTGCAGTTCGCCGACGTCGGGGCCCTGCGACCGACCACGGAGGTTGCCGCGGCGTGCGTCTGGGGCGGCCAGGCGGAGGAGCTGCTCGACTTTCTGGAGGTCTCGCCGGCGCGACGCATCGAGCGCGAGTCGGTCCTCGACGGCGACCACGAGAGGGCGCTGAGCGGGATGGTCCTCCTGGACCTGCCCGACCACGACTCCGTGGCGCTGGAGCACGCCGTGCAGGTGGACCGGCTGCTGCCCGTCGTCGACGTGCTCGTCTGGGTGGTCGACCCGCAGAAGTACGCCGACAACGCGTTGCACGACCGCTACCTGAAGGCGCTCGCCGGGCGCAGCGACAGCATGCTGGTGCTCGTCAACCACGCGGACACGCTGCCCCCGCACGCCGTCGGGAAGGTGGCCGACGACGTGCGCCAGCTTCTCGCCCGGGACGGACTGACCGGGGTGCGGGTCCTCGCCACGTCGGCGCTCGAGCACACCGGGATCGAGGAGGTGCGCGAGGTCCTGGCCGAGGCTGTGGCCCGGCCCTCGGTGTCCCTGCGCACCGCGCTGGCCGAGGTGGACGCCGTCTCCGCGCGGCTGGCCCACGTGGTCGGTCCGGCCGAGCCCGTCCTCGAGACCAGCCCCGCGGTGGAGGAGCTCGCCCGGGCCGCCGGCGTGGACGCGGTCGCCGAGTCCGTGCGGACCGCCGTCGGCGGGCGACGCGGAGGGGCGGTGGCCCCGCCCGAACCGCCGTCAGCCGTCACCGTGGCCGCCGTCCGGGACGGCTGGGTGGCCCGGGCGCAGGACGGTCTGCCGACCACGTGGGCCGCCGCCGTCGACGCCGCGGTGCCGGGCGCACCTGCCTTGCGGGACGCGGTCACCTCAGCGGTCGGTGGTGTCGCGCTGCCGGCCGCCCGCTCGCCGCGCGCCTCGAGGCTCGCCGCCGCTGCTGCCGGGGTCGGTGGCCTCGCCGTCGCCTGGGTCGTCCTCGCGGTGGTCCTGGCGCTTCCCTGGCCGGCCGTGCTGCTGCCCGCCGTGGCGGCCGGCGTCGCCGCCTGGTTCCTCCTCTCCCGCTCCGCGCGGCTGCGGCTGGAGGACGCGGGGGCGTCCGCCGAGGGCTACCGGTCGGAGGCCCGGCGCCGCATCGACGAGGTGGTGCGTCGGATGCTGGCCGACCCCACGAGCGAGGTGCTGGCGAAGCACCGGCGGCTCCGCACCGCCCTCGGGCGCTGAGGATCCGACGCTGGGGATCCACAGCGCCCTCGCTCGCCACGTCCTCCACAGCTCCGCGCCGGCGGCCGGCGTCGCTCCGGCCTCACGAGGCACCGTTCTGGAGCAGGGCCGGCGCCCGGCCGGCCCGTGAGCCGAGGAGCGAGCATGAGCAACGAGATCCAGATCGCCGTGCGGGGGTGGATGGGCAGCGACCCCGTCCGCCACGTCGGCCCCAGCGGGGTGACCCTCGCGATGTTCCGTGTCGGGTCGACGCCGCGCCTGCGCGACCGCACCACGGGCGAGTTCCGCGACGGCGAGACCCAGTGGTTCACCGTCAAGGCCTGGCGCGACCTGGCCGAGAACGTCATCGCCAGCCTCAAGAAGGGCATGCCGGTGATCCTGCGTGGCACGCTCCGCACGGAGACGTGGCAGGGCGAGAACGGTGAGCGGTCGGCCAACGTCATCTCGGTCGACGCCATCGGCGCCGACCTGGCCAACGGCACGAGCGTCTACACCAAGACCGTCCGGGCCTCCACGGCCGCCGAGCCGGAAGGCGCGGCCGGGGCGGCGTCAGGCGGTGACGGTGCGCGGGAGGCCGGGCTCACGGGTCCTGACGGCACCCGCTTCACGGGGCAGGAGCTTCCCGACGACGTGGGGGACCTCGCCGACGAGCTGACGGAGGAGCTGGCTGAGGAGGACTACGCGTTGGCCTGAGTCAGGACGCCCACAGCTGCGCGAGCGGGGAGTCGTCGAGGCGTTCGTGGAGCTCGGCGACGGAGCGGTACACCGCGACGGCGCCGGCGTCGGTGAGGTCGGCCTCGCTGATGCCGCCGGTGAGGACGCCGACGCAGGGCACGCCGGCGCGGCGGCAGGACCTGACGTCCCACACGGAGTCGCCGACGAAGACGGCCCGGTCGGCCGGGACGCCCGCCTCGTCCAGGGCCGCCTCGACGAGGTCGGGAGCGGGCTTGGGGTCCTCGACGTCGGCGGCGGCGGTGATGCCGTCGACGTCGACGTCGAGCACCTCCTCGATGTGCTCGAGCTCGTCGGGGGAGGCGGAGGTGGACACGACGACCCGCAGTCCCCGTTCGCGCAGCGACCGGACGAGCTCGGGGACGCCGTCGAGCCGGCGCAACCGGTCGGCCGCCCGGCCGTAGAGGTCGGAGTGGATCTCCTTGGCGCGGTCGCCGACGGCCTGGGCGGCGTCTCCCAGCAGCTCGGGGATCAGGAGCTCCGAGCCCATGCCGATGCAGCGGTGGATGCGCCAGGCGTCCACCGGGTGCCCCACCTCCGCGAACGCGCGGGACCAGGCGTCGACGTGGAGATAGTTGGAGTCCACCAGGGTGCCGTCGGCGTCGAGCAGTACCGCGCCGGTCGAGGAGTTCGCCATACCGCAGTGCTACCGCCCGGCAGCGCCGTCCGCATCCCGGGGAGCAGCCGCCGTCCGCATCCCGGGGAAGATCCGCGGGGTCCCGGTGGCCTACCCTTGGTCCCGAAGCGGCCGCCCGTCGGGCGGCCGAGACCCCACGTACGCGATGCGGAGAGCAGTGGCTGAGTACATCTACTCCATGGTGCGGGCCCGCAAGGCCCATGGTGACAAGGTCATCCTCGACGACGTCACCATGGCGTTCCTGCCCGGCGCGAAGATCGGCATGGTCGGTCCGAACGGCGCCGGGAAGTCGACGATCCTGAAGATCATGGCGGGGCTCGACACCCCCTCCAACGGTGAGGCCCGACTCACCCCTGGCTACACGGTGGGCATCCTGCAGCAGGAGCCGCCGCTGAACGAGGAGAAGACCGTCCTGGGCAACGTCCAGGAGGGCGTGGCGGACATCCTCGGCAAGGTCCAGCGGTTCAACGAGATCGGCGAGCAGATGGCCGACCCCGACGCCGACTTCGACTCCCTGATGGAGGAGATGGGCAAGCTCCAGACCGAGATCGACGCGGCCAACGCGTGGGACCTGGACTCCCAGCTCGCCCAGGCGATGGACGCCCTGCGCTGCCCGCCGCCGGACGCCGACGTCTCCGTGCTCTCCGGTGGTGAGCGTCGCCGGGTGGCGCTGTGCAAGCTCCTGCTCGAGCAGCCCGACCTGCTGCTCCTCGACGAGCCCACGAACCACCTCGACGCCGAGTCCGTCCTGTGGCTCGAGCAGCACCTGTCGAAGTACCCCGGCGCCGTCATCGCCGTCACGCACGACCGGTACTTCCTCGACCACGTGGCCGAGTGGATCGCCGAGGTCGACCGCGGCCGCCTGTACCCCTACGAGGGCAACTACTCCACCTACCTGGAGAAGAAGGCCGCGCGTCTCGAAGTCCAGGGCAAGAAGGACGCGAAGCTCCAGAAGCGCCTCAAGGAGGAGCTGGAGTGGGTGCGGTCCTCGGCCAAGGGGCGCCAGACGAAGTCCAAGGCCCGCCTCGCGCGGTACGAGGAGATGGCGGCCGAGGCGGAGCGCACCCGCAAGCTCGACTTCGAGGAGATCCAGATCCCGCCGGGCCCGCGCCTGGGCTCCGTGGTCATCGAGGCGAAGAACCTGCGCAAGGGCTTCGGCGACCGCCTGCTGATCGACAACCTCTCCTTCACGCTGCCCCCGAACGGCATCGTCGGTGTCATCGGGCCGAACGGTGTCGGCAAGACCACGCTGTTCAAGACGATCGTCGGCCTCGAGCCCCTGGACGACGGCGACCTCAAGATCGGGGAGACCGTCAAGATCTCCTACGTCGACCAGAGCCGCGGTGGCATCGACCCGAACAAGACCCTGTGGGAGGTCGTCTCCGACGGTCTCGACTTCATCCAGGTCGGCAACGTCGAGATGCCCTCGCGCGCCTACGTCTCCGCGTTCGGGTTCAAGGGCCCGGACCAGCAGAAGCCGGCCGGGGTGCTCTCCGGCGGTGAGCGCAACCGCCTCAACCTGGCGCTGACCCTCAAGCAGGGCGGCAACCTGCTGCTGCTCGACGAACCCACGAACGACCTCGACGTCGAGACGCTCGGCTCGCTCGAGAACGCCCTGCTGGAGTTCCCGGGCTGCGCCGTCGTCGTCTCCCACGACCGGTGGTTCCTCGACCGCGTCGCCACCCACATCCTCGCCTGGGAGGGCGACGAGGAGAACCCGGCCAAGTGGTACTGGTTCGAGGGGAACTTCGAGTCGTACGAGAAGAACAAGGTCGAGCGGCTCGGCGCCGACGCGGCACGCCCGCACTCGGTGACCTACCGCAAGCTCACCCGCGACTGACCACCCCGTGCGGCGTCGCGCCCGACGTCGCCCGAGCACGGCCGGTCCCCGCAACGCGGGGGCCGGCCGTTCCTCGTCGGGCACACCGGTCGCCGGCCGCGCCCGTCGGTCAGCGCCGGTCCATGCCCGTCGCTCAGCGTCCCGTCCCCGCCCGTAGCCCCGCCCGTTGGTCAGCGTCCGGCGGGTCCGTTAGTGTCCGCGGGCGCCCCTCGTCACCGACCGACCCCGCCTGGAGGCCCCGTGGCACGGCTGACCATCCCCCTGCACATCCGCTGGAGCGACATCGACGGCTACCAGCACGTCAACAACGCGAAGATGTTCACGCTCCTGGAGGAGGCGCGTATCGCCGCGTTCTGGGCCTCGGTCCCCGGGGACGCACAGCTCGACGCGATCGGCGGGGGAGTCGACCCGGCGCACCCGCACCATGGCGCACCGGGCACCAAGATCCTCGCCACCGGTCCCGGCTCGGGCACCAACACCTACATCGCACGGCAGGAGATCGAGTACCTCGCGCCGCTGCCCTACACGCTGCGCCCCGTCGAGGTGCAGCTGTGGATCTCGCACCTCGGGGGCGCCAGCATCGACGTCTGCTACGAGATCGAGGGCGCCGACGGCCCCGCCGTGCGCGCGATGACGACGCTGGTGCTCATCGACGAGGAGACGGAGAGGCCCCGGCGCATGACCGACGCCGAGCGGGCCGCCTGGGAGCCCTACACGGACGATCCGGTCCCGTTCCGTCGTCGGCGGTGACCGGCACCGACCGGTGAGGAGTCAGCAGAGCAGGTCGAGCACCGCGCGCTCCACGGCCCCGTGCGTGTCGGGCGGCGCCGGGTCGCCCGGGTTGTCGGCCCGGGCCGCCAGCTTCAGGTCGATGGTGCGCCCACGCTCGGCCAGGTCGAGCACCCGGGAGTCGATGTAGGAGGCGCGGCACACCGCGGGGGTGTTGCCCAGGTACTCCGCGACCGCCTTCACCGCCTCGCGCTCCGCGCGCTTGTGAGCGGTGCGGCTGGTGGCGCCGGGGGTGCGCAGGGCCAGCTCGAGCGCCGCGAGGACCGTGGCGTGCCAGGTGCGGAAGTCCTTCGCCGACGCGTCGGGTCCCAGCCGCTCCTTGACGTACTCGTTGATGTCCGCGCTCGTGATGTCCACCCACCGGCTCCCGCGGCGGTAGGCGAGCAGCTCCTCGCCCCCGCCCCGGCGACGCCGCAGCGTGGTCAGCGGTTCGACGAGCGCCTCGTCGCGCAGCACCAGGCGCCGCGACTGCCCGGACTTGGCGAGATAGGCGAACACCAGCTCGCGGTCCTTGGTGATCTTCAGGTGCCGCTTGCGCAGGGTGGCGAGCCCGTAGCTGCCGTTGTGCTCCGCGTAGCTCTCCCCGCCCACCCGGAAGTACCCCAGGTCGAGCAGCCGGAAAGCGACGGCGAGCGCCCGTTCGCGCGGCATCCCCGGCCGGTTGAGGTCCATGGTCACCCGGCGCCGGGCCGCGGGCAGCCGGCGCGCGAGCTCGAGGACGCGCTCGTGCTTGGCGGCGTCCCGGCTCTCCCGCCAGGCGGGGTGGTACAGGTACTGGCGCCGCCCGGCGTCGTCGGTCCCGACGGCCTGGATGTGGCCGTTGGGCACGGGGCAGATCCACACCTGCTTCCAGGCGGGCGGGATGACGAGCGAGGCGCAGCGGGCCAGCACGTCGGGGTCGGTGACGCGTGCACCCTCGGCGTCGAGGTAGACGAACCCCTTCCCCGCCCGGCGCCTCGTCAGCCCGGGCCTGTCGACCCGCACCCGCCGCAGTCTCATCGCTTACCTCTCACGGGGTCAGTCTGCGAGCGGCGACGGCGACGCGCGCGCCGGGAGCGGCTACCCCAGGCGCGTGCCGAGCACGAGCGCGTCCGGCCGGGCCTCCAGCGTGCGCAGCCCGAGGTGCCGGTAGAAGCCGATCGCCGCGGTGTTCTCGGGCGAGACCCCGAGGTGCAGCCCGGGCGCGCCGGCGGCGGCCAGCGCCTCGAGCAGCGCCTCGAGCAGGCGCCGGCCGTGGCCGCCGCCCTGCGCCTCGGGCAGCAGGTCGACGTGCAGCTGGGCCGGGTGGTCGGCCAGCCAACCGCCCTCGGTGCGCGTCCCGGCGTGGAGGATGCGCACGAGCGCCGCGTCGGGGGAGTCGTCGTCCGGGTCGGGCAACGGGTACCGGGCCCGGAGCGGTGGCCACCACGACGCCGCGCACGCCTGCTCGAACGCCGTCGTGTCCGCGGTCGCGACGGCGTAGCCGACGGCGGAGCCGTCCGGGCGGCGCAGGACGCGGGCGAGCCGGGGCTCGAGGGCGAGGTAGGCGCCGAGGTAGACGTGGCCGAGAAGATCGTGGTCGCGGTAGAGGGCCGTGGCGTCGCCGCCCGCGTCCCCGGTGCGCAGGCAGACGTCGTAGAGCGCGGCGCGGTCCTCGGGGCGGTAGCCGCCGATCACGAGCGGCCCCGCGCCGGCGGCCGTGGGCGGTCCGGCGTCCGCGGACGCGGCCGGCCGTGCGCGCTCAGGCACGGCAGGCCTCCACGGCGGCGCTGAGCGCGCCGACGTCGGGCAGCGGCCACCCGGCGCGGTCGGCGGCGAGACGCAGGGACCCGACCACGGGGGCGGCGGCGTCGTGGACGCGGGGCCCGCCGGCCGGCCCGCCCAGCGCGGCGAGCACCCCCTCGCGCACGGGACCCGGCCGGGTCAGCACGGAACCCGCGAGCACCACGTCCGTGGCGCCGTCGGCCACGACCGAGAGCGTGCGCAGCAGTCCCGCCACGCCCTCGGCGACGATGCCGGAGGCGACGGCGTCACCCGCCTCCGCGAACGCGGTCACCTCCCGTGCGAACGCGCCGAGCTCCGCGGGGGAGCGCAGGTCCGTCAGCCGCACGAGGTCCTGGCGGGGGTCCCCCGTGCCGTCGGCGCCGCCCGCGGCGGCGAAGGCGGCCGCGGCCCGCGTCAGCGCCGTGCCCGGGCCGCGCCCGTCGAGGTCCGCCGCCGCGGCACGCAGCCCGGCCAGCGCCAGCCAGACGCCGGAGCCCACGTCCCCGAGCAGCCAGCCGAGCCCGTCGCTGCGGGCCAGCTCCGCGAACCCCGCGACGCGCAGCGCCACGGCCCCGGTGCCGGCCAGCAGGAGCGCCCCGTCGGGACCCGGCGCCCCGGCCGCGTAGGCCACCACAGGGTCGGTCACCACCTCGGCGGCGCCCGTGACGGGCAGGCCGGTCCTCGGCACGGCGCCCTGAAAAAGAGCCACCGCTCGGTCCCGCCCGGCGGGCCCCGCGCCGGCGACGCCGGCCACCAGCGCGTCGACCGCCCAGGGCCGCACCGTTCCGACGCGGTCCCGGACCCGTGCCGCCACGGCGGTGAGCAGCGAGCCGACGTGCTCGGCGACCGCGCCCGGGGAGGACCGGAAGTTCGCGCCGGGCCCGTCCAGCACCGCGAGCACGGTGCCGTCGTCGGCGAGCACGCCGGCGGTGGAGGAGGTCCCGCCCACGTCGAGACCGACGACGGCGCGCAGGGGAGAGGCCATGCTGTTCCACACCTCGCAAGACGGTGGTAACTTTCCAACTCAGAGCAGTTGGCGGAAATTATCACCCAGATGGTTCCGCCCCATCCAACCACCGCGACGGCCGGCCGGTGCGGCCCGCGGCGGCAGTCCCGCGCGGCCAGCCGCGCCCGACGTTCCCTGGAGCCGCGATGAGCCGCACCGACAACGACTGGCGCGAGGTCATCGGGCTTCGCTCCCCGACGGAGGAGCGCAACCCGCGCACCGGCGCGATCGACCAGCTGCCGGCACGCGAGCTCGTCGACCTGGTGATGGCGGAGGACCGTGCCGTCCTCGACGCCGTCGCCGCCGTCGCGGACGCGGTGGCAGAGCTCGTCGAGCGGGCGGTCGCGGCACTCGCTGCGGGTGGGCGCGTGCACTACGTCGGCTCGGGCACCTCCGGCCGGCTCGGGGTCCTCGACGCCGTCGAGCTGCTGCCCACCTACGACGTCGGGGAGGAGGCCTTCCGCGCCCACCTCGCCGGCGGCGAGGGGGCGATGATGCTCGCCGTCGAGGGCGCCGAGGACGACGTCGACGCCGGCCGGGCCCTCGGCAGCCAGTTCACCGGGCGGGACCTGGTCGTGGGGCTCACCGCCAGCGGGCGCACCCCGTTCGTCGCCGGCGCGCTGGAGGTCGCACGGAGCCTCGGCGCGGGGACCGCCCTGCTGTCCACCAACCCCGGGGCGCCGCTGGCCGCCGACGTCGACGTCGCGGTCCTGGTGGACACCGGCCCCGAGGTGGTGACCGGATCGACGCGCATGAAGGCGGCGACGGCCCAGAAGCTGGTCCTGAACACCTTCTCCACCGCCGTCATGGTGCGCCTGGGCAAGACCTTCTCGAACCTCATGATCGAGGTGCGGCCGACCAACCAGAAGCTGCGCGCCCGCACGGTGCGCATGCTCGTCCAGGCCACCGGCCGCGAGCCCGCCCGGTGCGCCGAGGTGCTCGAGGAGGCCGGCGGCCGGGTGCGGGTGGCTCTGGTGGCCCTGCTCGCCGGCACCGACGTCGCCGCCGCGGCCGACGCCGTCGCCGGCTTCCCGCCCGACCCCGACAGGGCCGACGACCCGGCCGGGGTCCGTTCCGCCGTCGCCACACTTGACGGGACGACGGTGCCGTGACCGAGGTGGCGCTCGCGGTGCGGCTGCGAGGGTTGCTCGACGACCTGCAGCCCTCCACCCGGCGCGTCGCCGAGTTCGTGCTCGCCGACCCGGAGCGGGCCGCCGACCTGACCATCACCGGGCTCGCGGACGCCTCCGGCACGTCCCAGTCGACGATCGTGCGGCTGTGCCGGGAGGTCGGGCTCGCCGGCTACCGGCAGTTCCGCCTCGCGCTCGTCGCCGACCTCGGCAGACGGGCCGGCGAGTCCCGCCCCGCCGAGCTTCCCGGCGACATCGCCGAGGGGGACGACCTCGCCTCCGTCGTCGCCAAGATCGCCTTCGCCGACGCGCGCGCCGTGGAGGACACCGGGCGGGCGCTCTCCGTGCCCGCCCTGGAGGCGGTCGTCGACGCGGTGGTGGCGGCGGGCCGGACCGACGTCTACGGGGTGGGTGCCTCGGGGATCGTGGCGGCGGACCTGCAGCAGAAGCTCCACCGCATCGGGCGGGTGGCGTTCTCCTACCCCGACGCGCACCTCGCCCTCACCTCCGCGGCGCTGCTGGAACCGGGCGACGTGGCCATCGGCATCTCGCACACCGGCACCACCATCGACACGGTGGACGCGCTCGCCATCGCCCGGCGCAGCGGCGCCACCACGGTCGCGATCACCAACGCGCCCCGGTCGCAGATCGCCCAGGAGGCCGACCACGTGCTGCTCACCGCGGCCCGGGAGACCACCTTCCGCTCCGGCGCCACCGCCTCCCGGCTCGCACAGCTGACCGTCGTCGACTGCGTGTTCGTCGGCGTCGCCCAGCGGACCTTCGCCGCGAGCCAGCGGGCCCTCGAGGCCACCCGCGACGCCGTCCGCGACCGGCGGCTGGAGCACCGCCCGCGCAGCGCCGCGCACTGACGGGCCGTCGCGGCGGGCCACCAAACTTCACCGACACCGACCGAGGGGGAAGGAGCAGCACCCGGGGAAGTTCCCGAGGGTCCGGCGCCCGACGACGCGCGCCGGACCCCGCCCGCCGCACCGAGGCGGCGGGCGAGCCGCCGGACCACCGGCGGCGACCGTCGTCGCCCGGAGCCGTGCGACGACAAGGATCACAACTGCAAGGGGGAGCAAGACATGAGACGACCGACCTCACGGACGATCGCCGCGCTGGGGGGCCTCGCACTCCTGCCCGCGCTCGCGCTCGCCGCGCCGGCCACGGCCGGCACGACGGACGTCGACCAGGACCGGCCGGAGCAGTGGCGCGGGTACTGGGTCGACGCCTTCAACCCGGGGATCTACGACGCCGAGCAGGTCACCGCCCTGGTCGCGGACGCGGAGGCGCTCGGCGCCAACGCGCTCGTGGTCCAGGTGGGCCGCCGGTTCGACTGCTTCTGCAACGACGCGCTGTACCCGCGCACCGACGCCTGGATCGACCCGGCGCCGTACGACCCGCTCGCCGAGGTCATCGAGCAGGCGCACGCCGCCGGCATCGAGGTCCACGCGTGGGTCAACGCCACGACCCTGTGGAACTCCGCCACCCCGCCGCGCTCGCCCGAGCACGCCTTCAACGCCCACGGCTTCGCCGCCGAGGGTGAGGACCGGTGGCTGAACAAGAGGGTCGACGGGGTGGAGAAGGTCGGCAACAACTCCTTCGTGGACCCCGCCAACCCGCACGTGGTCGACTACATCGTCGACGCCGTGGCTTCCATCACCGAGAACTACGACGTCGACGGCGTCAACCTCGACTACATCCGCTACCCCGACTACAACAGCGGCGACTTCGTCAACGACTGGGGCTACTCCGAGGTCTCCCTCGCCCGGTTCGCCGCCGAGACCGGGCGCACCGACGTCCCCGCGCCCACGGACGAGCAGTTCAGCGACTGGCGCCGCGACCAGGTCTCGGCGCTCGTCCGCAAGATCTACCTGGGGATGTACGAGGTCGACCCCACCGACCGGCTCAGCATCAACGGCATCACCTACGCGTTCGGACCGGCGAGCTACGGCGGCTGGGAGGGCACCCGCCCGTACCGCAACGTCATGCAGGACTGGAAGAGCTGGCTGGACGAGGGCATCGTCGACACCGTCACCGCCATGAACTACAAGCGCGAGTGGATGCCCGCGCAGGCGCAGATGTTCGACGAGTGGAACGACGCCCTGGTCGAGTACCGTGCCGGGCGGCACGTGGTCAACGGCCCGGCGCTGTACCTCAACGACGTCGACAGCTCCGTCCAGCAGGCCCGGGACACCCTCGCGAGCGGCTTCGACGGGTGGATGGGCTACTCCTACGCCAACGCCACCATGGCGGCGACCGCGTCCGGCAGCCAGGCCGTCAAGGACGCCGAGCGGGCCGCTCTCACGGCGGCGCTGCGGAGCGACGTCTTCGCCGACGACGTCGCTGTGCCGACGATGACGTGGAAGACCGCCGCCACCACCGGGAACGTCGCCGGCACCGTCACCCTGGCGGACGGGACGGTGGCGGACCAGGTGGACGTGGTGCTCCACCCGGTCTCCGGGCCGGGGCAGAAGCTCGTGGTGCGCACCGACGGGTCGGGCTGGTTCGGGGCGGTCGACCTCGCACCCGGCCGCTACCGGGTGCAGGTGGTCGAGGAGGGCGCCGAGGGGACGGCGTCGACCTTCGTCACCGTGGAGGCCGGCACCGTCGCGGACGTGGCCGTCCGGGCGGGCACGCTCGGCTGACCGGGAGGCGCCCGTCGCTCAGCGCAGCGACGGGCGCTTCCACACCTCGTCCGGTCCCGGCACGGAGACCGGGTGCCGCTCCGTGCCGGGTCCGGGCTCGGCGTCGGCCGGCACGCGGACCATGCCCTCCTGGGCGACCGTGGCCACGTGGGTGCCGGCCGTGTCGAAGATCTTGGCGATGCCGAGCCCGCGGCCGCCCTGGGCGGAGGGGGACTCCTGGACGTAGAGGAGCCACTGGCCGACGTCGAGCGGGCGGTGCCACCACATGCCGTGGTCGAGGCTCGCCACGCTCAGCCCCTCCGTCCGCCAGCTCAGCCCGTGGCGGCGCAGCACCGGCTCCAGCAGCACCTGGTCGCACGCGTACGCCAGCAGCGCCCGGTGCTGGAGCTGGGTGAGCCCCTCCGGCAGCGGCGAGCGCACCCGCATCCACAGCATCTGCGAGTCGGTCGCCCGCTCGGCCTCACGCAGGTAGATGTCCCGCTCGACGTGACGGATGTCGAACGCGGCCGTGGAGGACATGAACTTCGCGGCCGGGTGGTCGACCTCGCTGAAGAGCGTCAGCGCGCTGGGCAGGCTCTCGGGGTCGGCGGCAGGCGGTGCCGCGGCCGCGTGCTCCCGGCCGGGCTGGTCCTCCTGGTAGGAGCTGATGAGGGAGAGGATCGGCTTGCCCTGCTGCAGCGCGTGCGTGCGCCGGGTGCTGAAGGAGCGGCCGTCGTGGAGTCGCTCGACCGCGAACGTGATCGGCAGCTCGACCTTGCCCGGTCGCAGGAAGTACCCGTGCACGGAGTGCAGCTGACGCGAGCCGTCGCCGTCGTCGGGCAGGGTCGCGGCGGCGGCCAGCACGGACTGCGCCAGCACCTGCCCGCCGTAGATGCGCCCGGTCAGCTGGGGCAGGGAGGTGCCGGTGAACTCGTCCGGGCCGAGGCGGGTCAGCCGCAGGGTGCGCAGGACCGTCGCCAGAGGCTCGACGTCGGTCTCCGGGACGTCGAGGACGGCGGAGGCGTCGGGGGCTTCGGGAAGCTGGGGCATCGGACTCCTCAGATCAGGCTGCGGCGGCCGGGTTCGGGCGTGTTGACCATCGCGTGCGCGGCGCGTTCGAGATAGTCCCACAGCAGGGCCTCCAGCTCGGGGGAGAGGCCGAGCTCGTCGACGCCGACCCGCATGTGGGCGAGCCAGCGGTCCCGGGCGGCGGGGGTCACCTCGAAGGGCATGTGGCGACGGCGCAGCATCGGGTGACCACGCTGCTGCGAGTAGGTGGTCGGCCCGCCCCAGTACTGCTCGAGGAACATCGTCAGGCGCTCCTCGGCGCCCTCCCAGTCGTCCTGCGGGTACATCGGGGCCAGCAGCTCGTCCTCACGGACGCCCTGGTAGAACCGGTGCACCAGCCGGGCGAACGTGGCGTGCCCGCCCATGGCCTCGAACACGGCGGACATGTCAGCGGGGGTGGGAGGGTGCGCGGTCACCGTCCCATCATCGCTCACAGCCCGAGCTCGCCCAGAACCGGCAGCCCCTCGCGCACGCGGGCTCGGGCGTCGGCGGCCGACTCCGCGTCCACGGCTGCCCGGGCGAGCCGGCGGCAGGTGGCCAGGTCGGTGGCGGCCAGCACCGCGGCGACGTCGGCCAGCGCCCGCGGCGTCATGGACAGCGACGAGACGCCCAGCCCCACCAGGACGACGGCGAGGGCCGGGTCCGCGGCGGCCTCGCCGCACACCCCGACCGGCCGGGACTGCTGCGCGCCGCCCTGGCAGGTGGCCTCCACCAGCCGCAGCACGGCCGGCTGCCACGGGTCGGACAGCTCGGCGAGCGAGCCGAGGAGCCGGTCGGCGGCCATGGCGTACTGGGTGAGGTCGTTGGTGCCGATCGAGGCGAACGCGGCCCGCGCCAGGATCGGCCCGGCCAGCAGCGCGGCGCTGGGCACCTCGACCATGACGCCCGCCGTGCCCAGCCCGTGCCGCTCGCACGCGGCGACGAAGTCCTCCGCCTCCGTGACCGTGGCGACCATCGGAGCCATCACCCACACGTCCGCCTCGGTGGCGTCCGCCGCCCGGGCGATCGCGGCGAGCTGGTTCTCCAGCACCTGCGGGGCCTTGCGCGCGGTCCGCAGCCCGCGCACGCCGAGGGCCGGGTTGGCCTCCTCCGCGTCGGTGACGAACGGCAGCGGCTTGTCCGCGCCGGCGTCGAGGGTGCGGACCACGACCTTCTTGCCGGGGAACTGCTCCAGCACCCGCCGGTACTGCTCCGCCTGCTCCTCCACCCCCGGCTCCTCGGCGCGGTCGAGGAAGCAGAACTCGGTGCGGAACAGCCCCACGCCCTGGGCGCCGGCCTCGGCGGCGGCGCGGGCGTTGTCCGGGTCGCCGACGTTGGCGAGCAGCGCGACCTCGTGGCCGTCCGCGGTGCGGCCCCGCCCGTCGAAGGTGCGGGTGACGCGGCGCTGCTCCTCCGCGTGGCGGACGCGCTCGGCGTCCGGTGCGAGCTCGACGGTGCCGGCCCCGCCGTCGACGAGGACGACCTCGTCCTCCGGCAGGGACTCGGCGGCGCCGCTCACGCCGACCACCGCTGGGATGCCCAGGGACCGGGCCAGGATCGCGGTGTGCGAGGTCGGGCCGCCCTCGGCGGTGACGATGGCGCGCACGAGGGCGGGGTCGAGCAGGGCCGTGTCCGCGGGGGCGAGGTCGGTGGCCACGAGGACGAACGGCTCCGAGCGCTGCGGGACCCCGGGCATCGGCTGCCCCGTCAGCTCGGCGATGATCCGGTTGCGCACGTCCGCGACGTCCTTGGCCCGCTCGGCCATGTAGCCGCCCAGGGCGCTCAGCTGCTCGGCCACCTGGCCCGCGGCCTGCCACACCGCCCGCGGCGCGGGCAGGTGCTGGTCGCGCACCAGAGCGACCGCCCCCTTCACCAGGGTCGGGTCCGCCGCCATCTGCGCCGTGGTCTCGAGCAGCTCGCGGCGCTCGCCCTCGACGGTCGTCGCGGACTCCTGGAGCGCCTTCGCGACGGCGTCGGCGGCCACGGAGATGCGACCCGCCTCGGCCTCGGCGTCCGACTCCGGTACCGCCGGACCGCTCGGCGGCTCGCCGGCGGGCGGCCGGACCTGCGCGACCGGCCCGGCCGCGACGCCTGGGCTCACGCCGACACCCCGCAGGGTCGTCGGCACGGACGTGACGGTGCCCTGGGCGTTCTCGCCGCCCGTGGCCTCGTTGCTCATGGGAACTCCTGTCCTGACGGATACCTCCATCATGCCCGTCACGGGCGCACGTGCCCGTCGCACGCGCCGGTCCACCAGCACGGCCCCGGACGGTGCGGCCCGGGCGGTGCGGCCCGCCGCGCGCCGATCTGGTGGTGCACCCTCCGCACGCAGGTAGGCTCGGAGGAGGTCGCGGGAACGTGACGAATCCCGCACGATCACCGTCTCAAACCTGTTGGAGGAGTTTCATGAACAAGGCCGAGAGCATCGTGGCCGCCCTGGGGGGTGCGCCGAACGTCGTCGACGTCGAGCCGTGCATCACCCGTCTGCGCGTGGAGGTCCGGGACCCTGCCGTGGTGGGGGAGAGCGACCTGAAGGCCACCGGTGCGTTCGGCGTCGTGCGCGTCGGCCGCGTCGTGCAGATCGTCGTCGGTCCCGAGGCGGACGACCTGGCCGAGCAGATCAGCGCGCTCCTGTAGCCCCACGCGCCGCACGACGTGCCGGCGAGGGCGAGGCCCCCGGCGCGGAACCCACGCCGGACGCACGGTCGTCCGTCGACACCGAGGAGCACCATGACGTCGAGCCCGGCACCGGCCGCGGACACCACCACTCCCTCGCCGGAGCTGCGCCGCCTGGCGGACAGCTTCGGCGTGGCGACGGACTTCTGGGACTACACCGGCCAGCACCGGGTCGTCCCGGCCGCGACCATCCGGGCCGTGCTCGCGGCGCTCGGCGTGGCCGCGGCCACCGAGGAGGAGGTCCGGGGTGCGCTCGCCGAGGTGGAGCTCGCCCCCTGGCGCGCGGTGCTGCCGCCGTCGGTGGTGGTGCGGCAGGGACGCGACCACGAGCTCCCGGTCCACGTCCCCGACGGTTCGGGGGTCGCCGTCGTCGTCGAGTTCGAGGGCGGTGGCACCCGCCGGCTGGAGCAGAAGGACGCGTGGGTGGCCCCGCGTGAGGTGGACGGCGTGGCGACCGGCCGGGCGACCTTCGTCGTCCCGGCCGGCCTGCCCGTCGGCTGGCACGAGGTGGTGGCCCGCGTCGACGGCGGCCCCGAGGCCCGCGCCCCGCTCGCGGTGACCCCGGACCGCCTGCCCCGGCCGGCCGTCGCCACCTCTCGCGGGTGGGGCCTGATGGCGCAGCTGTACTCGGTCCGCTCCGCCCGTTCGTGGGGCGTCGGCGACCTGTCCGACCTGGCCGAGCTGACCAGCTTCTCCGGTGACCTCGGGGCCGACTTCCTGCTGATCAACCCCCTGCACGCCGCCGAGCCGAGCGGCCGCATGACCCCCTCGCCGTACCTGCCGGTCACCCGCCGGTTCGTCAACCCCATCTACGTCCGGCCCGAGGAGGTCCGTGAGGTCGCCTACCTGCCGGGCCCCCAGCGGGCGCTGGTGGAGTGGGCCGCCGAGGAGGTGCGGGGTACGAACGCCACGAACGCCCCCATCGACCGCGACGCCGCCTGGGCCGCGAAGCGCGAGGCGCTCGAGGTGATCTTCGCCGCCGGCCGCAGCCGGTCCCGCCAGCGTGCGCTCGACCGTTTCCGCGCCGGCGAGGGCCAGGGGCTGGAGGACTTCGCCCTGTGGTGCGCGCTGCACGAGAAGTACGCCGAGACCGGCTGGCCCGAGGAGCTGGGGGACATCCGCTCGCCGTACGTGGCGCGCGCCCGCCGCGAGCTCGCCGATCGGGTCGACTTCTACGTGTGGCTGCAGTGGGTCGCGGACGAGCAGCTCGCCCACGCCCAGCAGGTGGCGAAGGACTCGGGCATGGGCCTGGGCGTCATGCACGACCTCGCCGTCGGCGTGCACCCGGGCGGCGCCGACTCCTGGATCGACCGCGAGGCGTTCGCGCAGGGCATCGGCGTCGGCGCGCCGCCGGACATGTACAACCAGCAGGGCCAGAACTGGAGCCAGCCCCCGTGGCGGCCCGACGCCCTGGCCCGCACCGCCTACGCGCCGCTGCGGGAGATGGCCCGCACCGTGCTGCGCCACGCGGGCGCGGTACGCGTGGACCACATCCTCGGCCTGTTCCGGCTGTGGTGGATCCCGGACGGGATGGGCGCCGACGAGGGCACCTACGTCCGCTACGACCACGAGGCGATGGTGGGCGTGCTGCTGCTCGAGGCGGCGCGGGCCGGCGCGACCGTCGTCGGCGAGGACCTGGGCACCGTCGAGCCGTGGGTGCGGGACTACCTCGAGGACCGCGGGGTGCTCGGCACGTCCGTGCTCTGGTTCGAGAAGGACGACGGCGGTCACCCGCTCGAGCCCGACGCCTACCGCAACCTCGTGCTCGCCACCGTCGACACCCACGACCTGCCGCCGGTGGCCGGCTACCTCGCCGAGGAGCACGTCGACCTGCGCGAACGGCTGGGGCTGCTGACCGAACCCGTCGAGAAGGTGCGGGCCGAGGCGCGGACGGAGCGCCAGCGCATGGTGGCCCGTCTGCGCGAGCACGGGCTGGTCGGGGAGGAGCCCACGGAGCGGGAGCTGGTCGAGGCGCTGCACGTGTACGTGCTGCGCACGCCGGCCGTGCTCGTCGGCGTCTCGCTCACCGACGCGGTGGGGGAGCGGCGCGCGCAGAACCAGCCGGGCACGGACACGGAGTACCCGAACTGGAAGCTGCCCCTGGCCGACGGCGCGGAGCAGGTGGTCATGGTCGAGGACCTTCCCGGCTCGGCCCGGCTGCTCTCCCTCGTCGCCGCTGTCCGCGCCGCGCTCGGTGACGACGACCGCCTCGCCTGACGGGCGCCCCGACCCCCTCCCGGCGAGAGGTCAAGTCCTCCGTGAGAGGTCACTTCCTCCCTGAGGGCTCACTCCCTCCGTGAGGGGGCACTTCCTCCGTGAGGGGGCACTTCCTCCGTGAGGGGGCACTTCCTCCGTGAGGGGGCACTTCCTCCGTGAGGGGGCACTTCCTCCGTGAGGGGGCACTTCCTCCCTGAGGTGTCGGGGGCGGTGACACTTCGCCTGTCCGCGCTGAGTCGCCGGCCGGAGAGGCGCAACGTGCCCCCGACCGAGCTGCCCGGGTACAGAACGACCCCCTGCACGGAGCCTTGGAGCTCCGCGCAGGGGGTCGTCGCGGCGTCGGCGGTTTACGCGACGGGCGGGGTGCCGCCCTCGCGCTCCTCGCGCTCGCGGCGACGCTCCTCGTAGGCCTTGCCGACGGCGCGGGCAGGGTCGTCGTACGCGGACGGCTCGGTGGTGGGCACCCGGTCAGGGTCGTCGCGGTCGAGCTCGGGGGCGGCCTTGCCGGTGTCCTCCGCGACGGCGGCGGCCGGGTTCTGACGCCGTCCCTCCCGCTCCTCCGCAGCGCGGGCACCGGTGGAGACGGCGGCGGCCTCCTGGGCCTCGTCGAAGACCGACGGGGCGCCGGAGGCGGTGTCGCCCTCCTCCTCGCGGCCCGGGGTGCGCAGGTTCCACCGCTTGATCGCGAAGCTGAAGATCAGGTAGTAGATCACCGCGTAGCCCAGGCCGATCGGGATGATCCACAGCGGCATGGTCGCGATGCCGAAGTTGAGCAGGTAGTCGATCGCACCCGCCGAGAACGTGAACCCGTCCTTGATGCCGATGGCGTTGACCAACGCCAGCGACGTGCCGGTGAGCACGGCGTGGACGACGTAGAGCGGGAAGGCGACGTAGGCGAAGGCGTACTCCAGGGGCTCGGTGATCCCGGTGAGGAAGGACGTCAGGGCGACCGAGATCATGATGCCGCCGGTGACCTTGCGGCGCTCCGGCTTCGCGTGGCGCCAGATCGCGAGGGCGGCCGCGGGCAGCGCGAACATCATGATCGGGAAGAAGCCGGTCATGAACGTTCCCGCGGTCGGGTCCCCGGCGAAGAAGCGGAAGATGTCACCCTGCGCCACCTGGCCCGTGTCCGGGTTCGTGTACTCGCCGAACTGGAACCACGGGAGGTTGTTGAGCAGGTGGTGAAGGCCGAAGGGGATCAGCAGGCGGTTGAGCGTGCCGAAGACGAAGCCGCCGATGACGACGTTGCCCTCGTCCGTGACCCACCGGCCGAACCCGCCGATGACGGCGTTGAACGCGGGGTAGATCAGGGCGAACAGCACCGCCACGACCACGGCGACGAACGCGGTGATGATCGGCACCAGCCGGCGTCCGCCGAAGAAGGCGAGGTACGGAGGCAGCTTCGTGCGGTAGAAGCGCTGCCAGAGCAGGGCCGCGATGATGCCGATCGTGATGCCGCCGAGCACGCCGTAGTTGATGGTCTCCTCGCCCTCGGCGCCGGCGCCGAAGTAGGGCGCGAGCGCGTCGAGCACGGCGGAGAAGGTCAGGTAGCCGACGAGGCCGGCGAGCGCCGTCGAACCGTCGGACTTGCGTGCGAAGCCGATGGCGACGCCGAGCGCGAAGATGATCGGCAGGTTGCCGAACACCGCGTTGCCCGCGGCGGCGAACACGTTGGCGACCGGCAGCATCCAGGCCATGCCTGGCCAGCTCGACACGCCCTGCTCGCCCAGCATGTCCGGCTGGCCGAAGCGCAGGAGGAGGCCGGCGGCGGGCAGCACGGCGATGGGCAGCATGAGCGAGCGGCCGACGCGCTGGGCCTGGGCGAAGCCCGGGATGCTTCTCTTCTGCTTGGTGGCGGGGACACCCGCCGCGGTGGTGGTCATCGCTGCTCCAATGGTCAGGAGCGGCCCACCTGGCGTGCGCTTCGGCGCGCACCGGGACGCTCCGGGGTGCGTCCACCCCTCCGTCTCGCACTGCGATACGGACGAGCCGACGCGCACACTGAATCGCCAGCAAACCTGTGTGTCAAGGACCCGCGCCGCGCCTTGGGGAACGCTTGACACACGGCTGGCCTGCGCGGTCTTATCAGCATGCCGGGGCAGACTGCCCCGGTGCGGGCGCCCGACGGCGCACGGCGGGGAGTTCCGCCGGCAGGGTCACGGCCGGTCCGTGACGACAGGAGCTGAAGATGAGCCAGGCGGAGCAGATCCTCGCGGCGCTGGGCGGGGACGCCAACATCCTCGACCTCGAGGCGTGCATCACGCGGCTGCGCGTGGAGGTCGAGGACCCGGCCAAGGTCGACGAGGCCGGTCTGCGCGCCGCGGGCGCCTTCGGCGTCGTCCAGCAGGGCGCGGCCGTCCAGGTGGTCGTCGGCCCCCAGGCGGACACGATCGCCGAGGACATCGAGGACCTGCGGTGACGCTGCGGGTCCTCGCGCCCGTCGCCGGAAAGGTCCTGGCTCTGAAGGACGTGCCGGACCCCGTCTTCTCCGAGGCCATCGTGGGGCCGGGCATCGCCGTCGACCCCGCCGGTGCCGAGGTGTCTGAGGTCCGGGCCCCCGTGGCCGGGACCATCATGAAGTTCCACCCGCACGCCTTCGTCCTGGTGGCCGACGGCGGACGTGGCGTTCTCGTGCACCTCGGCCTGGACACCGTCCAGCTGGGCGGCGAGGGGTTCACCCTTCACGCGCAGGAGAAGGACAAGGTCGAGGCCGGGCAGCTGCTCGTCACCTGGTCGCCCGAGCAGGTGGCCGCCGGTGGCCGCTCCCCGGTCACCCCGGTCATCGCGCTCGAGGGCACGGCGGAGTCCCTGACCCAGGCGGTGCAGCCCGGCGACAGCGTGTCCGCGGGCGACGAGCTCTTCTCCTGGGCGTGACGGACTCCGGCCTGCGCGGCCGGGTGGACGCGATGCTGCGTTCGCCGGGCGCCGGCCTGCTCCTGGACCTGGACGGCACGCTGGTGGACTCCGAGCCGACCCACCGCGCCGCGTTCGCCACGTACTTCGCGCGCCGCGGCTGGGACGTGCCCGCGGACATGCTCCACCTCTTCGCCGGCCGGCGCGGGGCGGAGGTGTTCGCGGCAGTGGAGGGCCCGTGGACGGGCGAGGACCCGATGGGCCTGGCCCACGAGGTCATCGCCTGCCTGGACGTGGAGACCTACCCGCCGGCCCCGGTGGCCGGCGCGGCGGACGCGATCGCGGGGTGGCGCAGGGCCGGTCTGCCCGTCGCCGTCGTCACCTCCGCCACCCGCGCCTGGACGACGGCGGCCCTGGACCTGCTCGGGGTGGCCGACCTGGGCGTCGCCCAGGTCACCGCGGAGCTGGTCGAGGTGGGCAAGCCCGACCCCGCCCCGTACCGCCTCGGCGCCGAGGTTCTCGGTGTCGAGGCGGCCGCCTGCGTGGCCGCCGAGGACACCCCGGCCGGGCTGAGCGCCGCGCTCGGCGCGGGCGTGGGTCTGGTGCTGGGCGTGACCACGTCGCACGCGGCGCGCACGTTGCGGGCGGCCGGCGCCCACGACGCCGTGGACGACCTCAGCGCCCTGGTGCCCTGAGCGGTGCGGCCCCGCGCGCCGGGCCACCGCTTGTAGGCGTGCGTGAACGGGGGACGCAGTGGCCGCCTCCGGCGTGTCCGCTGGCTGCTGGCACTCCGCCCACTGCCGGTTCTTCCGCCGTCTGCTGGTTCTTCCGCCGTCTGCTGGCTCTTGTGCCAGGTGCCGGTTCCTTCGCCGGGTGCGCGCGTCGTTGCGTGCGCACCCGGCGGAAGGACCCGCAGTCGGCTGCGACCTCCTGGGCGGGGGTCGGCCGTCAGGCGCTGGCCCGGTCGGCCTCCTGGGCCCGCACCGCGCGGCGGGCGGCGTCGAGGTTCTCCACCACGAGGCGCCGCAGCGCGGGCGGGGCGTCGGCGTGCGAGTCCAGCCACTGCTGCGTCAGCTCCACGACGTCCACCCCGTGCTCGGCCGCGAGACCGGCGAGCTTGCCCGGGTAGAGCCCGACGACGATGTTCTGCGCCATCTCGTTCGTGCGGCCGGACCAGACCGGCTCCAACGCGGCGAAGTAGCGCTCGACGAAGGGCGCGAGCAGCCCGCGTTCGTGCACCTGGGTGAACCCGCCGATGACGTTGGCCTGCACGGCGTTGGGCAGCGCGTCGGAGTCGACGACGTCGGTCCAGGCCCGCTCCTTGTTCTCAGCCGTGGGGATCGCCGCGCGGGCGCGGGCAGCCTGCTGCTGCCCGGTCGCCGTGGCGTCGCGCTCCAGCTCCGCCTCGATCTCCGACTCCGCCGCCCGCCCGCCGGCCACCAGGCCCTGCAGCAGCGTCCACCGCAGGTCCGTGTCCACCGTGAGCCCCGGCAGCTCCGCCGAGCCGTCCAGCAGCCCCGCGAGCACGTCCAGGTGCTCGCCCGCCACCGCGTGCGCGGCCAGCGCCCGCACCAGCTGCAGCTGCGTGTCGGAACCGGCCTCGGCCTCGCGCGCGAGCGCGAGCAGACGTCCGGCGACGTCCTGCCCGACCTCGGCGCGCCGCTCCGGGGCGACGTACTGGCCCAGGGCGGTGGCGACCTGGCGCAGCAGCACCATGACCACGGTGGAGTCGGTCTCGGTGGCCACCGCCCGCAGCGCGAGGTCGATGAACTGCCGCGCCGACCACTCGCCGTCCCGGGTCATGTCCCACGCGGCCGCGAGCACGAGCGCCCGGGGGAGGGACTCGGTGAAGCCGCCCAGGTGCGCGGTCGCCGTGGCGAGGGACCGCTCGTCCAGACGAACCTTGGCGTACGCCAGGTCCTCGTCGTTGACCAGGATGAGGTCCGGCCGCGGCCGGCCGGCGAGCTCCGGCACCTCGGTGCGGGCGCCGTCGACATCGAGCTCGACGCGGACCGTGCGCTCCAGGCGGGCGTCGGCCCCCTCCCCGACGACGTCGTACCCACCCACCACGAGGCGGTGCGGGCGCAGCGTGGGGTGCTCCGCCGGGGCCTCCTGGAGGATGGCGAACGAGGCGATCGTGCCGTCGTCGTCCTCGATCTCGGGACGTAGCAGGGTGACTCCCGCCTCCTCGAGCCAGACCCTCGACCAGGCGGACAGGTCGCGCCCGGAGGTGGCCTCGAGCTCGACGAGCAGGTCCCGCAGCTCGGTGTTGCCGAAGGCGTGCTTGGCGAAGTAGCGGCGCACGCCCGCGAGGAAGGCGTCACGGCCCACCCAGGCGACGAGCTGCTTGAGCACCGAGGCGCCCTTGGCGTACGTGATGCCGTCGAAGTTGACCTCGACGTCCTCGAGATCGTTGATGGGCGCGACGATGGGGTGGGTCGAGGGCAGCTGGTCCTGGTTGTACGCCCAGGACTTCTCCAGCGACGAGAACGTCGTCCAGGCGCTCGTCCAGCGGGTGGCCTCGGCGGTGGCCAGGTGGGAGGCGTACTCGGCGAAGGACTCGTTGAGCCACAGGTCGTTCCACCAGCGCATGGTGACGAGGTCGCCGAACCACATGTGGGCGAGCTCGTGCAGGATCGTCACCGCGCGGCGCTCGACGGTGGCCTCCGGGACCTTGGAGCGGAAGACGTAGCTCTCCAGGAACGTCACGGCGCCGACGTTCTCCATGGCGCCGGCGTTGAACTCCGGCACGAAGAGCTGGTCGTACTTGGTGAACGGGTAGGGCCGGTCGAACGCCTCCTCGTAGAACGCGAACCCGGCGCGGGTGATGTCCATGATCTCCTCGGCGTCGAGGAACTCGGCCAGGGAGGCGCGGCAGTACACGCCGAGCGGGATCGTGCGCCCGTCGCGGGACGTCAGCTCGCCGGTGACCCTGTGGTACGGGCCCGCGACGATCGCGGTGAGGTAGGAGGAGATCACCTCGGTGGGGGCGAAGCGCCAGGTCAGCGACTCCGCGCCGGGCTCCGCCACCGGCTCGGGGGCCACGACCGGCGTGTTGGACACGACCGTCCAGTGCGCCGGGGCGGTGACGGTGAAGGAGAAGACGGCCTTGAGGTCCGGCTGCTCGAACACGGCGAAGACGCGGCGCGAGTCGGCGACCTCGAACTGGGAGTAGAGGTAGACCTCGTCGTCGACCGGGTCGACGAAGCGGTGCAGCCCCTCGCCGGTGTTCATGTACCGGCAGGTGGCCTCGACGACGAGCTCGTTGTCCGTGGCGAGGTCGGTCAGGGTGATGCGGGCACCGTCGAACGCCGCGGTGTCCACCTCGCGGCCGTTGAGCACGATCCGCTCGACGGACTCGGCGATGAGGTCGACGAACGTGCCCGCACCCTCGCTCGCCGTGAAGCGGATGGTCGTCGTCGAGCCGAAGACCGCCTCCCCGCGGGTGAGGTCCAGGGCGACGTCGTAGGCGGACGTCGCGACGGTGGCGGCCCGCTCCTGGGCCTCGGCGCGGGTGAGGTTCTCTCCGGGCATGGGACTCCTTGAGACGTGCGTGACGGCCCATCGGCCGCGGTCCTGGCGGCGCCGGCGGCGCACCGCCCCCGATCCTGCCACCGAGGTGCCGCGGCGGCCGACCTGATTCCGCCGGTTGCGGCCCTCACCCGCCGGGGACACGCTGGGGCCAGTCCCCGGCGGCGGACGCCGGGGGCACGACGACGAGGAAGGACCGAGATGGACGCCGAGACCCCGCGCGAGACCGCGGACCGCGCCAAGGAGCTGGCCGACGCCGCCGCCGAGAACCTCGAGCACACCCGGCCCGACGACGAGGAGCTGGCCGAGGCGGACGTGGACGCCGCCCACCAGCCCGGCACGCCCGACCACCAGGAGCAGCTGAGGCCGGAGGGCGAGGGCGAGGACCTGGTGGGTCCTGGCTCACCGATGCCCTGAGCCGTCAGGCCGCTGCCCTCAGCCGTCAGGAGGACGGCAGCGCCACGCGCCGCTCGAGCCGCTCGGTGCGGTAGACCTCCAGACCGCGCGCCCGGTAGTTCGCCAGCGCGTGCGGGCTGTCGAGGCTGCAGGTGTGCAGCCACACCCGGGTGGCCGGCGGCAGCCCGGGCCAGCGCTCCGGCAGTGCCCAGGCCCGCACCAGGACGTCGGCGAGCAGGTGCCCGCCCAGTCCGCGGCCGGTGAAGGCGGGGAGCAGCCCGAGGTAGACGATCTCCACCTCGGTGCCACCGTCGGCGGCCGAGTCGCGGGTTTCGCCCGCGAGCTCCGCGTAGCCGGCGATCTCGCCGTCGACGCGTGCCACCCACGTCTCCCGGCCGGGCACCGCCAGCCACCGCGCCCACTCCTCCGGCGGCCACCCCAGGCGGTCGGTCCAGCTCCACCCCGCCCCGACGGCGCAGTACAGGCGGCTGTTGAGACGGGGGTCCGGCTCGCTGACCCGCTCGAGCGTGAACGAGGAGGGCCGCGGGGACGACGGCGGGGCGAGCGTGGCGGGATCGGTCGCCTGCAGGTAGGTGACGGTCACGAGCACCCCCACATCTCAGCACAGGGCCGGCCGGGGACCGACCCCGCTCGTGCTTGGCCGGGACCGGCCGCCGCCCATGCGTGGGCGCGGGAGACGCACCGAGGCGGGTCCGGGGACCTGGCCCCGGGGCACCGGGTGTGTGCCGGGCCCCACGACGATGTCGTCCGCCGTCGTCCGTACGATGGCGGTATGACCGAGACGACCAACTCCCGTGCCACCGCCGACTTCTGGTTCGACCCCATGTGCCCGTGGGCCTGGATGACCTCCCGCTGGATGACCGAGGTCGAGAAGGTCCGGGACGTGACCGTGCGCTGGCACGTCATGAGCCTGTCGGTGCTCAACGAGGGCCGTGACCTGCCGGAGGACTACGCGGCGCTGATGGAGCGCGCGTGGGGCCCGGTGCGCGTGGTCAACGCGGCGCGCGAGCAGCACGGCGAGCAGGTGCTCAAGCCGCTGTACGACGCGCTCGGCACCCGGATCCACCCCGGCGGTCGGGGCGAGGACCTGCCCGCCGTCATCGACGAGGCGCTCGCCGAGGTGGGGCTGCCCGCAGAGCTCGCCCGGTACGCGACGTCCGACGAGCTCGACGACTCGCTGCGCGCCTCCCACCAGGCGGCGCTCGACCTGGTCGGCGACGAGGTCGGCACCCCTGTCGTCGCCGTCGACGGCGTCGGCTTCTTCGGCCCCGTCGTCACGCCCGCGCCGAAGGGCGAGGCGGCCGGCCGGCTGTGGGACGGCGCACTGCTCGTCTCCTCGACGCCCGGGTTCTACGAGATGAAGCGCACCCGCACCCAGGGGCCGATCTTCGACTGATCACGCCGGCCGGCGTGACGTCGCAGGCGGTGCGCGGGTAGCGGCGCGGATCACGGGCTCGCGTACCGCCGGCGCGCGGGGTCGACGCGCAGGGGCGGTTGCGGACGGCGGGCACGGACGGCAGGCCGCCGGCCTGTCGCGATGGCGTAGCGTGTCTGCGCCCCCGAGGACGAGAAGGAGCGGTCGAATGGCGCAGGCAGGTCGGAGCAGGCTGAGCGGTGGCGAGCGTGCCGTCGTCGTCATCTCGGCACTGCTCGTCGTCGCCTTCGCGGTCCTGCTCGCGGTGCGGTTCACCGGGTCCTCCGCACCCGAAGCCACGACCGCGGCCACCAGCGGCACCGCGACGCCCTCGGGGACGACCGCGACCGGGCCCACCGAGGACCCCACGGAGGCACCCACCGGGGAGGACCTCACAGACGTGGCGTGGGACTTCGTCAGCCCGAGCGGCAACATCGCGTGCACGGTCGACGACGAGCGCGCCCTGTGCGGCATCGCCACCTTCGAGTACGCCGACAAGATCCCCGCCGCCGAGGTCGAGAGGTGCGACGGCAAGGTCGGGCACTTTCTGCAGGTGACCGCCGAGGGGTCCTCGCTCGTGTGCGACACCTCCGGCCAGGACCTCACGATCGACGCCGCCGGGACGCCCGCGCTGGGCTACGGCCAGGAGGAGAGCGTCGACGGCTTCACCTGCCTCTCCGAGGAGACCGGCATGTCCTGCCGCCACGACACCAGCGGCTACTCCTTCTCGGTGCGTCGCGCAGCGTACGACCTCGCGTGAGCCCGACCCTCACCGGCGTCCTCCAGCCCCGCCCGCTCGCCCTCGCCCTGCTCGGCATGGCGGTGGGCAGCTTCGCGATCGGCACCACCGAGTTCGCCACCATGGGCCTGCTGCCGCAGGTGGCGGAGACCTTCGCGGCCACCATCCCCCAGGCCGGCCACCTCGTCTCTGCGTACGCGCTGGGCGTGGTCGTCGGGGCGCCGGCGATCGTGCTCGCCTCCTCCCGTGCCCCTCGCACCGGGCTGCTCGTGGCCCTGGCCCTGGCGCTGGCCGTCGGCAACGCGCTCTCCGCGCTCGCACCGACGCTCCCGACGGCGCTCGCGGCCCGCTTCCTCGCCGGCGTGCCGCACGGTGCCTACTTCGGCATCGCCGCGGTCGTCGCCTCCGCCGTCTCCCCGCCGCAGCGCCGCGCCCGCTCCGTCTCGCTGGTGATGGTCGGCCTGACCGTGGCCACGATGCTCGGTGTGCCGCTGTCCACCGCGATGGGGCAGGCGTGGGGCTGGCGCTCGCTGTACTGGCTCGTCACGGCGGTGGCCGTCCTCGCCGCGGTGGCCATCTGGCGCTGGGTCCCGCCGGTGGCCGTGCGCGCGGGTGCGACAGCGCGGCGCGAGCTGACCGCGCTGCGCTCCCTCCAGCTCTGGCTGGCCGTGGCGACGGGCGCGGTCGGCTTCGGCGGCATGTTCGCCGTGTACAGCTACATCACCCCCACGATGACCGAGGTCGCCGGCATCGCCGAGACCGACGTGCCGTGGGTGCTGTTCGTGTTCGGCGTCGGTATGACGCTCGGCACGCTGCTGGGCGGGCGGCTGGCCGACCGGTCCGTGCACGGCTCGATCATCGCCGGGCTGGTCGCGATGGCCGTGAGCCTCGCGGCCTTCGCGGCGGTCGTGCGCGGGCCGGTGAGCGCGTACCTGATGGTGCTGCTCGTCTCCGTCGGCAGCCAGCTCATCGGCCCGGCGCTGCAGACCCGGCTGCTCGACGTCTCCCGCGAGGGCCCGTCGCTGGGCGCCGCCCTGCACCACAGCGCGCTCAACATCGGTAACGCGCTGGGGGCCTGGGTCGGCGGCGTCGTCATCGCGGCCGGGCTCGGTTACCTGGCGCCCGCCTGGGCCGGGTCGCTCCTGGCGCTGGCCGGGCTGGGCGTCGCCGTCGTGGCCGTGCTCCTCGAGCGCCGCTCAGGCGCGCCGGGGCCCTCGACCAGGATCGGCTGACGACCCCGCGGGGCGCCGGCAAGGATCGGCTGCCCGGCGCGCTTGGTGGGAGGCACGTCCGGGCGTGCGGCGGACCGCACGCCCGGGCGCTCACCTCACCAGATGCGCACGCGCTCCTCGGGCGGCAGGTAGAGCGCGTCACCCGGGCGGACGTCGAACGCCTCGTGGAAGGCGTCCATGTTCCGCACGACCCCGTTGCACCGGAACTCAGCGGGGGAGTGGGGGTCGATGCTCAGCAGCAGGATGGCGTCGGCGTCCCGTGACTTCGAGCGCCAGATCCGGCCCCAGGAGTGGAACACCCGCTGCAGCCCGGTCAGGCCGTCCACGACGGGCGCGTCCGCGACGCCGTCGAGGCCCTGCTGGCGCAGGGCGATGTCGTAGGCCTTGATCGCGATGGACAGGCCACCGAGGTCGCCGATGTTCTCGCCGATCGTCAGGGCACCGTTGACGTGGTGGCTGCCGTCGAGCTGTGCGGGGGAGTAGGCGTCGTACTGCCCGATGAGGGCCTTGGTCCGCTTCTCGAACTCCGCACGGTCCTCCGGCGTCCACCAGTCGGTGAGCCGCCCGGTGCCGTCGTACTTCGAGCCCTGGTCGTCGAAGCCGTGCCCGATCTCGTGACCGATCACGGCGCCGATCCCGCCGTAGTTCCAGGCGTCGTCGCCCTCCGGGTCGAAGAAGGGCGGCTGGAGGATCGCGGCGGGGAAGACGATCTCGTTCATCGTCGGGTTGTAGTACGCATTCACCATCTGCGGCGGCATGAACCACTCGTCGCGGTCCATCGGCTTGCCGAGCTTGGCCAGGTCGCGACGCTCCTCGAAGAGGTTCGCCGCTCGCACGTTGCCGAGAAGATCCTGCGCGTCGATCTCGAGGGCGGAGTAGTCCCGCCACTTGTCGGGGTAACCGATCTTGGGGGTGAACGCCTCGAGCTTGGCCAGGGCGCGCGCTCTCGTCTCCTCGCCCATCCAGTCCAGCGCGGAGATCGACTCGCGGTAGGCGGCGATGAGGTTGTCCACCAGGCATTGCATGGCGGCCTTGTGCTCGGGCGGGAAGTGCGCGGCGACGTACAGCTCGCCGACCGCCTCGCCGAGCGCGCTCTCGACGAGCGCGACACCGCGCTTCCACCGTTCGCGCAGCTCCTCCGCGCCGGTGAGGGTGCGGCCGTAGAAGTCGAAGTTCTCGTCGACGAACGCGGCCGGCAGGTACGGGGCACGTGCGTGCACCACCTGCCAGGTCAGCCACATCCGCAGCGAGTCGACGTCGAGCGACTCCCAGGCGCGGGCGAAGTCGGTGAGATAGGACGGCATGGCCACGATGAGGCGCTCGAACGCGCTCTCCGGCACGCCGGTGGACTCCCGCCACAGGTCCCAGTCGAAGCCCGGGGCGGCGGCGACCACCTCGTCCCAGCCCATGGGGTTGTTGATCTGGTCGGCCTCACGGGACCGGACCTTGTCCCAGTGCCCGGCCGCGAGGGTGGTCTCGACCTTCATCACCCGCTCCGCGGCCCCCATGGCCTCGTCCTCGCTGACCAGACCGGTCAGGGCGAGCATCGCGGCCACGTGCGCCACGTAGGCCGTGCGGGTCTCGGCGTGGGCGTCCTCGCGGTAGTAGGACTCGTCCGGCAGGCCCAGCCCGGACTGGAAGAAGAACACGACGTAGCGCTCCGGGTCGTTCAGGTCGGTGTCGACCCCGTAGCCGACCGCGCCGGTCACCCCGGTGGGCTGCAGCGTGCCCATCGCGCGGGTCAGCGCGTCCTTGTCCAGGGCGGCGGTGAGGAGGTCCAGGTCCGCGCGCAGCGGCCCCGTGCCGAGGGCCTCGATCCGCTCCGTGGCCATGAACGAGGAGTGCAGGTCCCCGATCTTGCGGGCGTTGTCCGGGTTGCCGCCGCCCGCGTCGCCGGACGCGGCCGCCTCGACGATGGCGCGCACCCGCACCTCGCTCAGGTCCCGCAGGGCGTAGAAGGCGCCGTCGCGCGCACGGTCCGCGGGGATCACGTGCTTGGCCAGCCAGGTGCCGTTGACGTGCCGGAAGAGGTCGTCCTGCACACGGACGGAGGGGTCCATCGCCTCCGCGTCCGTCATGCCGGGAGTGGTCTCGCTCACGTTGGTCGTGGTCATCCTCCGACCCTACGGCAGCCCCCCGACACCGCGGAACGCCCCGGGCCGGGCCGACGGCGCGCCTGCGCGGCCGTCCGGGGCGGCGCGTGCCCGGTTCTCGAGCGCCGGGCGCCCCGTGACGGTGACCGGGCAGCCGCCACGACGGTGCCGTCGGTATTGGCACAATGACCGCATGCGCATCCACATCGCCGCGGACCACGCCGGGTTCGAGCTGAAGTCAGCCCTCGTCGAGCACCTGCGGGCCGCGGGCCACGAGGTCGTCGACCACGGCGCCCACGAGTACGACGCCCTGGACGACTACCCGCCGGTCTGCTTCGCCGCCGCGCAGGCCACCGTCGGCGACCCCGGCTCCCTCGGGATCGTCCTCGGCGGCTCGGGCAACGGCGAGCAGATCGCCGCCAACAAGGTGGTGGGCGTGCGTGCCGCGCTGGCGTGGAACACCGAGACGGCCACCCTGGCCCGCGCGCACAACGACGCCAACGTGGTCGCCGTCGGGGCGCGCCAGCACTCCGTCGACGAGGCGATCGAGCTGGTCGAGGCCTTCCTCGCGGAGCCCTTCTCCGGCGACGAGCGCCACCAGCGCCGGATCGACCTCGTCGCCGCGTTCGAGAACGGCCGCTAGAAGCCCCAGCTGATCGCCGGGGCCAGCGGCCAGCCGAGCGCGGTGGAGGCCGGGGCGAGGGCGCCGGGCCTCAGCTCTGTCACCCTCCCGGCGCCCGCCAGCGCCGCCAGCGACACCCCGCCGAGGTAGGCGGAGGCGAGGTCCGCGACGTCGAGGGCGAGGTGGGCGGGCTCCCCGGTGCGCCCCGCCGTCGCCCTGGCGGGCGAGCCGCGCAGGTGCCAACGGCCCGCGTTCGCGGGCAGGAGCTCGTCCCGCACCTCCAGGACGACGTCCACCTCGGCCGCGTAACGGCGGGCGGCCAGCGCCGCGCCGACGTCGAGCAGGCGCAGCCACATGCCGTCGTGCAGGCGCACCTGGGCGCCGCGAAGGTCGGTGAGCATGTGCAGCAGCGGGTCGTCCACGGCGAGGCGCCCCGTCCGGACGCTCACCATGAGGTCCAGGTCCGTGAGCGTGCCCCACAGCGCCCGCGCGGCCGCGGCGTCGAGGGCGACGGACTCCCGGATCGTCACCGTGCCCTGTGGCTGGCCGGTGTCGGCCCAGTCGCCCTTGCGGCGGAACAGCGCGTAGCCGCGCGGCTCGCCGCCGGCGGTCCGGACGACGGCGATCCGCAGGCCCTCGGCGTCCTTCCTGGCGCTGGGCCAGTCGACCAGGTGCCCGGCACGCAGCGCCTCGCTCGCGCGCCGGATCCAGCCCGGCCGGTCGACGGCGCCGTGCACCCGCTCGACGACGTCGCCGTGGCGGGCGGGGTCGACGCGGTCCAGCTCGACGACCAGGTCCTCGGCCCCGGGCACCGTGCGCAGCTCGGCACCGCGGGCCACCTTGGCCGTGGCGTGCTGCGTCGCGACGCCGTAGCCGTAGCGTCCGTAGATGCCGGTCTCGGCGGCGTAGAGCGCCGAGACGACCTCCCCGCGCCCCAGCGAACGGGCCAGGTGGGCGGTGACCATCGCCCGGGACAGGCCCCGGCGCCGGTGCCCGGGGTGGACGCCCACCCAGGTGAGACCTGCGGTCGGCAGGCGCACCCCGCCGGGGACGGGCAGCTGGAACGCGAAGGAGGAGTGGATCGCGGCGAGGCGGCGCGCGGCAGGGTCGCGCTCGTCCCACACGCCGACGGTGCGGCCCGGCTCCAGCTCCCAGACCGCCGCGGCCTCGTCCTCGGGGGTCAGCTCGTAGGCGAAGGCCCACCGGTCGACGTCGGTCATGGCGGCACGGTCGGCGACGTCGTCGAGCTCGGCGAGCCGGTAGCCGGCCGGCAGCGGCGGGATGTCAGGGGCACCCACGGTGCGCGGGGTGGCGTCGGGGGCGTCGGCGCGGGAGGTGACCGTCGTGGTCACGGAGTCTGTCATGCGGCCAGCGTGGCAGGACGGGCGCCGTGCTGACGAGCGCTTTTCGCGTCAGCGGCTCACCGCGGCGGTGCGGGCGGCGACGACGACGGCGAGGGGGACGAGGACGATGACGGTCGCCGGCACCACGCTCAGGAGCGCCACGGCCGCGGCCACGAGAAGACCTTGGACCAGCCAGCGGCGCAGCTCGCCCGGCCTGTCGGCGCCGCGCTCGGCCACCGCCCGTGCGCGGGCGTTCTCCCCGGCCTCGCCGGGAGTGAGCAGCAGCGTGCCCCACGTGCGGGCGCGCACCAGCGCCGTGACTGCTCCGGCGGCGAGCCAGGTGGCCCCCGCGACGAGCGCCCCGGTCCACCCGCCCGCGAGCAGGGCGACGAGCAGGGCCGCGAGCGGGGTCAGGCCGGCGGAGGTGAGGGCCGCCGCCACGACGGCGCGGGCGTCGGACGTCCGGCGCCGGGCCGCGCCGGCGACGACGAGCGCGAGCGCGGTGACGAGGACCCAGCCCAGCGCCGACAGGCCCACGGCGGCGAGCGCGAGAGCCGGACCGTCGACGACCGAGGCCAGGACCGCCGTCGCCACCAGGGCCGCCGCGCCGACGACCGCCATCCGGGTCGCACGCGCGCGTGCCCGGTCGCGCGAGGACTCCACGAGCGCCTTGACGTCGAGGTGCTCGTGGGGGACGGAGTCGTCACAGTGCTCGCAGCGGTAGGAGTGCGCGGCGGGCTCGGGGACGTCGGTGGTGTGCGCTGTCATGGTGCTTGCGATGATACGGGGGTGAACCAGGACCGGACGGAGCTCGCGGAGCTCGTGCTCGACGTCGCCGACCAGGTGCCGAGCGGCGCGGTGACCACGTACGGCCTCGTCGCGGAGGCGGTCCGTGCCGTCAGCGGGCACGGGCACCCCCGTCATGTGGGATCCGTCATGGCGGCCTTCGGGGCGGAGGTGCCGTGGTGGCGTGTGGTGCGTGCCGACGGGACGCTGCCGAGGCAGCTGCGCGAGCGCGCCCTGGAGCACTACCGCGCCGAGGGCACGCCCCTCACGCCCTTCGTCCCGGTCCGCGTGGACCTCGAGCGCGCCCTGTGGGACGCGCCGTCCCGCTGGCAGGCGCCCGTGGCAGGTCCGCGTGCCTGAGGGTCACACCGTCCACCGCCTCGCCCACGCGTTCCGAGAGCTCTTCGGCGGCCACCAGCTGTCCGTCACCTCGCCGCAGGGGCGGTTCGCTGCCGGCGCCGCCCTGCTGGACGGCCACGTGCTCACCGTCACCGAGGCGCACGGCAAGCAGCTCTTTCTCGGGTTCTCGCCCGACGGCGCCTCCGCCGACGGCGCGCCCTCCAGCGGCGCCTCCGACGGCGAGCCCTCCGGCGGCGCCTCCGTCGACGGCGACCACGGGCCGGTTCGCTGGCTCCGCATCCACCTGGGCCTCTACGGCTCCTGGACCTTCGCCGGGGACGAGAGCTTCTCCGCCCCGCACGCGATCGGCGCGCCCCGCCGCCGCGTGTCCGAGGAGGAGACGGCGCTCGCCCCGGATCCCGGCAACGGCGTCGCGGTGGGGCAGTGGTCACCGCCCGAGCCGCGCGGTGCGGTGCGGGTGCGCCTCCTGGGCGACCACGGGGTCGCCGACCTGACCGGCCCCACCGCCTGCGAGGTGGTCACGGAGGAGGAGAAGGCGGCCGTCCACGCGCGCCTGGGGCCGGACCCGCTGCGTCCCGACGGTGACGCGGAGGTGTTCGTCGACGGCGTGCGGGCCCGCCGTCGTGCGGTGGGGGAGCTGCTGATGGACCAGGCCGTGATCGCGGGCGTGGGGAACATCTACCGTGCCGAGGCCCTCTACCGGGCCCGCGTGCACCCGCTCCGGCTCGGCCGGGACGTGCCCGCGGCGCGGCTGCGGCGGATGTGGGCGGACCTCGCCGAGCTCATGGCCGACGGCGTGGCGACCGGCCGCATCGTGACCACCCGCCCGGAGGACCGCCGGGACGAGGAGGACCGCTGGTACGTCTACCACCGCTCGGGCACCCCGTGCCTGGTCTGCGGGACGCGGGTGGCCGAGTCGCTCATGCAGGGCCGCCGGCTGTTCTGGTGCCCGCGGTGCCAGCGGGCGCCGCGCCCGGCCTAGTCGGAACGCTCCGCCGTCGTCAGATGTAGAGGGCGGGATCGGACCAGGGGTCGTGGACGGTGGCGGGGGGAGCGGGCCGGGGACGGGCCGGCACCCCGACGGCGACAGCGCCGGGCGGGACGTCCTTGACCACGACGGCGTTGGCGCCGACACGCGCGTCGGAGCCGACGCGCACCGGTCCCAGGACCTTCGCGCCGGCGCCGATCATCACGCGGTCGCCCACGGTGGGGTGCCGTTTGCCGCGGCTCATCGACGTCCCGCCGAGCGTGGTGCCGTGGAACATCACGACGTCCTCGCCGACCTCGGCCGTCTCGCCGATCACGACGCCCATGCCGTGGTCGATGAACAGCCGACGTCCCAGGACGGCCGCCGGGTGGATCTCGATGCCCGTGGCGGCCCGCGCCGCCTGCGACAGCAGGCGGGCGGGCAGCCGGAGCATCGGGTTGGCGTGCCACACGCGGTGCGCCAGGCGGTGCGCCCACAGCGCGTGCACGCCGGGGTAGGCCAGGGCGACCTCCACCAGGGTGCGCGCCGCCGGGTCACGGCGGCGCGCAGCCTGGAGGTCCTCCAGCAGCAGCTGGCGGAGCGGCACGCGAGAGTCGTGCACGGTCAGTCGACCAGACCCTCGAAGAGGATCGTGGACAGGTAGCGCTCGCCGAAGGACGGGATGACCACCACGACGGTCTTGCCGGCCATCTCGGGACGCTGCGCCACCTGCACGGCGGCGGCCAGGGCGGCCCCGGAGGACAGGCCCACGAGCAGGCCCTCCTCGGTGGCGGCGCGACGGGCCCACCTCACGGACGTCTCCGCGTCGATGTCGAGAACCTCGTCGTAGATCTCGGTGTCGAGGATCTCGGGGATGAAGTTGGCCCCGATGCCCTGGATCTTGTGGGGTCCGGGCTGCCCACCGTTGAGGATGGGGGACTCGGCGGGCTCGACGGCGAAGATCTTCACGTCGGGCTTGCGCTCCTTGAGCACCTGCCCCACGCCCGTGATCGTCCCGCCGGTGCCGATGCCCGCGACGACGGCGTCCACCTGGCCGTCGGTGTCGTTCCAGATCTCCTCGGCGGTGGTCCGGCGGTGGATCTCCACGTTCGCGGGGTTGGCGAACTGGCGTGCCAGGATGGCGCCCTCGCGCTCGGCGGCGATCTCGTTCGCCTTCTCGACGGCGCCCTTCATGCCGCCCGCCGGCTCGGTGAGGATCAGCTCGGCGCCGAAGGCGCGGAGCAGCGCCTTGCGCTCGCTCGACATGGAGGCGGGCATCGCGAGCACCACCTTGTAGCCGCGGGCCGCGCCGACCATCGCGAGCGCGATGCCGGTGTTGCCCGAGGTGGCCTCGACGATCGTGCCGCCGGGCTTCAGCTCGCCGGAGGCCTCCGCGGCGTCGACGATCGCGACGCCGATGCGGTCCTTGACGGAGTTGGCGGGGTTGTAGAACTCGAGCTTGGCGAGCACGGTGGCGCCCGCGCCGTCCGTGATCCTGTTCAGGCGCACCAGCGGGGTGCGGCCGATGAGCTGGGTGACGTCCTCGTAGACCGTGGCCATGGGTGTTCATCTCTCCTTGCGTGGTGGGAGGCGTGCAGGGGGTCCGGCGGATCCGGTTGTCGAAGGTCGTGAGCGCCTGGCATGCGGTCGTGGCCGCACGCTTGAGCCGGGCGCTCTAACGACAGAGCCTGCAGCGCAGGCGGCACGGGCGGACGGGGAGCATGGTGCTCACGGCAACGTCCTCTCTCTGTGCGCTCGCGCGGCGATCTTGAAGCCTCAATCACCCTAGCGCGTGCGGCGCGTCACATGCACGGCGGTCCGGCGCGCACGGCGCGGGCCGTGGGGCCGTCAGCCGGGAGGGAGGTCCTCGGCGTGCCGCGCCCGCTCGGCACAGGCGTTCAGCAGGGCCGCGCCGGTGGGCGCGTCGTCCACGGTGACGACCAGACGGCGGCCGCCGGTGCGCTCGACGTCGACGGCGACGCCCGCCCGGACCACCACGCCGACGGTCCCGTCCGGCGCGACGCGCAGCCCCCACCCACCGAAGTCGTTGAACGGGGAGACCTGCCGGGTCCTGGCGACCACGACCTCGCTGGCGGGCACGTGCCGGCGTGGCCAGCCGAGTGCGCCGCGCGCGGTGATCCCGGTGGTGTCCACGCGCACCTGCCACACCAGCATGGTGAGCACCACGGGAAGGACCGCGAACATCACGGCCGCGACGAACCAGCTCTGAGCCACGACCGCCGTCCATGCGACGAGGCCGATGTACACGGCCAGCAGCACGCCGCCCCAGTGCACCAGGGCCGCGCTCGGTCCCGTCGTGCGGATCCACACCGCGCGCTCGTTGGCGGCGAGCGGGGTCCGCGGGGCGGAGGCGGGGAGCGGTTCGGTGGCGGGCAGCTCCGGGTCAGGGCCGGCGAGCGCTCCCGCCGCGATGCCGACGAGCACGGCGGCCACCACGCTGACGGTGAGCCCGAGGTCGGGCGGGGCGGCGGCCGTCGCGTCCGGCGCGTCGACCTGGATGCCGACCACGGTGACGAGCATGCCGCCGAAGAGCACAGCCGTTCCCGCCGCGAGGCCGAGCACCGTGCGCCGGGTCAGGGCCGTCCGCCCGACGGTGAGCGAGAGCACCGCGAGGACGGCCACCGTGATCCCTCCGACGATCGCCGTGGTCCTGAGCAGCTCCGCCACGGAGCCGACCCGGTCGACGATCCCGCCGGGCCCCCAGTGGAGCGCGACGTACCGCGGCAGGCGCGGCAGCCAGGAGATCACCAGGGTCCAGGCAAGGGTGGTCACGGCCAGCGGGACGGCCACGCCGAGGAGCCACGCCCGACGGCGGTGGGGGAGCGCAGAGGGCGAGGCCAGGGTCGTCATCGGCCAAGCCTGTCGCACTGCCCGGGCGCGCGGGTCGGGATGACGGCCTCCTGGCCGCACTAGGGGACCGGATGCTCGACGACGGCCGTGCCGGCGGCCACCGGGGTCGCGGCCCCGGAGGTCAGCGCGGCGAGGGTGCCCGCGAGCTGGTCGCCGTCGGCCGCGGCGAGGGTGAACCGCACCCCGGCGGCCGAGTAGCCGACGTCCGTGATGCCGACTCCCCGCGCGTGCAGCTCGGCCTCCAGCCGGCCCGCGTCGGCGTGGCCGACGTCCACCGTCCACAGGCCGAGAGCCTCCGCCCGGACCCGCGGGGTCACGGCAAGCGCGCCCTGGACCGCCTCGGAGTACGCCCGCACGAGGCCACCGGTGCCGAGCTTGATGCCGCCGAAGTAGCGGACGACGACGGCGACGACGTTCGTCAGGCCCGAGCCGCGGAGCACCTCGAGCATCGGCATGCCGGCGGTCCCGGCGGGCTCGCCGTCGTCGGAGGACCGCTCGACGCGGTTGGCTCCGTCCACGTCGACGATGAACGCGGAGCAGTGGTGCCGCGCGTCCGGGAAGGTGGCGCGGGCCTCGGTCACCAGGGCGCGTGCCTCGTCCTCCCCGTCCGCCCGCCGGACCAGCGCGATGAACCGTGAGCGGCGTATCTCGGTCTCGGTGCGGACGTCGGCGCCGCGGGCAGGTCTGAGGTCGCTCATCGGGGCAGTATCCCGCCCCGGCGCGACGGATCTCACACCGGTGGGCGCCCGCGGGTGCCGTCCGACGGCGGCGGGCGATCTCACACCTGGGTTAGACTGCTCCGGTTGGTCTGACGCCCCTGCCTCGTGGGAGGGTATACGTCGGCAATATCCCTCTACGTACGGAAGGAGCGGCAAGGGCATGGCAGTTCCCAAGCGCAAGATGTCCCGCAGCAACACCCGCTCTCGCCGGTCCCAGTGGAAGGCTGAGCTCACCGAGCTCGTCGCCGTCCGCGTGCAGGGCCGCGAGGTCAAGGTGCCGCGGCGGCTGGCCAAGGCTTACCAGAAGGGCATGCTGGTCGAGGACTGATCCTCGCCACGGACCCTGACGGCCCCCTCACCGATCCGGTGAGGGGGCCGTTGCCGTCCTGGGCGAGGACCGGGCGGCGACTGCCGGCGCTGAGTCGGGCGAGAACGGGGCCTCGACGTCCTCGCCGAGGTGCGTTGGGGAGCAGTGGGCACGATTCCACGACCGCTTCCTTGCCGCCGCCGGAGCTCGCCCCGAGCCGCCGTGGTCGTAGTGAGGGCGCAGTGGCGCCGTGCCGTGACGGCGCGTGGCGCCTGATCGCTGTGGAGCGGGTGACCAGAATCGAACTGGCACCATCTGCTTGGAAGGCAGAGGCTCTACCATTGAGCTACACCCGCGCGGGCCGGAGCCGCACGAGGATTCTAACCAGATCCTGTCCGCAGGTGTGACCCGCTGCAGGGTGAGGGCGGTCGCACGTCGACGGCGTGCGCCGGGTCGCCGCCGGCGGCCGTAGAATGCCCACTGGCGCGCCGACGGTGGTGCGACGGGATGTGGCGCAGGTTGGTAGCGCGTCCGCTTTGGGAGCGGAAGGTCGTGGGTTCGAATCCCGCCATCCCGACTTCTTGCGAGGCCCGCTGGCGCAACGACGTGGAGCAGCAGCAGCCCTGGCCGTCGGGCGGTCGCGGGAATTCTTCTTCAAAGCGGTCCGGATCGTTGCACGCCTGGTTCGCGCGTGCGCGGAATCCCGTCTCAGTTGTGCATTTACGGTTCAAGTATTCCGTGAATGCTGTCACAGCGTTAGCGTCACGTGTCGACGGGCAGGCGCCCCCCTCGCCGCCCCTTGAACAGGAGACCCCTGATGTCCGAAGACCGTAGCTGGACCGCGAGCGCGGCCTGCGCACAGCAGGCCCCCGACGCCCTCTTCGTCCGAGGTGCCGCACAGCGCACCGCCCGGGAGCTGTGCTTCAGCTGCCCGGTGCGTGAGGCCTGCCTTGCGGAAGCCCTCGACACCGCGACTGAGTTCGGTGTCTGGGGCGGCATGACCGAGCGGGAGAGGCGCGCTCTGCTCCGCCGTCACCCGGAGGTGACCGACTGGGCGGCCTGGCTCGCCGCGCGGGGCGAGGAGATCGACAACCCCTCCATGCGTGCCGCGCGCCGCCGGGCCCGCCGGACGCTCGTCAACGCCTGAGCCGACTCCGGTCGACGCCTGAGCCGGACGCTGGTCGGAGCTCGGAGCAGCCGTCCGGGCCCCGTGTGCCCGCGGACGGCTGCGTGCCCTAGGATTGGTCGGTCTGTGCGCCTCGATGTCATGTCGGGAGCACGCAAGAACTTCGCGCCGCCTCCTCGGGGCGGGGCCAGACCGAACCGTCACGATGAGTGGAGAGCACCGCAGTGAAGAGCGCCGTCGAGAACCTTGAGCCCACCCGGGTCAAGCTGACCGTGGAGGTGTCGTACGACGAGCTCAAGCCGAGCCTCGACCACGCCTACTCCCACATCGCCGAGCAGGTCAACGTGCCCGGCTTCCGCAAGGGCAAGGTGCCCCCGCGCGTCCTCGAGCAGCGCGTCGGCCGCGCCGCGGTGATCGAGCACGCCGTCAACGACGCCGTCCCCGGCTTCTACAACCAGGCGGTCGCCGAGACCGAGGTTCGCCCCATGGGGCAGCCCAGCATCAACGTCACCGAGATCCCCGCGGTCACCGGCACGCCGGGCGGCCAGCTGGTCTTCGAGGCCGAGGTCGACGTCCGCCCGGAGATCACCCTCCCGGCGCTCGACGGTCTCGAGATCACCGTCGACGAGGCGGCCGTGGCCGACGACGACGTGACCGCCAAGCTCGACGAGCTGCGCGAGCGCTTCGGCACCCTCGTCGGCGTCGACCGGCCCGCGCAGGACGGCGACTTCGTCGTCATCGACCTCTCCGCCAAGATCGGCGACGAGGAGATCGACTCGGTCTCCGGCGTCTCCTACCAGATCGGTGCGGGGAACATGCTCGACGGGCTCGACGAGGCCCTGACCGGCCTGACCGCCGGCGAGACCACCACGTTCACCGCATCCCTGGCCGGCGGCGAGCACGCCGGCGAGGAGGCCGAGGTCACCGTCACCCCGACCGCCGTCAAGGAGCGCGAGCTTCCCGAGGCGGACGACGAGTTCGCCCAGCTCGCCTCCGAGTTCGACACCATCGACGAGCTGCTCGAGGACCTGCGTGGCCAGGCCGCGAAGGACAAGGCGTCCGACCAGGCCGTCCAGGCGCGGGACCTGCTCCTCGAGCGCCTGCGTGGCGACGTGGAGATCCCCGTTCCCTCCGGCGTCGTCGAGGCGGAGATCGGCCGCCACCTCGAGGCCGAGGGCAAGGAGGCGGGGGACCCCCACGGCGAGGAGGTCCGCGAGGAGATCACCGACCTCCTGCGCGACCAGATGCTGCTGGACACTCTCGTGGACCAGCTGAGCGTCGGCGTCACGCAGAACGAGCTGCTCGAGTTCCTCGTCTCCAGCGCCCAGCAGTACGGCATGGAGCCGAACCAGTTCATCCAGGCGGCCTCCCAGACCGGCCAGATCCAGGCGTTCATGGGCGAGATCGCGCGCAACAAGGCGCTGGCCGTCGCGCTGCGCCAGGTGAGCGTCAAGGACTCTGAGGGCAACGAGGTCGACCTGAGCGAGTACATCGGCTCCGACGAGCTCGACGCCGCAGGCCCCGAGGGCGAGGCGGGGTCGACCGAGAGCCCGGAGTCGGCTGAGAGCGCCGAGTCGCCCGAGAGCCCGGAGTCGGCCGAGAGCCCGGAGAGCCCCGAGTCGGCCGAGAGCGCCGAGTCGGCTGCCTCCCCGGAGGAGCCCGCCGAGGCGACGACGGACGAGCAGGCCGAGGTGGCCGAGGAGCCCAAGCCGAAGGCGGAGAAGAAGCCGGCCAAGAAGGCGGCGAAGAAGTCCACCGCCAAGAAGACCGAGAAGGTTGCGGAGGAGGCGGGCGAGTAGTCCCCGCCCCCCACGTCACGGGCCCGGCACCGCAAGGTGCCGGGCCCGTGGTGCACCCGGCGCGGGCACCGGTCGCCGCCGTGCGCCGTGAGCGAAAAGGGCCGCCTGCGCCAAGGATCTGTCGGCGGGCGGCGTTAGTGTCGACGGACCGGACCAAGCACAGGTCGAGACGGCCGTGGCCGCAGGGCACGGCGAGAAGGAGCATGCACGTGAGCGACAAGATGCCGCAGGCGAGGACCGAGACCGCCGGCATGGGCCTGACCGACAACATCTACAACCGGCTCCTGAAGGAGCGCATCATCTGGCTCGGCTCGGAGGTGCGGGACGACAACGCCAACGCCATCTGCGCCCAGATGATGCTCCTCGCCGCGGAGGACCCGGACAAGGACATCTTCCTCTACATCAACTCCCCGGGCGGCTCCATCACCGCGGGCATGGCGATCTACGACACGATGCAGTTCGTCCAGCCCGACGTCGCCACGGTCGCGATGGGCATGGCGGCCTCGATGGGTCAGTTCCTGCTCTCCTCGGGCGCGAAGGGCAAGCGGTTCGCCACCCCGCACGCCCGCGTGATGATGCACCAGCCCTCCGGCGGCATCGGCGGAACCGCGACGGACATCCGCATCAACGCCGAGCTGATCCTCCACATGAAGCGCGTCCTGGCCGAGCTGACCGCGGAGCAGACCGGCAAGAGCGTGGAGCAGATCAACAAGGACGCCGACCGCGACCGCTGGTTCACGGCGCCGGAGGCCCTCGAGTACGGCTTCATCGACCACGTCGTCGAGCACTCGCGCTCGGTGCCCGGTGGCGGTGGCACCGACAGCAACAGCGGGTCCGAGACCAAGTGACGCCGCACCTCGCCGACCCGACCACACCAGGAGCACCCGTGAGCACGAACTTCTACGCCCAGGCCGGCCGGATGCCGGCGTCCACCGCCCCGGCCATGCCGACCTCGCGGTACGTCCTTCCGCAGTTCGAGGAGCGCACCGCCTACGGCTACAAGCGTCAGGACCCCTACACCAAGCTGTTCGAGGACCGGATCATCTTCCTCGGCGTGCAGGTGGACGACGCCTCGGCCGACGACGTCATGGCACAGCTGCTGGTCCTGGAGAGCCAGGACCCGGACGGGCTGATCACCATGTACATCAACTCGCCCGGCGGCTCGTTCACCGCCATGACCGCGATCTACGACACGATGCAGTACATCAAGCCGCAGATCCAGACCGTCTGCCTCGGCCAGGCCGCCTCGGCGGCTGCCGTCCTGCTCGCTGCCGGCTCGCCCGGCAAGCGGCTCGCGCTGCCGAACGCCCGCGTGATGATTCACCAGCCCGCGATGGAGGGCGGTGGCTACGCGCAGGCCTCGGACATCGAGATCCACGCCAACGAGGTGCTGCGCATGCGGGAGTGGCTCGAGGAGACCCTCGCCAGGCACTCCGGCACGCCGGTGGAGCAGGTCCGCAACGACATCGAGCGCGACAAGATGCTCACGGCCGAGCAGGCCCGTGAGTACGGCCTGGTCGACCAGGTCCTCGAGTCGCGCAAGACCCCCGTGCTGACCGAGGCCTGAGAGCCCCGCAGGACCGCCGGGCGTGCGCGTCCCTCGGGGCGGTGCGCCCGGCGTCACCGTTTCCGGGGTACGGTGAAGCGCCCGCGCGGCGCGCAGGACAGGACCACACCTCGTGGTGTGGAATGGGGGTGCCGGGGCCGATTACTCCGGCGCGCACAGTAGAGACGACGAGACGGTGGTGGAGCGCGGTGGTTCGCACAGGTGACGGAGCGGACCTGCTCAAGTGCTCGTTCTGCGGGAAGAGCCAGAAGCAGGTCAAGAAGCTCATCGCAGGTCCTGGCGTGTACATCTGCGACGAGTGCATCGACCTGTGCAACGAGATCATCGACGAGGAGCTCGCGGAGGCCAGCGAGCTCGGCCTGGTGGACCTGCCGAAGCCGCGCGAGATCTACGACTTCCTCGAGGAGTACATCATCGGCCAGGACCGTGCGAAGCGGTCGCTGGCGGTGGCGGTCTACAACCACTACAAGCGGGTGCAGGCCCGCGAGTCGGCGGGGCAGGACGACGCCGGCGTCGAGATCTCGAAGTCGAACATCCTCCTGATCGGCCCCACCGGCACCGGGAAGACCTACCTGGCGCAGACGCTCGCGAAGATGCTGAACGTCCCGTTCGCCATCGCCGACGCCACGGCGCTGACCGAGGCCGGCTATGTCGGCGAGGACGTCGAGAACATCCTCCTCAAGCTCATCCAGGCCGCCGACTTCGACGTCAAGAAGGCCGAGAAGGGCATCATCTACATCGACGAGATCGACAAGATCGCCCGCAAGAGCGAGAACCCGTCGATCACGCGCGACGTCTCCGGTGAGGGCGTCCAGCAGGCGCTGCTGAAGATCATCGAGGGCACCCAGGCCTCGGTGCCCCCGCAGGGCGGGCGCAAGCACCCGCACCAGGAGTTCCTGCAGATCGACACCACGAACGTGCTCTTCATCGTGGCCGGTGCGTTCGCGGGCCTGGAGGAGATCATCTCCGCCCGGGCCGGCCGGCGCGGCATCGGCTTCGGGGCGCCCCTGCGCTCCGCGGACCAGGAGGTCGACCTCTTCTCCGAGGTCCGGCCCGAGGACCTGCACAAGTTCGGCCTCATCCCCGAGTTCGTGGGCCGGCTGCCCATCGTGGCCACCGTGAGCAAGCTGGACCAGGACGCGCTCGTGCGCATCCTCACCGAGCCGCGCAACGCCCTGGTCAAGCAGTACCAGCGCATGTTCGAGATCGACGGCGTGGAGCTCGAGTTCACGGACGACGCCCTCGAGGCGATCGCCGACCAGGCACTCCTGCGGGGCACGGGCGCGCGCGGCCTGCGCGCCATCATGGAGGAGGTCCTGCGCGAGGTGATGTTCGAGGTGCCGTCGCGTGACGACGTCGCCCGTGTCGTCGTCACCCGCGAGGTCGTCCTGGAGAACGTGAACCCGACGCTCGTGCCGCGCGAGAAGGCGAGCAAGCGGCGCGCGCCGCGCGAGAAGTCCGCCTGACGGGCGTACGAGCACAGTTTTCGAGAGGCCGGCACCGGTAAAGGTGCCGGCCTTTCGTGCACCTGTGGCGTCCGGGCGCCGGGTGAGCGAGAGTGGACGGACCACACGACCCCGAGACAGCGAGGTGCGCGATGCGACTTGACCGGATCACCGCCAACCTTCCCCAGGACGTCCCCCTTGTCACCGTCGTCATGGACGCGACGCGGGAGAGCGAGACCGGGAACCAGGCGGTGCTCACGCGGTGGAAGGACCTCCGGCGAAGCCTGGAGGAGCAGGGGGCCGACGGACCCACCCTCGAGGCGCTCGGTGAGCGTATCCGGACCATCAGCAACGCGGCCGGCAAGCACGGAAGGGTCCTGGTCGCCGCCCGCGACGAGGTGGTGCTGGACTGCACGCTCGCCTCGCCGCCCGCCTTCGACGAGGCGATCGTCGACTCCGGCGTCAACGCGCTCGCGCTGGCGCGCGTGGCGGACGAGCACGTGCGCTACCTCCTCGTCACGGTGGACCGGTCGGGCGCGGACGTCACGCTCTTCGAGTCCGCCTCCGCGACGGAGGTGGCCACCGACCTCGTGCGCGTCGAGGGCGGCCACGACGAGCTGACGAAGGCCAACACGGGCGGATGGTCCCACCGCCGCTTCGAGAAGCGGGCGGAGGACTCCTGGGAGCGCAACGCGGAGGTCGTCGCGGCCGAGCTGGACCGCATCGTCGCCGAGCGACGTCCGGAGCTTCTGCTGCTCACCGGCGACGTCCGCGCACGGGCGCTGGTCGCCGACTCCCTCGGCCAGGGCGCCACGGAGATCCTCGCGACCTTCGACGGCGGCTCGCGGGCCGACGGCGTGAAGGCCGATGCGCTGAACGCCCACGTCGCGGCAGCGCTCACCCAGTTCCGGCTCCGCCGCCGCGAGGCCGTCCTGGACCGTTTCCGCGAGGCCCACGGGCAGGACGGCGCGGCCGTGTCGGGCCGCGACGGCGTGCTCGACGTGCTTCGCCGCGGCCAGGTGGCGGAGCTTCTGGTCACCGAGGCGGTGGCGGGTCCGCCGTCGTCCCTCGCAGGCAAGAAGATGTGGTGCGGCGACGACCCGCTGCAGATCGGCAACCACACGGACGTCGTCGAGATGGGCGCCCGGGCCCCGCACGAGATCCGCGCCGACCTGGCTCTCGGTCGGGCTGCCCTCGCGCAGGGGGCGGGCATCACGGTGGTCGACGAGGCCAGCGTCCAGCTGGCCGACGGTGTCGGCGCGCTGCTGCGCTGGAACGACGCGGCGACGCCGAACGACCACCTGTTCTCGCAGAGCGCCGACCCGCACCGGGAGGGGCGGAGCCGGGTGGGGCGTCGTCAGGAGCTCAGCGAGCCCCGCTGAGCCGGGCCGAGGGAGCCGGCAGCGCCGACCCGGCCCCCGCCTCGCGGCCGGGCAGGGCGCGTCCGCCCGGACGGACGCGCCCTCCCGCCCGTGGGCGCGCGGCACGGCCCCTCCCGCCCCGTGGGCGGAGGGGAGCCGGGCCCCCGCCCTTCCGTAGGATCACGGCATGACGACGACCCCGGGGATCCACCGCAGCAACGAGCCCGAGGACGTGCCGGCCGCCCTGCGCTCGGCACGCGCGACGATCGACAACATCGACGCCGCGCTGGTGCACCTGCTCGCCGAGCGGTTCCGCTGCACGCAGCAGGTCGGCGTGATGAAGGCCGAGATGGACCTGCCGCCGTCGGACCCCCGGCGCGAGGAGCGCCAGGTGGCCCGGCTCCGGGCTCTGGCCGAGGAGGCCGGGCTCGACCCGGTCTTCGCGGAGAAGTTCCTCAAGTTCATCGTCGAGGAGGTCATCCGCCACCACGAGGACATCGCCGAGGCGCGCGCGAACGGCGGGGACCAGGTCTGAGGCCCCCGCCGGACGGCGGTTTGGTCAGGAGTAGATCTTCTCGACCTCGTCGGCGAAGTCGGCGAGCACCTTGGCCCGCTTCACCTTCTGCGACGGCGTGAGGTAGTCGTTCTCGATCGTGAAGTCCGTGGTCAGCACCCGGATCTTGCGGATCGACTCCGCCCGGGAGACCGCCTCGTTGGCGCGGGTGACCGCGCGGTCCAGGGCGGCGAGCACCTGCGGGTTCTCGGCCGCCTCCGCGACGCTCATCGCGGGCAGGCCGTGGTTGGTCAGCCACTGGGGAAGCATGTCGGCGTCGAGCGTGACGAGCGCGCCGATGAACGGCTTGCCGTCGCCGACGACGACCACCTGGGAGACCAGCGGGTGGCCGCGCAGGCGGTCCTCGAGCACCGCGGGGGCGACGTTCTTGCCGCCGGCGGTGACGATGATCTCCTTCTGGCGTCCGGTGATGCGCAGGTAGCCGTCCTCGTCCAGCGTGCCGATGTCGCCGGTGACGAACCATCCGTCGTCGAACGCCGCCGCGGTGGCCTCGGGGTTGTTCCGGTACCCGCGGAAGACGTTGGGGCCCTTGACCTGCACCTGGCCGTCGGGACCGATGCGCACCGAGCTGCCGGGGTACGGCGGTCCGACGGTGCCGATCTTGACGAGCCCGGGCCGGTTGACGGTCGTCGGGGCGCCGACCTCGGTCAGGCCGTAGCCCTCGAGGACGACGACGCCGATCCCGCGGAAGAAGTGCCCGAGCCGCTCGCCGAGCGGGGCGCCGCCCGAGACGGCGTAGACGAGGTCGCCGCCCATGGCGGCGAGGATCTTGCCGTAGACGAGCCGGGAGGCGAGGGCGTGCTGGGCCTTGAGGGCCGCCGTCGGGCCGCCGGGACGGTCCTGGGCGCGGGAGTACTCGATGGCCACCTTGGCGCCCCAGCGGAAGATCCGCTTCTTCGTGCCCGCCCCGGCCTTGGCGTCGGCCGAGTTGTAGACCTTCTCGAAGACGCGCGGCACGGCGAGCAGGAAGGTGGGCCGGAACGCGTTCAGGTCGGCCACGAGGTTCTTGGCGTCCGGCACGTGCGCCATGACCGCCCCCGAGTAGACGCACAGCACCTCGACGAAGCGTGCGAAGACGTGCGCCAGCGGCATGAACAGCAGGGTGCGCTTGCCGCTGCCCCGCACGACGTCGGAGAAGTTCGGGTCGTCGGTGCCGTTGACCACCAGGGACACGAAGTTGCCGTGGGTCAGCTCGACGCCCTTGGGCCGCCCGGTGGTGCCGGAGGTGTAGATGACGGTGGCCAGGTCGTCCATGCGCACGGCGTCCGTGCGCTCGTCGATCACCTGGTCCGGGACGTCGGCCCCCTCGGCGGACACCTGGGAGATGGCGAACTCGTCGATGACGAAGACCTTCTCGAGCGACTCGACCTTGCCCACCAGCGGCTCGACGAGCGCGGCCATGGCGCGGCTCTCCACGAAGACGAACCGCACGGCGGAGTCGGACACGATCCACTCGACCTGCTCGGCGGAGGACGTCTCGTAGATCGACACGGGCACGGCACCGGCGGACCAGCCGCCGAAGTCGACGACCGACCACTCGTAGCTCGTCCGGCTCATGATCGCGATGCGGTCACCGGGCTCGAGGCCGAGCGCCACCAGGCCCTTCGCGAACGCCCGCACCTCGTCGAAGAAGACCTTCGTCGTCACGGGCACGAAGCTCGACCCGAGGGCGGACTGGCGCTCGAAGATCGTGCCGTCGGGCTCCCGGGCGGCGCGGTCGCGCAGGATCTTCGGGATCGACATGTCGGCGGTGAGATTGCCCCGGCCGGGCGTGGAGACCTCGTGCAGCGTGGTGGTCTGGGCCATCGTGTTCCTTCCTTGCGTCGCGTCAGCGGCGCGTGTGCGTCGGTCGGCGCGGGCGGTGCGTGTCAGCGACGCGGTTCGGGCTCGTCCAGCTCGTGGTCGACGACGACGGCCGAGTCACCGGCGGGCGCGCCCAGGATCTCGAGGTCGCCGCGCACCCGGCCGGCCGCCCGCAGGTCCGCCAGGGCCTGCTGGACGAGGGCGATCGACTCCGCGGGCAGCTGCAGGCGCGCCCGCGCGAACGTGGTGCGCTGGGAGACCTTCGCCTCCGACTTCACCTTGCGCAGGGCGGCCAGCGCGTCCCCGGTGGCGCCGATGAGGGCGGGGTCGCCGTCGGCGGCGGCCGCACGCAGCGGGGCCGAGGCCGGCCAGGGGGCCTGGTGCACGGACCCGGTGCGGTACCAGCTCCACACCTCCTCGGTGGCGAACGGCAGCACCGGCGCGAACAGGCGCAGGAACGTGTCGACGGCGATGGCCAGCGCGGCCCGGGCGGAGGCCGCCTCCGCCGGCGGCAGGGCGCCGTCGCGGTTGTACGCACGGTCCTTGACCAGCTCGAGGTAGTCGTCGCAGAACGTCCAGAAGAACGTCTCGGTGGTCTCGAGCGCGCGGGTGTGGTCGTAGGCCTCGAAGGCGGCCGTCGCGGTGTCGACCACGTCCGCCAGGCCCGCGAGCATCGCGCGGTCGATGGGGGCGGTGACCGCGGCCGGGTCGAGGACGAGGTCCTCCTCCCCGCCCATGGTCAGCGCGAACCGCGAGGCGTTGAGGATCTTGATGGCGAGGCGGCGGCCGATCTTCATCTGGCCGACCTCGAATGCGGCGTCCGTGCCCAGGCGGGCGGAGGCCGCCCAGTAGCGCACCGCGTCGGAGCCGTGCTCCTCGAGCAGGCCCATGGGCGTGACCACGTTGCCCTTGGACTTGGACATCTTCTTGCGGTCGGGGTCGAGGATCCAGCCCGAGATGGCGGCGTGCTTCCACGGGAGCGCGCCGAACTCGAGGTGGGCGCGGACCACGGTGGAGAAGAGCCAGGTGCGGATGATGTCCTGGCCCTGCGGGCGCAGGTCCATCGGGTAGACCCGCTCGAAGAGGTCCTGGTCGCGCAGCCAGCCGCCCGCGATCTGGGGGGAGAGCGACGACGTCGCCCACGTGTCCATGATGTCGACCTCGCCCACGAACCCGCCGGCCACGCCGCGCTGGTCCTCGGTGTACCCGGCGGGGACGTCGATGCTCGGGTCGACGGGGAGCTGGGCCTCGTCCGGGGTGAGGACGCGCTCGTAGTCGGGCTCGCCGTCGTCACCGACGGCGTACCAGACCGGGATCGGGACGCCGAAGAAACGCTGACGGGAGATGAGCCAGTCGCTGTTGAGCCCGTTGACCCAGTTCTCGTAGCGCACCCGCATGAAGTCGGGGTGGAAGTCGAGCTCCTTGCCGCGGGCGATGAGGTTCTCCCGCAGCTCCTTGCCGTTGGCCTCCGTGTGCGGGCGCCCGCCGTTGCGGATGTACCACTGGCGCGAGGTGACGATCTCGAGGGGCTTGTCGCCCTTCTCGAAGAAGTTGGTCTTGCGCTGCGTGGGGACCGGCTCGCCGACCAGGTCGCCGGAGGCCTTGAGCGCGTCGACGACCGCGGTCCGGGCCGAGAACGTCGTCTTGCCGGCCATCTCGCCGTAGGCGGCGCGACCGGCCTCGTCGGTGATCCAGTCCGGGGTGTCGGCGAGGATGCGGCCGTTGCGGCCCAGGACGGGGCGCGTCGGCAGGTCCAGCTCGCGCCACCACTGCACGTCCGTGAGGTCGCCGAAGGTGCAGCACATCGCGATGCCGGCGCCCTTGTCCATCTCCGCCGCCGGGTGGGCGAGCACGGGCAGCTCGACGCCGAAGATGGGCGAGGTGACCGTGGTGCCGAAGAGGTCCTGGTAGCGCTCGTCGTCGGGGTGGGCGATCAGCGCCACGCACGCGGGCAGCAGCTCCGGGCGGGTCGTCTCGATGTGGACCGGGGAGCCGTCCGGCTTGTGGAAGGCGACCTTGTGGTAGTGGCCCGGGTAGTCACGGGCCTCCAGCTCGGCCTGGGCGACGGCGGTCTGGAACGTGACGTCCCACAGCCCCGGCGCCTGGGCCTGGTAGGCCTCGCCGCGGGCGAGGTTGCGCAGGAACGCCGCCTGCGCGACGGCCTGGGCGTCCTTCCCGATGGTCTGGTAGTGGTGCTGCCAGTCCACGCTGAGGCCGAGGTGTCGCCACAGCGCCTCGAACTGCTGCTCGTCCTCGGCGGTGAGGCGCTCGCACAGCTCCACGAAGTTCCGGCGGCTGACCGGCTTCTGGTCCGCGGCCTTGACCGACTTGCCCTCGCCGCCTGTGTGCGGCGGGGTGAAGTCGGGCTCGTAGGGCAGCGAGGGGTCGCAGCGGACGCCGAAGTAGTTCTGCACGCGGCGCTCGGTGGGCAGGCCGTTGTCGTCCCAGCCCATCGGGTAGAAGACCGCCTTGCCGCGCATGCGCTGGAAGCGCGCGACGACGTCGGTGTGGGTGTAGCTGAACACGTGGCCGACGTGGAGCGAGCCCGAGACGGTCGGCGGCGGGGTGTCGATGGAGTACACCTGCTCGCGGGTGGCGCTGCGGTCGAAGGTGTAGGTGCCCTCGCTCGTCCACGCGTCGTTCCAGCGGTCCTCGATCCCGTCGAGGCTGACCTTCTCCGGTACCGACGGCGCGGGGAAGGTCTCGACGTCGACGGAGGGGGCCAGGGATGCATCGCTCATGGTGACCGATTCTTCCACGACGGCGGACGTGGCCGTCGTCACGGTCCACGACCTCAGCGGCGGGCCAGGGCGATGAGCCTGTCGAGGATGCGGGCGCCGTCGGTCCGGATGCCGTCGTGGGCGTAGTCGTTGCTCACCCACGGGCGTGCGTCGTGCAGCGCCTCGGCAGTGGCCATGGACAGGTCGAAGGGGACGAACATGTCGTCGAGGTAGACCGCCGCCGCGACCGGCGGGCCGTCTGCCGCGAGGGCCTCCGGGTCGTACAGCACCGGGAAGTCGTCCTTGGCGGCCAGCAGGTCCGCGGCGTCGGCGAGCGGGGCCAGGGCCGGGTCCTCGCGCAGCTGCCACGGGTAGACGTGCTCGCCGGTGAGGAAGAAGGGGATGGAGGTGTCGGCCGGGTCGGCGTCCTCGGCGAAGCCGTCGACGTGCTCCCGCAGCCGGTGCGCCGCCCACCGCGTCGCCCGGCCCTGGGCGTAGATCGCCTCGTGGAGCACCGCGTAGAGCGGGTTGGTGGCGTGGCTGAGGAGGGCACCGACGTCGGCGAGGACCGCCCGGCTGACCCGGCGCGTGCCGCCGACGGTGACGAACGGGTCCTCCAGCACGTAGTGCAGCGCGTCGAACCCCAGGTCGGCGCCGAGCCGGATGCCGATCTGCCGCACCCGGCGCGGGGTGAGCCGTTCACCGGTGGGCAGGAGCTCCACCGTGTCCGCGAGGTGCCGGGCGAGCAGGCGCAGGCTGGCCTCGTCGCCCGGGTAACGGGCGAAGTACTGCCGGTTGCGGCGGGCGGTGAGGGCGTAGGTGCGCCGGTAGACGTCCTCGGCGCCCGCGGTCAGCCCGGGCAGACCACCGGTGACCAGGGCCTCCCTGACCGCGTGCGGGGCGACGGAGAGGTACCGGGTGATGACGAAGCCGCCGAAGGACTGGCCCAGCAGCGACCACGGGGTGCCCCCGAGGAGCGCCTCGCGGAGCCGCTCGGCGTCGTCGACGATGGCGTCGGCGCGGAATTTGGCGAGGTAGTCGGCCTGCGCGCGGGCGTCGCCCCGCGCCGTCACGGTCAGCGCGTCGGCGGGCGTGGACAGCCCGGTGCCGCGCTGGTCCAGGAGGACCACGCGGTAGTCGCGCAGCGCCCGGTCGAGCCACCCCGTCAGCTGGGCCGGCCGGTCCGCCCGCCCCCCGGGGCCGCCCTGGAGGTAGAGCAGGTGCGGGAGGTCCTCGCCGCCGTCGCGGACGATCTCGCGGGCGAAGATCGTGATCCGCTCGCCCGCGGGGTCGGCGTGGTCGAGGGGGACGGCCAGCCGGTGCTCGAGCACGCGGTGACCGTCGCGGCGGTGGTCGGCGGTCTCCAGCGCGCTCACCGGCCGGGCCTCACCGTCGGCGTGGGCACGACGACGTCGGGCATGGCGTCGGAGAAGCGGGCGATGGTGGCCTCCGCGCGGCGGACGCGGGCGAGCGCGTGGCCGGGCAGGACGTCGTCGAGGAAGTCGTAGCTGTCGGCGGTCGCACGCGCTGCGCGGTCCCCGGTGCGGGCGGCCGCGACCGTGGCGTCCCACCAGTCGGCGATGTCGCCCCAGCCGGGAGCGGCGAGCGACCCGCCGAAGTGCTGCACCGCCAGGGCGGAGCACAGGACCGCGAACCGGAGCCGCCGCTCGAGGTCCCACCCCTGCAGGGTCCCGCCGATCAGCGCGGCGGCGAAGACGTCGCCGGCGCCGGTGGCGTCCAGCGCCCGCACCCGCAGGGGGGAGACCTCGACCTGCGAGCCGGTCGCGGAGTCGACGGCCAGCGCCCCCTCCGCCCCGAGCGTCACCACGACCAGGGGGACGTGCTCCGCCAGGGCGCGGGCAGCCGCGACCGGGCTGTCCGTGCGGGTGTAGGCCATGGCCTCGACGGCGTTCGGCGTGAACGCGTGGCAACCGTCCAGGGTGGTGAGACGGTCCGGGTCCCAGGTCTCGGAGGGGTCCCATCCGCCGTCCGCGAAGACGAGCGAGCCGGCGGCCGCGGGGGCGCGCCACCAGGGTTCGCCGTCGTCCCCGGGGTTCGTGATGTCGGCGACGACGGCGCGGGCCGCGGGAGCGGACGCCATCAGCGTGCCGGCCGGCTCGGGGTCGTCATGGCCGTGGCTGACCATGGCGCGGTCCCCGTCGAGGGCGAGGGAGACGGTGACCGAGGTGTGCCAGTGCCGGTAGCGGCGGGACGCGGAGAGGTCTACGCCCTCCTGCTGGGACAGGACCGTCCAGAGCCAGTCGGCGTAGGCGTCGTCACCGAAGCCCGACGCCAGGCCGGTGCGCATGCCGAGGCGTGCGGCGGCGACGGCGAGGTTCGCGATCCCGCCGGGGGCGGTGCCCATGCCCTCCGCCCAGACCTCGGTGCCCGGGACCGGTCCGCTCGGCATGCCGGTGAAGATCAGGTCGAAGAAGACGGGGCCGGTGACCAGCAGGTCGAGGGGGTCTGAGGGGGCGGGGCTCATGGTGCCTACGATCCTGCCATCCCGCTAGCGTGGGCCAGGTGATTCTGACGATCCTCGGCGGGGGCGGCTTCCGCGTCCCGCTGGTCTACGAGGCGGTCGCTGCGGCCAGGGACAGGGTCCCGGTGGACGAGGTCGTCCTGCTCGACGACGATCCGGATCGCCTGGCGGTCATGGCCGACGTCCTGCGTCAGGTCGGCGGGCACGGCCAGGCGGCGGGCGGTGCGTACACGGCGGGAGCGCCGCGGGTCCGGGCGACCACGGACCTCGACGAGGCGCTGACCGGCGCCGACGTCATCTTCTCCGCCGTCCGGGTCGGCGGGACTGCGGGGCGCACCCGGGACGAGCGGGTGGCGCTGGGGGAGGGGCTGCTGGGCCAGGAGACGGTCGGGCCGGGCGGGCTCGCGTACGCGCTGCGCACCGTCCCAGAGGTGGATCGGATCGCGGCCCGGATCGCGGAGCTCGCGCCCCGGGCGTGGACGATCAGCTTCACGAACCCGGCGTCGATCGTCACCGAGGCGATGCGGGCCCGGCTGGGCGACCGGGTGGTGGGCATCTGCGACACCCCCATCTCCCTGGTGCGGCGTGCCCTGCGTGCCGTCGGCCTCGACGCCCGGGCGTTCGACCGCGGCGACGTGACGATCGACTACGCCGGGCTCAACCACCTCGGCTGGCTGCGCGGCATCCGTGCCGGCGGCGAGGACCTGCTGCCCGCCCTGCTCGCCGACGACGCCGCCCTCGGGGGTCTGGAGGAGGCCCGTCTGATGGGGGCCGGCTGGCTGCGGGCGCTGCGCGCCGTGCCCAACGAGTACCTGTACTACTACGACTTCACCCGGGAGGCCGTCGCCGGCATCGCGGCGCAGGAGTCCACGCGCGGGGAGTTCCTGCTCGGCCAGCAGGCCCGGTTCTACGAGGCTGCCGCCGCCGAGCCCGGTCGGGCCGCCGAGCTCTGGCGCACCGCGCTCGCCGAGCGCGAGGCCACGTACATGGCCACCGAGCGCGAGGCCCAGCAGGCGGGGGAGCGGGCCGAGGAGGACCTCGGCGGCGGGTACCACGAGGTCGCCGTCGACCTGATGGCCGCCCTGCTCGGCGGCGAGGAGCACCGCATGATCCTCGACGTCGCCAACACAGGCGCCGACGGCCAACCCCTGGTCGCCGGCCTGCCCGCCGACGCGGTCGTGGAGGTCCCGGTGCACGTGGACGGCGAAGGGGTGCACCCGCTGCCCGTCGAACGCCCCCTGGAGCCGGCGATGCTCGCGCGGGTCCAGGCGGTCAAGGCCTCGGAGCGGCTCGTCATCGAGGCGGCCCGGACGCGTTCGCCGCAGACGGCCTGGCTGGCGTTCGGCATGCACCCGCTCGTCGACTCCGCGGAGGTGGCGCGGCGGCTCGTCGACGCCTACCTCTGACCGCAGTTCGGGGCGATGGTCCCCGGCTCGTCGGGCGGGTACCGCTGACGGTCGCTGCGTGAGGGGTGACGGGAGCCGGGCTGGGCGCTCTGTGGCGGGCACCCTGTCGGGGACGCCGGACGCCGGACGCCGGACGCCGGGCGCTCTGTGGCGGGCACCCTGTCGCGGGACGCCGGACGCCGGACGCCGGACGCCGGGCGCCGGGCGCCGGGCGCCGGATGCCGGGCGCCGGACGCCGGGCGCCGGGCGCCGGACGCGACCGGGACCCAGGTCCCTTTCGTCCCCGTCCTGCACGAGTTGTGCTGGTAGGGAACGGCCGCGGAGTGCGCTCCGCCCCTGGAGCGCCACGCGCGAGGTCAGGGAGGGACCGGCCATGAAGATCGCCTACTACCACGCGTCCCGGTTCGGCAACGGTGCCGCGGTGGCGGCAAGGTTCGCGGAGCTGATGGCCGAGAGAGGCGTCACGGTCGACGTCCAGCACATGCGTGACGCCGACCCGAAGCACCTGCCCGCGGCCGACGTGTACGTCTTCAGCGCGCCTGGGTTCATGGGCAAGCCCCGCCGCACCGCGCGCAGCTTCGTCGGGCGGGTGCGGCTCGAGCCGGGGGCCCGGTACGCCATCCTCACCACCGAGGCCGCGGTGAAGCCGGACAAGAACGGGCAGATGCCAGACCCGGCGAAGCTGGAGCACTGGCAGCAGGTCATGCCGACCATGCGGAAGCTCCTCGAGGGCAAGGGCGTGGAGGTCGCGGAGGGCACCGTCAAGGTCACCGACCTCAAGGGGCCCCTCGAGGACGGCTGGGAGGAGAAGGTGCGCGCCTTCGCCGACCAGATCTCCTCGATCCAGAGCTCGGCGGCCTGAGCTCGGCCCTCACGTGGGGTCCGCCGTCGTCGCTGCCCTCTTCTCCGGCTGCGGGCCGCACGGCGCTGCGAGAAGGTGGGAGGACGGCGCACCGCGCACCACGACTGAGGAGGAGACGCATGACCATTCATCACTGGGCCCGTGACAGCGAGGCTGAGCAGTCCGACGACTTCCGGCGGGTCCTGTGGACGGGGCAGCACAGCCAGCTCGTCACCATGACGATCGAGCCGGGCGGCGAGATCGGTGAGGAGACGCACCCGGACAACGACCAGATCCTCAGCTTCGTCTCCGGGTCGGCCAGGGCCGTGATCGACGGCGAGGAGCAGCTCGTCGCCGCGGGTGACATCGTCGCCGTCCCGGCCGGCGCCCGGCACAACTTCATCAACGTCGGACACAGCCCGCTGGTGCTCTACACGATCTACGGGCCGGCCCACCACGCCGAGGGCGCCGTCCACGCCACCAAGGAGGAGGCGGACGCCAAGGAGGAGGCCGGGGAGGACGAGCCGCCCCAGAAGTAGCCGTCGGAGGGGGAGCACGCGCCGGCCTGCCAAGATGGCCCCATGAGTCTGACGATCGGTTACGCAGCAGCCCTGGAGCAGTTCGCGCCCATGGAGGCCGTCGAGTACTCGGCGCTCGCCGAGGAGCACGGCTTCTCGGGGGTGATGGCGGCCGATCACTTCCAGCCGTGGACGCCGACCCAGGGGCAGGCCGGCTTCGTGTGGAACGTGCTGACCGCCGTGGCGGAGCGCACCCGCGGAGACCTGGGCCCGGGCGTCACGGCGCCGACGTTCCGGTGGCACCCGGCCATGGTCGCCCAGGCGTCCGCGACCCTCGCGGCGATGTACCCCGGCCGGCACTGGCTCGGGCTCGGTTCGGGCGAGGCGCTGAACGAGCACATCGTCGCGGAGTACTGGCCCGAGGCGCCCGAACGGATCAACCGGATGTTCGAGGCCATCGAGATCATCCGGAAGCTCTTCACCAACTCCCTCGCCGGCAAGGACACCAAGCACTCCGGGACCTTCTACAAGCTCGAGTCCACGCGGCTGTGGTCGATGCCGGAGGAGGCGCCGCCGATCCTGGTGGCCACCGGCGGCCCCGTGACCGCGAAGCGTGCGGGCAAGCACGCGGACGGGCTCATCACCGTGGGGGCGCCGCTGGAGAAGATCGGTGGGCTGTTCGAGAAGTTCGCCGCCGGGGCGAAGGAGGCCGGCAAGGACGCCGACGCCATGCCGAAGGTGCTGCAGCTGCACCTGTCCTGGGCGCCGACCGACGAGGAGGCGCTCGCGAACGCGATGGACCAGTGGCCCAACGGCGGGATGAAGTTCCCCAAGGCGGACATCCGCTCCCCGTTCGACTTCGCCGCCATGGCCAAGCTCGTGCGCGAGGAGGACTTCGCCGGCCGCATGGTGATCTCCGCCGACCCCGACGAGCACCGTGCCGAGATCCAGCGCTACGTCGACCTCGGCTTCGACCGCATCTACCTGCACAACGTCGGGCGTAACCAGCGTGAGTGGCTCGAGGTCTTCGGCCGCGACGTCCTGCCCAAGCTCGCCCGATGAGCGCCGACAACATGCTGCTGGCCCAGGCGCCCGACGGCGTCCCGACCATCACCCGCGGCGACGACCTGGCCGCCATCCTCGTCCCCGTGCTCGAACGGATGTCCTGGCCGGACGGGTCAACGGGGCTCGCGGACGGGGACGTCGTGGTTGTCTCCTCGAAGATTGTGTCGAAGGCCGAGGGACGGCTGGTCGCGGCGCGTGACGAGGCGGAGCGCGACTCGGTGATCGAGGGGGAGACGGTCCGTGTGGTCGCCGAACGGGCGCGGCCGGACGGCACGACGTTGCGCATCGTCGAGAACAAGCTGGGCCTGGTGATGGCCGCCGCCGGGGTCGACAACTCTGACGTCCCCCAGGGGACGGCCCTCCTGCTTCCCGAGGACCCGGACGCCTCGGCGCGCCGGCTCCGACGCGGGCTGCACGCCCGCACCGGCGTCCGGCCGGCCGTGCTGGTGACGGACACTGCGGGGCGGCCGTGGAGACGCGGGGTCGTGGACATGGCTATCGGCGCCGCAGGGGTCGACGTCCTCTCCGACATGCGGGGGAGCACTGACGCCTACGGGCGCGAGCTTCGCACCACGGTGATCGGTGTGGCGGACGAGATCGCGTCTGCCGCCGAGCTCGTCAAGGGCAAGGTGTCGGGGCGGCCGGTGGCCGTCGTGCGCGGGATGGGGCACCTCGTGACGCCGGATGACGGCGAGGGGGCGGCGTCGCTGATCCGTCCGCCGGAGGAGGACATGTTCCGCCACGGCGTCGCGGACGACTGAGGCGCATACCTACTCGCTGGTTTTTTCGTCCCTGTCCCTGGGTCCTGCTCGACCGAGGTTAGCCATCTCGGTGTGCCGGTCCGACAGTCCTCCTCCACCGAGATTCAGCCATCTCGGCGTGCCCGGTCGTGTTCCCGCCGTCCGAGCTGACGCGCAGCGCAGCGCCTCAGAAAGGCGGTGGGGCGTCGTCCTTGTCGTGGTGCGTGGGCTCCGGAGTGGCGTGCCGGGGTGGGCGGATGGCGATGAGGGTGGTGGTGCCGTTGGTCTCGCGGCGGTAGGTGTGGCCGGAGGGGGTGGTCCAGACGAAGATGCCGGGTTCGGGCTGGGTGACGTGGAAGGCGCCGACGGTCTTGGTGGTGTGGTCGCGTTTGCACATGGAGCCGAGCTGGTGGAGGGCGGTGGTGCCGCCGGCGGACCAGGCTTTGGTGTGGTCGATCTGGGCGCGGCGGGCGGGGACGGTGCAGGCGGGGCGTACGCAGGTGGTGTCGCGGGCGCGGACGAGGTGAAGCGTTCGGGTTTGTGTGCCGCATCGTTTCTTGCGAGGAAGGATGCAGGTATGCCGAAGCAGTACGACGCCGCGGCGAAGGAGCGCGCGGTGCGGATGGTCAGGGAGCAGGTCCCGGAGTACGGGTCGATCACCAAGGCGTGCGAGGCGGTCGCGGCGCGTCTGGGGATGTCCCGGGAGACGTTGCGGGGGTGGGTGCGTCAGGGCGATGTCGACGCCGGCGCCCGGGACGGGATGACGACCCAGGAACGCGAGGAGATCAAGGCGCTCAAGGCGCGGGTGCGGCGCCTGGAGGAGGACAACGCGATCCTGAGGTCCGCGGCGACTTTCTTCGCGGGGGAGCTCGACCCCCGAAACCGATGATCATGGAGTTCATCCGCTCCCAGCACGCCCAGGGCCGCTCGGTCGAGTCGGTCTGCCGGGTCCTGTCTGACCAGGGCCTGCAGGTCGCCGCGCGGACCTACCGGGCCTGGCGGGCCCGGACCTCCCTGGCGCCGCGGGAGCTGGCGATGGCGTACCTGGTCAACGCCATCCACTCCCTGGCGTTCGTCCTGGACCCCACCACGGGCCGGTACCGGCTGCTGCCCGAAGGCCTGTACGGGCGGCGGAAGATGACCGCCCTGCTCCGGCGGGGCGGCCTGGAGGTCTCCTACGGGCGCGTCGACGCCGCGATGCGGGCCCTGGGCCACCACGGGATCAGCCGGGCCCGGCGCCACCGCACCACCGTGCCGGGCAAGGACGGCAAACGGGCCGGGGACCTGCTCAACCGGGACTTCACCGCGCCGGCGCCGAACCTGGTGTGGGTCACCGACTTCACCTACGTGCGGACTTGGGAGGGGTTCGTCTACGTCGCCTTCATCGTCGACGTCTTCGCCCAGCGGATCCTGGCCTGGCACGCCCAGCGCACCAAGGTCACCGACCTGGTGATGGTCCCGCTGCGCATGGCGATCTGGCAGCGCGACCGCGAGGAGCGGCCCGTCTCGCGCGGGCAGCTGATCCACCACTCCGACGCGGGCAGCCAGTACACCTCGATCCGGCTGACCGAGCACCTGGCCGTGGAGGACATCGCGCCCTCGATCGGCACGGTCGGCGACGCCTACGACAACGCCCTGATGGAGTCGATCATCGGCCTGTACAAGACCGAGTGCATCGCCACCACGGTCTTCCACGACGGGGCGTACAAGACCCTCGGCGACGTCGAGTTCGCCACCGCCGGGTGGGTCGCCTGGTACAACAACACCCGGTTGCACTCCAGCATCGGGATGGTCCCGCCCGTCGAGCACGAGCAGGCCCACTACGCTGCCCTCGAGCCCGAGGCCCAGCCAGTATGAGAGCGGCACGAAAACCCGAACGCTTCAAGGTCCTGGAGGGCGGCGGGGGGTCGGTAGCGGGTGCGGCCGAGGTCGGTGACGACGCCGCTGAGGGGGTCGGTGATCAGGCGGCGCCAGGTGCCGCCGGCGGCGAGGGCGCGGGCGATGTCGGGGGTGATGGGGCCGTACCCGTCGAGGTGGGCCGCCTCGGCGGGCTCCGGGTCGTCGGCCGCGTCCGTGTCGGCGGTGTGCGGGACGGCCGGGTCGTCGCCGGTCGTGGCGGCCAAGCCGGCACCGGGGTCGGTGTCCGGTCCGCCGGGGGACACGCCGCTCCCGCGGCCGCTGGCGGCCGTGCCTTCGGGGTCGGCGGTGGGCAGGGCTGTCCCCTCGGGCTGGGTGTCGGGTGGCAGGACGGTGGCGAGGGGGACGGTGACGTGGACGGTGATGTCCGGGACGGCGAAGCGGTCGGGGTGGCGCAGCAGGAGCTGGTGCAGCGGTGGGTACTCCACGGTGCCGGGCGGCCCTCCCGGGACAAGACCGGGCGGAGCCGGGGACGGCGTCGGCGGCGGCTGACCGTCACCGCCGGCCGTGGTCCCGCAGGTCGGCACGGCCGCGCCGGTGCCGGTGCCGGTGCCAGGGCTGCAGGGGGTGCTCTGGCCGACGGCGGTGACGTCGGCGCCCGGGGGCGGACTCGTGCTCTCGGTCGTGGACGGCGGCGGGGTGGCCGGGACGCCGACGTCGTCGCTGCTGTTGTCGTCGGCGGCCCCGTGGTTCTCGGCGGGTTCGGGGCCGGTGTGGCCGGTCAGGAGGGCGGCGTGGGTCAGGGCGAGGAGGGCGTCGGCGCGGAGCTGGTCGATGGTGCGGGGGTCGCCGTCGTGCTTGGCGGTGTGGGCGATGGCGTCCAGGGTCAGGTCGACCTGGACGCAGTCCTGGGCGGGCAGGACGGCGTAGATCGAGCCCATCCCGTCGGGCAGGGCCCGGGTGTGGTTGACGTGCCGTTTCGCCCGGGCGCGGGCGTGGCGGGCCTGGGCGTCGGCGGGGTCGACCTGGACGAGGGCCTTGGCCAGGTCGCGGCGGACCTGGGCCACGGTGCGCCCGTCGGCCTCCTCCAGCACGTCGTGCTCGACCTGGACGGCGACGGGGACGGGGGAGGTGGCCAGGGTGGTCACGATGGCCCGGGCCTTGGGGTAGTCCACCACCCCGGCGGCCACGGCGGCGGCGGTCTCGGTGAAGGTGCGGGTCAGGCCGTGCCCGACGGTGATGAGGGTGCGGGCCTCCTGGCGGGAGACGGCCAGGCGCATGGCGATCTCCTCGGCGGTGACGTCCACCGGTTTCTCGACCGCCGGGTGGGCGAAGAAGGTCGCCGCGTCGGACAGGCCGGCGGCGGCGCGGGCGACCTGCCCCGCGGCCCAGCTCTCGATGCGGCGGTGGGCGGCGAGGACCTCGATCCCCGCCGCCCGCCCCAGGGTGCGGGTCTGCGTGCCGGTCAGCACCGCGGCCAGGTCGGGCCCGGCGCGCATCCCGGCCAGGGCCGCGATCCCGACCCCGAGCACCGAGACGTCCTCCCCCGGGTCGAACACCGTCTCCATCCGCCGCCGCAACGCCCGCGACCACGCCGGCCGGACCCCCTCCGCGGCCCCCACGCCATCGCCGTCGGCATCGCCATCGGCGGCGTCGCCGGCCCCGGCGACCTGGCACGCGGTCCCGCCGGTGCCCGTGCCGGGCTCGTCGGCGGCGTCGTTGCCGTGACCGGCGTCGTCGTCCGGGAGGGCGCCGGCGCGGGTGAACCCGGCCGGGGCCAGGCCCGCCAGCACGGCCGCACCCTCGGCGTCGCGCGTCGGCGTGGCCGTGGCCGGGGAGTCGTCGGGACCGATCAGGTCCGCCAGCACCTCCTGCGCCCACGGGTCCCCGGCCTCGAGCAGCACCCCCAGCCCCGCCAGCCCCACGGTCGACAGCTCCCGCGCCCGGGCCACGCGTTCCTCCGCGCCCGCCCGCCCGGCCAGGGCCCGCAGATGCGCGCACGGGCCACGCCACCCGTCCTGCGGGCAGCACCACCCGCCGCCCTGCCGACCCCGCTCCGCATCCATGTATCGAACACTAGTGCGACCTACTGACATCGGCCCCGACAAGGCGGTCCGCTGTGGAAACGGTGGAGGTTCAGGGCATCGTCCTCGAGCCCATGGCCGGTCAGCGGGCCATGGCCAGCTCCATGGCGCAGCGATCCGCTACGACGGCCGTCCCGGCGGGGCTGACGTCCTGAGGTAACCGGCCCGGTTGGTCGCGATGTGCTCCATCAGCATCCCGCGGGGGCGACAGAGCGGTTACGCGCCGACGTAGGCGTCGCCGAGCCGGAGCGACGGGCGTTTCACCTGCGTGACGGCGCGGTCCATCACGAGGAGATCGTGGCTCCCCGCGCGGACCCGCTGCGCGTCGACCCCGTACACCTCGCTGACGAGCTCGCCGGTGAGGACCGCCGCCGGCGGACCGGCGGTCACCACCCGCCCGCCTGACATCACGATCACCTGGTCCGCGTACCGCAGGGCGTGGTTGAGGTCGTGGAGCGCGGCGAGCACGGCCACCCCGTCCGCAGCGAGGTCCCGGGCCAGCGCGAGGACGTCGAGCTGCGCCGCCACGTCCAGGTGGTTGGTCGGCTCGTCGAGCAGGAGCACCTCGGGCTGCTGCGCGAGCGCCCGTGCCAGGTGCACCCGTTGACGCTCCCCGCCCGAGAGCGTTGAGAAGTCTCGGCCGGCGAGGTCCGAGGCACCCGCGCGTGCCAGCGCCGTCTCGGCGATCTCGACGTCGGAGGCAGAGTCGGCACCCCACCGGGATCGGTGCGGTGTCCGCCCCAGCAGCACGACGTCGAGCACATCACGCGACACCGGCGCCGAGGAGTCCTGCTCGACCAGCGCCATGCGCCGCGCGCGCTCCCGGTGCGTGAGCCGGCCGAGGTCGGTGCCGTCGAGCATGACGGCCCCTCCGGCCGGCAGCGCTCCGACGAGGGCACGGAGCAGGGTCGACTTGCCGGCCCCGTTCGGCCCCACCACCGCGGTCACGGCTCGGGCGGGCACCTGGGCGTCCACCCCGTCGAGGATGGTGACGCCGTCGAAGCCCACACGGACGCCGGCGATAGCCAGGTCGCTCACGAGGCGGCCCTTCGCCGCAGCAGGACCGCGAAGACGGGCGCCCCGACCACCGCCGTCAGGATGCCCACCGGCAGCTCGCGCGGCTCGAAGAGGCTGCGGGAGGCCGTGTCGGTGAGCAGGAGGAACGTCGCCCCGGCCAGGGCGGCGACGGGCAGCAGCCGATGGTGGCGCTCGCCCACCAGCAGGCGCACGGCGTGCGGCACCACGAGCCCGACGAACCCGATGGCGCCGGCCACCGAGACGAGCAGACCCGTCAGCAGCGCCGTCGCCCCGAGCAGGACCCAGCGGGTGCGCGTGACGGCGACGCCGAGCGAGGCGGCGGAGACGTCGCCGAACGTGAAGGCGTCGAGCGTGCGTGCCTGGCCGGCGAGATACGTGCCGACCACGGCGGTCGCGCCGAGCGCGGTGAGCGCCTCCGGCCACGTCGCGCCTCCGAGGGAGCCCATGAGCCAGGTGAGGATCTCCCGGTAGGAGTCGCCGGTCGAGGACCAGAAGATCACGAAGCTGACGACGGCGGACCCGGCCTGGGCCACCGCCACGCCCGCCAGCACTGTACGCACGGGGGAGAGCCCGCCGCCGCGGCCGGTGGCGAGCGCGAGCGTGAGCACCAGGGCAGCCACGGCGCCCACGAACGCGGCGACCGGCAGAGCGGCCGCGAGTCCCAGCACGAGCACCAGCACGGCGCCGACGGACGCCCCGGACGACACACCGAGCAGATAGGGGTCGGCGAGGGGGTTGCGCGTCAGGGCCTGCATCACGCCGCCGCACAGGGCCAGCCCGGCGCCGACGGCGGCGGCCGCGACGACCCGCGGCGCCCGACCGGACCACACGATGGCGTCCTGGATCTCCGACAGCGGGTTCGCCGGGCACCAGCCCCCGGCCGGGGTCGAGACCCCGGCGCACAGGTGGTGCCAGGCGGAGGTCCACACCTGCGCCGTCGAGATGTCGGCCTGGCCGAGCGTCAGCGCCCAGCCGGCGACGCCGGCCAGGACGACGGCGAGCGCCGAGAGCGCGAGGCCCATCGGCGCGCGACCCCGGCCCGTGCGCCGCGGTGCGGGCGGACGGTGCTGCGTGCCCGTACCCGCGCCCGGGCCCGACACCCGGGATCCCCGAGGAGCCGGCGGCGCCGGGGCGGCTGGCCGCGTCGCTGTCACGGTGTCACCCCGAGCTCCGCCAGCTGCTCGGCAAGATCGGTCACGGCCGGCACGTTCCGCACGCCCGCCTCGGTCGCGGGGAACGGCACGACCAGGTACCGCTCCTCCTGCACGGCCGGCAGCGTCGCCGTGACCGGGTTCCTTTCGAGCGTCGCCCTCTTGTGCTCGGCGGTGTTCCAGGTGGCGTCGACCAGCACGATGACGTCCGGGTTCGCCTCGGCCACGGCCTCCCAGCCGAGCGACGTCCACGTGTCCTTGACCTCGCCGGCGACGTTCTCCAGCCCGACCGCGTCCATGATCATCTGCGGGGCGCCGATGCCGGCGCCGACGTACGGGACGTCCTCCCCCGAGGAGTACCACAGCGCGGTCAGCCCCGCGTCGGAGCGCACGACGGAGTCGAGCTCGGCGCGCTGCTCGGCGACCAGGTCCGCCGCTGCCTCGTCCGCCCCGAGAAGGCGCCCTGCCTCCGCGATCTCGTCGAAGACGAGGTCGAACGTCAGCTTCTCCGGCCGGTACGCCGGGCCCTTGCACGCCGACGGCGAGACGTACGTCGCGACGCCGAGGCCCTGGAACATCGCCCGCTCGCCCGCCCCGTCAGCGCTCAGGTTGGACTCCCAGCCGGCGTAGATCAGGTCCGGCTCGAGCTCGAGGACGGCCTCGGTCGACGGGTTCTTCTCCGCCAGCACCGGCACGTCCGTCGCGGCGGCAGCGAGGTCCGCCGGCACCGGGCCGTCGGCGAACGCGGTGCCCACCAGCCGGTTCCCGGCGCCGAGGGCGAGCACCATCTCGGTGGCGGAGGACTTGATCGTGACGATCCGCTCGGGCGGGGCCTCGAGCGTCGTCTCGACGCCGCACGAGGTGGCGGTCACCGGGAAGGCTTCCGCGACGTCGTCCGGGGCTCCTGAGCCGCCGGGCCCCGATGTCGCTCCCGCCGGCCCGGCCGCCGTCCCACCGGCGCCGAACGTGTCGGAGCCCGCGCACGCGGCGAGGGACCCGCCCAGGGTGAGGCAGGCGACGAGGGCCAGGGTGCGTCGTCGGAAGGACGCGGTGCGCCTTGGACGGAGAGGGCCTCGTCGCGGGGAGGTGGAGGGGCCCGGAGGGGTGGCGCGTCGTCCGGACGACCGGTGCGGCGCGGACAGCTGGCGCGGGGCGGTGGGCACGCGGTGGGGGACGGCGGGCACATGGCGTGGGGTGGGCACGAGGGCGCTCCGGAGGTCGTCGGGCTGGTCGCCGCAGTCACTGCGCTGCGCATCGGCGGACGGTGACCCACGTCCAGGCCCACGCTCCGGGTCAGTGCCGACCCGAGGTCCACCGCCATCCTAGTGGGCGCCCACCCTGCATTCGCGCCCGCAGACGGACGGCTCGGGGCACCATGGGCACCTGGACCGCCGGCAGCGTCGCCGGGGGTGTCAGGGCCGCACCGCTGTCGCCCCCGATGGAGGACCCGATGACCGTCCGGAAGATCGCGCTGACCCAGACCCCGTGGACAGGCGACAAGGAGTCGATGATCGCCCGCCACGAGGACTGGACGCGCCAGGCGGCCGCCCAGGGAGCCGAGGCGATCTGCTTCCAGGAGCTCTTCTACGGTCCCTACTTCGGCATCACCCAGGACACGAAGTACTACTCCTACGCCGAGCCGGTCCCCGGCCCGACCACCGAGCGGTTCGCCGCCCTCGCCAAGGAGCTGGGGATGGTGATCGTGCTGCCGATCTACGAGGAGGAACGGCCCGGCATCTACTACAACACCGCGGTCATCGTCGACGCGGACGGCACCGTCCTCGGGAAGTACCGCAAGCACCACCTGCCGCACCTGCCGAAGTTCTGGGAGAAGTTCTACTTCCGGCCCGGCAACCTCGGCTACCCCGTGTTCGACACCGCCATCGGCAAGGTCGGCCTCTACATCTGCTACGACCGGCACTTCCCTGAGGGCTGGCGCGAGCTGGGGCTGAACGGCGCCGAGATCGTCTTCAACCCCAACGCGACCGCGCCCGGCATCTCCAACCGCAACTGGGAGCTCGAGCAGCCGGCCGCCGCGCTGGCCAACGAGTACTTCGTCGCGGCGGCCAACCGCGTGGGCGCCGAGACCAACGAGTACGGCGACGAGGCCGTGAAGTTCTACGGCAGCTCCTACGTGGTCGGGCCGGACGGGATGTTCGTGGGGGAGTGGGCCTCGAGCACCGAGCCCGAGCTGAAGATCTGGGAGATCGACCTCGACCTCATCCGGGAGGTCCGCGACCGCTGGCAGTTCTACCGCGACCGCCGCCCGGACTCCTACGTCGCCGTCACGGCGCCGTGACGGAGCCAGGCCCGTGAAGACCCTCGTCACCGGTGGCACCGTCGTCAGCTCGACCGGCCGCTCGGAGGCCGACGTCCTCATCGACGGCGAGACCATCGCGGCCGTCCTGCCGCCGGGCTCGACGGTCCTGGGTTTCGACGTCGCCGCCAACGTCGACACGGTGATCGACGCGACCGGCAAGTACGTCATCCCGGGCGGGATCGACGCCCACACCCACATGGAGATGCCCTTCGGCGGCACCTTCGCCTCGGACACCTTCGAGTCCGGGACGACGGCGGCAGCCTGGGGCGGCACCACCACGATCGTCGACTTCGTGGTCCAGTACCCCGGCCAGCACCCGGTGGAGCAGTACCAGGCCTGGCACGGCAAGGCCGACGGGAGCTCCGCGATCGACTACGGGTTCCACCAGATCCTCTCGGACGTGCAGGACTCCACCCTCACGGCGATGAACGAGCTGATGGACGAGGGCGTGACGAGCTTCAAGCTCTTCACCGCCTACAAGGGCGTCTTCCTCTCCGACGACGGCCAGATCCTCAGGGCGATGCAGCGCGCCGCGGACACGGGCGCGATGATCATGGGCCACGCCGAGAACGGCTCCGTCATCGACGTGCTGGTCCAGCAGGCGATCGAGCGCGGGGACACGGACCCGATCTACCACGGCCTCACCCGGCCGTGGCAGGCGGAGGCGGAGGCCACCCACCGGCTCATCATGCTGGCCGACCTCACCGGCGCACCGCTCTACATCGTGCACGTCTCGGCCAGGCAGGCCGCCGACCAGATCGCCGCCGCCCGCGCGCGGGGGCAGAACGTCTTCGGCGAGACGTGCCCGCAGTACCTCTACCTCTCCCTCGAGGAGCAGCTCGGCGCCCCCGGCTTCGAGGGCGCCAAGTGGGTGTGCTCGACCCCGCTGCGCTCGCGGGCGGAGGGCCACCAGAACCACCTGTGGCACTCGCTGCGCACCAACCACCTCCAGGTCGTCTCCACCGACCACTGCCCCTTCTGCATGAAGGACCAGAAGGAGATGGGCGTGGGCAACTTCTCCAAGATCCCCAACGGGATCGGCGGGGTCGAGCACCGGATGGACCTGCTGTACCAGGGCGTCGTCACCGGCGAGATCACCCTCGAGCGGTGGGTGGAGCTGTGCTGCGTCACCCCGGCGCGGATGTTCGGCCTGTACGGGCGCAAGGGGGTCATCGCCCCCGGGGCCGACGGCGACGTCGTCGTGTACGACCCGAACGGGCACACGAGCATCGGGGTCGGCAGGACCCACCACATGAACATGGACTACTCCGCCTACGAGGGGTTCGAGGTCGACGGGCACGTCGACACCGTCATCTCCCGCGGCGCGGTCGTGGTCGACGGCGGTCAGTTCCACGGCCGGCCGGGCCACGGGAAGTACCTGCGCCGCTGCCTGTCCCAGTACCTGGTGTAGAGGAGGCCCGGCCCGTGGACTTCGGTGTCGTGCTGCAGAACAACCCCCCGGCGTCGCGGGTGGTGGACCTGGCCCGCCTGGCGGAGACGCACGGCTTCTCGCACGTGTGGACGTTCGACTCCCACCTCCTCTGGCAGGAGCCGTTCGTCGTCTACAGCCAGATCCTGGCGCACACCCGCAAGGTGGTGGTCGGGCCGATGGTCACCAACCCCATCACCCGGGACGTGACCGTGACGGCGTCGGCCTTCGCCACGCTCAACGAGATGTTCGGCAACCGGACGGTCTGCGGGATCGGGCGCGGGGACTCCGCGGTCCGCGTCCTCAACGGCCGCCCCGCCACGCTCGCCCAGCTGCGCGACGCGGTGCACGTCATCCGGGAGCTCGGCAACGCCCGCCCGGTGGAGATCAACGGCTCCAGCGTGCGCTTCCCGTGGACGCTCAGCTCCCGGCTCGAGGTCTGGGTGGCCGGGTACGGTCCCAGGACCCTCGCCCTGACCGGCGACGTCGCGGACGGGTTCATCCTCCAGCTCGCCGACCCCGACGTCACCGCCTGGACGATCCGGGTGGTGCGCGAGGCCGCCGAGCGGGCCGGGCGCGACCCGGACTCCCTGCAGTTCTGCGTCGCCGCGCCCATGTACGTGGGGGAGGACCGCCCCCACATGCACGACCAGACCCGCTGGTTCGGCGGCATGGTGGGCAACCACGTCGCCGAGCTCGTCGCCCGGTACGGCGCGGACTCGGACCTGCCACGCTCGCTGACCGACTACATCGCCGGCCGCCGGGGCTACGACTACAACCAGCACGGCCGGGCCGGGAACACCCACACCGACTTCGTGCCCGACGAGGTGGTCGAGCGGTTCTGCCTCCTCGGCCCCTGGCCCGAGCACGTGGCCCGCCTCAAGGAGCTCGCCGCGCTCGGCGTCACCCAGTTCGCCGGCTACCTCATGCACGACAACAAGGAGGAGACGCTGCGCGAGTACGGCGAGCACGTCATCCCCGCGCTGCGGGCCCACGTCCTGGCGAAGGCATGAACCATGAGGAGACGACCATGACCACCGCCCAGACCACCACGTCCCCGCCCGCCACCTCCGTGGTGGCGCACTGGGTGGACGGAGGGCCGTTCGCCGGCACCTCCACCCGTTCCGGGGAGGTGTTCGACCCGGCGACCGGTGAGGTGGCCCGCCGGGTCGCGCACGCCTCGGCGGAGGACGTCGACGCCGCCGTCGCGTCGGCGAGGGCCGCCTTCCCCGCCTGGCGGGACACCTCCCTCGCTCGCCGCACGCAGGTGCTGTTCGCGTTCCGCGAGCTGCTCGCCGCACGCCGGGAGGAGCTCGCGGCGGTCCTCACGGCCGAGCACGGCAAGGTGCTCTCCGACGCCCTCGGCGAGGTCAGCCGGGGCCTCGAGGTGGTCGAGTTCGCCTGCGGGATCCCGCACCTGCTCAAGGGCGCCACCTCGGAGAACGTCTCCACGGGCGTCGACGTCTCGTCGGTGCACCAGCCCCTGGGGCCGGTGGCGATCATCTCGCCGTTCAACTTCCCGGCCATGGTGCCGATGTGGTTCTTCCCGATCGCGATCGCCGCGGGGAACACGGTGGTGCTCAAGCCCTCGGAGAAGGACCCGTCGGCCTCGCTGTGGATGGCGGAGCGCCTCGCCGAGGCCGGCCTGCCGGCCGGGGTGTTCAACGTCGTGCAGGGCGAGAGGACCGCCGTCGACGCCCTGCTGACCCACCCCGACATCAGGGCGGTCTCCTTCGTCGGCTCCACACCGGTGGCGCGGCACGTCTACGAGACCGCCACCGCCCACGGCAAGCGGGTCCAGGCGCTCGGCGGCGCCAAGAACCACATGGTCGTCCTGCCCGACGCCGACCTCGACCTCGCCGCGGACGCCGCCGTCAACGCCGGGTACGGCTCGGCGGGGGAGCGGTGCATGGCCGTCTCGGCCCTCGTCGTCGTCGAGCCCGTGGCCGACGAGCTCGTCGCCAGGATCGCCGAGCGCTCGCGGGCCCTGCGGGTCGGTGACGGACGGCGGGGCTGCGACATGGGCCCCCTTATCACCCGCGCCCACCGCGACCGGGTGGCCGGGTACGTCGACGCCGGCCGGGAGGCCGGCGCCGAGGTGGTGCTCGACGGGCGCGGCGTCGAGGCCGACGGCGGGGCGGACGGCTTCTGGCTCGGCCCCACGCTGCTGGACCGGGTCACCCCGGCGATGAGCGTGTACACCGACGAGATCTTCGGCCCGGTCCTGTCGGTGCTGCGGGTCGGCAGCTACGAGGAGGCGGTCGACCTGATCAACGCCAACCCGTACGGCAACGGCACCGCCATCTTCACGGCCGACGGCGGAGCCGCCCGCCGGTTCGCCGGCGACGTCGAGGTGGGCATGGTCGGCATCAACGTGCCGATCCCCGTCCCGGTGGGGTACCACTCCTTCGGCGGGTGGAAGAGCTCCCTCTTCGGCGACTCCCACGCCTACGGCCCCGACGGCGTCCACTTCTTCACCCGCACCAAGGCGATCACCACCCGGTGGCCCGCCCCCAGCCACGGCGGCATCAACCTCGGGTTCCCCCAGCACACCTGAGGCCCGAGCAGTCCGCAGCACCGAGCAGTCCGCCACCGAGCGGTCCGCAGGACCGAAGGAGGAGCGAACCGTGACCGCACCCCAGGACGTCCGGGCCGGCCGGGCCCGCGAGCTCGACCGCGCCCACATCTTCCACTCCTGGTCGGCGCAGGCGGGGCTCGACCCGATGACTGTCGTCACGGGCCGGGGCTGCGAGGTCGTGGACGAGGACGGACGCACCTACCTCGACTTCTCCTCCCAGCTGGTCAACCTCAACATCGGGCACGGGCACCCCCGGGTGGTGGCCGCGATCCAGGAGCAGGCCGGGCTGCTGGCCACCGTGGCGCCCGGGTACGCCAACCTCGCGCGCGGCGAGGCGGCCGAGCGGATCCTCTCCCACGCCCCGGACGGCTTCACCAAGGTGTTCTTCACCAACGGCGGTGCCGACGCGAACGAGAACGCCATCCGGATGGCCCGGCTGCACACCGGCCGGGACAAGGTGATCTCCTTCTACCGCTCGTACCACGGCAACACGGGCGCCGCGATCGTCGCGACCGGCGACTGGCGGCGCGTCCCCAACGAGTACGCACGCGGCCACGTGCACGTCTTCGGGCCGTTCCTGTACCGCTCGGAGTTCTGGGCCAGCACCGAGGCCGAGGAGTGCGAGCGGGCGCTCCACCACCTCGAGCGGGTCGTCCAGGCCGAGGGCCCGAGCTCGGTCGCCGCGATCCTTCTCGAGACCGTCGTCGGCACCGGCGGGGTGCTCGTCCCGCCGCCGGGCTACCTCCCCGGCGTGCGCGAGATCGCGGACCGGTACGGGATCGTGCTGATCCTCGACGAGGTGATGGCCGGGTTCGGGCGGACCGGCTCCTGGTTCGCCCTGGACCAGCACGACGTCGTGCCCCACCTGATCACGTTCGCCAAGGGTGTGAACTCCGGGTACGTCCCCGCCGGCGGCGTGATCCTCAGCGCCGAGATCTCGGCCACGTTCGACGACAGGGTCTTCCCCGGCGGGCTCACCTACTCGGGGCACCCGCTCGCCATGGCCTCGATCGTCGCCGCGCTCGACGCCATGGCGGAGGAAGGGGTCGTCGAGAACGCCGCCCGCATCGGCGAGGACGTGCTGGGCCCCGGGCTGCGGACCCTGGCGGCGCGCCACCCCCTCGTCGGAGAGGTGCGTGGCACCGGCGTGTTCTGGGCGCTGGACCTGGTGCTGGACAGGTCGACCCGGGAGCCGGTGCCGGCGGCGGAGGTCGTGGCCATGCGGGCCGCGCTCGCGGCCCGGGGGCTGCTGGCGTTCGTCGCCGACAACCGGATCCACGTGGTCCCGCCTTGCGTGGTGACCGACCAGGAGGTCGCTCGGGCGCTGGCGATCTACGACGAGGTCCTCACCGACGCCGAGGAGCGCCTGCTGGGGTGAGCGCCGTGCTGACTCAGTGCCCGCCCGGCACCCAGAGGTCCACCCACACGAGGCGGTGGTCCGACGTCGGGAACGGGTACATGCCGGTCAGCTCGGAACCGGCCTGGTCCGCCATCGGCCAGAACACGCCCGAGCCGCGGACGACCAGGTTCTTCGACGGCAGCGCGTAGTCGACCCGGAGGTTGCCGGGCGCGTCGTCGGCGAAGTCCGCCGTGTCCAGGGCGGCGTCGCCCTCGTGGTGGTTGTTCGCCCCGCCCTGGACGGCGGCGGCCTCGACCGCCCCCTGCGACGTGGGCCGCGGGTCGCGGATGCGCGGGTGGTCGAGAAGCTGGTCGACGGCGCCCGGGACGGAGTCGCCGTCGTGCGGGTCGGCGTTCTGGTCGCCCACGACCACGAAGCGGCTCCCGGGCCGCAGCCCGCCCTCGGTGCCCTCGTCGTCGTAGATGTAGGCGCTGTCCCGGCGGCTGCCGACGTAGTCCGCCCAGAACCGGATCTCGTCGTGGTTGCGCAGGCCGTTGCGGTCCTCCGGCCCGTCGAACGTCGGCGGCGTCGGGTGCGACGCGAGCACGTGCACCGTCCCGCGGCCGGTCTCCACGGGGACGTCCCAGTGCGACTTGCTCGACAGCGGAAGGACGTCCAGCTCCTCGGGGCTGTACCAGTCGGCCGGCTCGTCGGTGGTCGGGTCGTCCGGCAGGAGCGCGCCGGGCATGTCCTTCCAGCGGAAGTCCTGGAAGGTGCGCACGCTGTCGGCGTCGATCGGGTAGCGCGAGAGCACGACCATCCCGTACTGGCCGGGGAACTCGCCGAACCCGAGCGCGTCGTCGGCCGTGCCCGTCCGGCCGTCGTTGTTGAGGTCGTAACCGGAGTCCACCCCGGTGTTCACCGGCGCGGTGAAGGCGTACGGGTAGCGGACGGGCGACTCGCCGTGCTGGGACACCTCGAGGTACTTCTGGCGGAACAGGTCCACCGCCGCGCCGTCGTCGTCGTGGTCGAACTCGTTGAGCAGGACGACGTCGGGCCGCGTGGTCTGCAGCACCTGGGCGATCGCCCGGGCCTGCGGGTCCGTGCCGTCGGCGAGGTCGGCCACCAGGCCCCCCTCGGACGGGCGGTTCAGCGAGACGTTGTAGGTCGCGACCCGCAGCGGCGAGCGCTCGGCGCGGTTGGTCCCCACGGGGTCCGGGTCTGCCGACGCCGGCGCCCCGAGCGCGAGCACGCCCGCCGCGGCAGTCGCCGCGGCGGCCAGTCCGCCGACCCACCGCCCATGTCCTCGCATGTGACCACCGTAACAACGCCCGCCGCGGAAAGGGAGGGGTTGCGGACCGCTGTGGACAGTTCGGTCAGCCCGCCGCGATCTCCGCGTCCCGGTCCACCGCCGCCTGGATGCCGCGCACGACGGCCGCCGAGAACCCCGCGTCCTCCAGCGCGACCGTGCCGGCGACCGTCGTGCCGCCGGGGGAGGAGACCATGTCGGCCAGCTGGGTGGGCGCGACGCCCTTCTCCAGGAGCGTGCGCGCGGTGCCGAGCATGGTCTGCGCGGCGATCCGGGTGGCCTGGGCCTTCGGCATGCCGTTGCGGACCGCGGCCCGGGCCAGCGCCTCGACGAACAGGGCGGCGTACGCGGGGGCGGAGCCGGCGATCGCGGAGTAGACCGGGAACAGGCGTTCGGGCAGCACGAGGGCGGACCCGACGGTCTCGAAGAGACCGACCACGGCGTCGACCTGGTCCTCGGTCGTGGCCGCGTTGCCGCACACGGCCGCCATGCCGGCCCCCACCATCGCGTTGACGTTGGGCATCACCCGCACGACGCTCTGCCCGGGGGCGAGCATCGAGCCGAGCGTGTCCAGGGTCAGCCCGGCGGCGAGCGAGACGACGAGCGAGTCCAGGTCGGCGAGGGTGTCCGCGAGCGGCTCCAGCACCTCCGCGAACAGGTACGGCTTGACCGCGACCACCACCACCCCGCCGGGCCCGGTGCGCTCGACGAGCTCGAGGTTGTCGGCCGCCGCGTCCACGCCCGTCTCGCGCGCGAGCGCCTGCGCCGAGCGGCCGTGGGCGCTCGTCACCGTCAGGTCCTCGGGCGGCACCGTGCCCTCCGCGACGATCCCGCGCACGATGGCCCCGGCCATGTTGCCCGCCCCGATGAACCCGACCCTCATGTCCGCTCCTCCGCTCGACGAAAAGGCCAAGTATGTCGTCCGCGTTAGACTGCGGACCACAGGCGTCGACCCGGCCATCACCGGCGAGCCTCCGGAAGAACAGGGTCCGGCCGTCCCGCGCGAGCGGCTCCGCGGCAGGCCCCCAGTAGAACCGGACGGGAGGGCCCGTCACAGCCTGCTCGAGCGGTCGCGTCCGCCGCCACGGCGGAGGGCGGGGCAAGCGAGGTGGTACCGCGGCAGCGCGAGGGGACCGGCTACGGCCGGCGACCGGGCGCCGTCGTCCTCGCAGCTGTTGTCACCGCAACGACCGAGGAGCACCATTGGCCGACCAGCCGCAGCGCTACCCCCTGCACCGACCGGGCGAGACGGTCGCGTCCTCACCCAGCTTCCCCGCCCTGGAGCAGGAGGTGCTGGAGTACTGGGAGCAGGACGACACCTTCGTCGCCTCCGTCGAGAACCGTCCCGCCGGCAAGGACGGCGAGAACGAGTTCGTCTTCTACGACGGCCCGCCCTTCGCCAACGGCCTGCCCCACTACGGGCACCTGCTCACCGGGTACGTCAAGGACGTCGTCGGCCGCTTCCAGACCCAGCTCGGCCGCCGGGTCGAGCGGCGCTTCGGCTGGGACACCCACGGGCTGCCCGCCGAGCTCGAGGCGGAGCGCCAGCTCGGCATCAAGGACAAGTCCGAGATCGAGGCCATGGGCATCGAGGCCTTCAACAAGGCTTGCCAGGACTCCGTGCTGCGCTACACCGACGAGTGGCAGGAGTACGTCACGCGCCAGGCCCGCTGGGTCGACTTCGAGCACGACTACAAGACCCTCGACGTGACCTTCATGGAGTCGGTCGTCTGGGCGTTCAAGCAGCTCTACGACAAGGGCCTGGCCTACGAGGGCTACCGCGTCCTGCCCTACTGCTGGAACGACCAGACGCCGCTGTCCAACCACGAGCTGCGCATGGACGACGACGTCTACCAGAACCGCCAGGACCCCTCGGTCACGGTCGGCGTGCGGCTGGAGACCGGCGAGCTCGCCCTCATCTGGACGACGACGCCCTGGACCCTTCCCTCGAACCTCGCCGTCGCCGTCGGCCCGGACATCGACTACGTCACCGTGCGCCCCGCCGAGGGGCCGCTCGCGGGGGAGCGTGTGCTGCTCGCCCGGGCCAGGCTCGCCTCCTACGCCCGCGAGCTGGGCGAGGAGCCGGAGGTCGTCGCCACCGCGAAGGGCTCCGAGCTGGCCGGGCGCCGCTACGCCCCGATCTTCGACTACTACGTCGACCACGAGGCCCCGGGGCCCAACGCCTGGACCGTGCTCGCCGCCGAGTACGTCAGCACGGAGGACGGCACCGGCCTGGTGCACCAGGCGCCCGCCTTCGGCGAGGACGACATGGCCGTCTGCGCCGCCGCGGGCATCGGGACGGTCGTGCCCGTCGACGACGGCGCGAGGTTCACCTCCGAGGTCCCCGACTACGCGGGCACCCAGGTCTTCGAGGCGAACCGGGCGATCGTCGCCGACCTCCGGAACGGCACCGGCCCGCTGGCCCGGCTCCCCGAGGACCGGCGCGCCGTGCTGGTGCGCCACGAGACGTACGACCACTCCTACCCGCACTGCTGGCGGTGCCGCCAGCCCCTCATCTACAAGGCGGTCACGTCCTGGTTCATCCGGGTCACCGAGTTCCGCGACCGGATGGTCGAGCTCAACCAGGACATCACCTGGGTGCCCGAGCACATCAAGGACGGGCAGTTCGGGCACTGGCTCGCCGGCGCCCGCGACTGGTCGATCTCTCGCAACCGGTACTGGGGCACCCCGATCCCGGTGTGGGTCTCGGACGACCCGGCCTACCCGCGCACCGACGTCTACGGCTCCCTCGCCGAGCTCGAGGCGGACTTCGGGCGCCTGCCGCTGGACCGCGACGGGAAGCCGAACCTGCACCGGCCGTTCATCGACGAGCTCACCCGGCCCAACCCGGACGACCCCACGGGGAGGTCCACGATGCGCCGCATCCCGGACATCCTCGACGTGTGGTTCGACTCCGGCTCCATGCCCTACGCCCAGGTCCACTACCCGTTCGAGAACCGGGAGTGGTTCGAGCACCACTACCCGGGTGACTTCATCGTCGAGTACATCGGGCAGACTCGCGGGTGGTTCTACACGCTGCACGTCCTGGCCACCGCCCTGTTCGACCGGCCGGCGTTCCGCACCTCCGTCTCGCACGGCATCGTGCTCGGCTCCGACGGGCGCAAGATGAGCAAGTCCCTGCGCAACTACCCGGACGTCAGCGAGGTGCTCGACCGCGACGGCTCCGACGCGATGCGCTGGTTCCTCATGGCGTCCCCGGTCGTGCGCGGCGGCAACCTCATCGTCACCGAGGAGGGCATCCGCGAGAACGTCCGCCAGGTGCTGCTGCCGCTGTGGAACACCTGGTACTTCTTCGCCCTCTACGCCGGCACCCTCGACGGCGGGGCCGGCTACCTGGCCAAGGGCGTCGACCTCACCGACCCGGAGGCGGTCCGGTCCCTGCACGTGATGGACCGCTACCTCCTGGCCCGCACCCGCGATCTCGCGACCGGCGTGCGCGAGCAGATGGAGGCCTACGACATCCCGGGCGCCTGCCAGGCGGTGCGCGAGCACCTCGACCTGCTCACCAACTGGTACGTGCGCACCTCGCGCGACCGGTTCTGGTCCGAGGACCGCGGTGCGTTCGACACCCTGTACACCGCCCTGGAGACCCTCACCCGGGTGATGGCCCCGCTCGCACCGCTCGTGACGGAGGAGGTGTGGCGCGGCCTGACGGGGGGACGCAGCGTCCACCTGACCGACTGGCCCGAGCTGGCGACGGCGGAGGGCACCGAGGACGAGGACCGGCGGATCGTCGAGGCCATGGACGCCGTCCGCGAGGTCGTCTCGGTCACCCACGCGCTGCGCAAGGCCGCGAAGATCCGGGTGCGCCAGCCGCTGCGGCGCCTGACCGTCGTGGTCGACGACCCAGCGGCCCTCGAGCCGTTCGCCGCCCTGGTCGCCTCCGAGGTCAACGTCAAGGAGGTCGAGCTCCTGAGCCCGGCGCAGTCGGACATCTCGGTGGTGCACGAGCTGAAGGTCCAGCCCCGCGAGCTCGACCCCGCCAAGCGCCGGCAGACCCAGCAGATCTTCGCCGCCGCGCGGGAGGGCCGCTGGCACGGGCCCGACGGGGACGGGGCGATCGCCGTCGAGGGTCTGCAGCTCGACGGCGCACCGCTGACGCTGGTGCCCGGCGAGTACGAGCTCGCCACGGTGATCGACCTCGGCGCGCAGGCCGACGGTGCGGCCGACGTCCTGCCCGCCGGCGGCTTCGTGGTCCTGGACCTCGCGGTCGACGACGAGCTCGCCGCCGAGGGCTACGCCCGCGACCTGGTCCGCCAGGTCCAGGACGAGCGCAAGGCGTCCGGCCTGTACGTCGCCGACCGGATCCGCCTGGAGATCACCGTGCCCGCCGAGCGCGTCGACTGGGTCGAGACCCACCGCGACCTCATCGCCCACGAGACTCTCGCCCTGGAGGTCGCCGTCGTCGCGGGCGACGGCGAGGGACCGCGGGTCGCCGTCACGAAGCTGGAGGCCTGATGACCGAGCGCAGCCCCGAGGAGGCCGGGCAGAAGCCCCCCGCGCGCAGCCCCGAGGACGCCGAGCGGGAGGCCAGGGAGCGGATCGACGCCCTCATGGCCGCCGCCGACGCACCGGAGGAGGGCGAGGCGGCCGGCGCCGCCGAGCGGGAGGCCGAGGAGGAGGACGAGCACGACGCCGGGCTGCGCGCCCTGCTCGGCTCCTCCCTCATCGCCGGCCCGGACCCCGAGATCGCCGAGGAGATCCTCGCCGAGGGTGAGGACACCTCCCGCGAGAGCGCCGACGCCGCCGCGCTGGCCGACGCCCACGCGGAGGAGCAGGTCCGCCGCATCTACGAGGAGATCCTCGCCCGGGCGCCCGAGCACGACGTCCAGCCCAGCCTCGACCGCGTCCGCGACGTCCTCGAGCTGCTCGGCGACCCGCAGCGGGCCTACCCGGTCATCCACCTGACCGGCACCAACGGCAAGACCTCCACCGCGCGGATGATCGAGCGGCTGCTGCGGGAGAAGGGCCTGCGGACCGGGCGGTTCACCTCCCCGCACCTGCACACCGTGCGCGAGCGCATCGCCCTGGACGGTGCGCCGATCAGCCCGGAGCGTTTCGTCGCCACCTGGGAGGACGTCGCGCCGTACGTGGCGATGGTGGACGAGCGTTCGCTGGCGGCGGGCGGCCCCCGGCTCAGCTTCTTCGAGGTCTTCACCGTCATGGCCTACGCCGCGTTCGCCGACGCCCCGGTGGACGTGGCCGTCGTCGAGGTGGGGATGGGCGGGCGCTGGGACGCCACGAACGTCGCCGACGGCACCGTCGCGGTCCTCACCCGCATCGAGCGCGACCACGAGCGCTGGCTCGGCCACGAGCTGACCGAGATCGCCGAGGAGAAGGTCGGCATCGTCAAGGACGGGGCGACGGTCGTCGTCGCCGAGCAGCACGACGACGTCGAGAGCGTCGTCCTCCACGCCGCCGCCGCCCGCGGTGCCCGGCTGCTGCGCGCCGACGGCGACCTCGGCGTCGTCGACCGGCAGGTGGGCGTCGGCGGGCAGATGGTCACGCTGCGCACCCCGGGCGGGGTGTACACGGACGTGTTCGTCCCGCTGCACGGCGCGCACCAGGCCGACAACGCCGCCCTCGCCCTGGCGGCCGTCGAGGCGTTCTTCGGCGGCGGCGCGCTCGAGGCGGACGTCGTCGAGCAGGCGTTCGCGAACGTCGAGTCGCCCGGCCGTCTCGAGCTCGTCCGCCGCAGCCCCACGGTGCTCGTCGACGCGGCCCACAACCCGGCGGGCGTCGAGGCGCTGCGCGCCGCCGTGGAGGAGGCGTTCGACTTCAGCCACCTCGTGGGCGTCGTCGGCGTCATGGCCGACAAGGACGCCGAGGGCATCCTCGCCGGCCTGGAGCCGCTCCTCGCCGAGGTCGTCGTCACCCGCGCCCGCACCGACCGGGCCATGGACGTCGACGACCTCGCCGAGATCGCCCGCGACGTCTTCGGCGAGGACCGTGTGCAGGTGGCCGAGCGGCTGGACGACGCGATCGACACCGCCGCCGCGCTCGCGGAGGCGGACACGGAGGAGGCGGTGACCTCCACCGGCGTGCTCGTCGTCGGCTCGGTGCTCCTGGTCGCGGACGTCCGGGCACTCATGGGAAGGTCGTGACGCCGCCGTCGCCAATTCGTGACCGGGCCGGACCACGGGCGGCAAGATGGGGCACGTGGTCCGGCACGGACCGTCCCCGGCTATTCGAAGGAGCACGTCGGTGAAGAAGCTCATCAACGACCCGCAGAACGTCGTCATCGAGTCGGTCCGCGGCTTCGGCCTCGCCCACCCCGACCTCGTCCGCGTCAACGAGGACCCGCTGTACGTCAGCCGCGCCGGGGGAGCGGTCCAGGGCAAGGTCGGGCTCGTCTCGGGCGGCGGCAGCGGCCACGAGCCGCTGCACGCCGGCTACGTCGGCATGGGCATGCTCGACGCCGCCGTCCCGGGCGCCGTCTTCACGTCCCCCACCCCGGACCCGATCTTCGAGGCGACCAAGGCGGCCGACGGCGGGGCCGGGGTCCTGCACATCGTGAAGAACTACACCGGGGACGTCCTCAACTTCGAGACGGCCGCCGAGCTCGCCGAGGCGGAGGACATCCAGGTCCGCTCCGTCGTCGTCAACGACGACGTCGCCGTGGAGGACTCCCTCTACACCGCCGGCCGCCGCGGCGTCGCGGGCACCGTGCTGGTCGAGAAGATCGCGGGCGCCGCCGCCGAGCGGGGCGACGACCTCGACGCCGTCGTCGCCGTCGCCCAGCAGGTCATCGACAACGTCCGCTCCATGGGGGTCGCGCTGACCGCCTGCACCGTGCCGCACGCCGGCAGGCCGTCCTTCGACCTCGAGGAGAACGAGATCGAGATCGGCATCGGCATCCACGGCGAGCCCGGCCGGCACAAGATCCCGATGGCGGGCGCGAACGAGATCACCGAGCGGCTGCTGGACCCCGTCCTCGACGACCTCAAGATCGGCTCGGGCGAGAAGGTGCTGCTCTTCGTCAACGGCATGGGCGGCACGCCCCTGTCGGAGCTGTACCTCGTGTACAACCACGCCCGCGAGGTCCTCGACGGCAAGGGCGTCGAGGTCACCCGCTCGCTCGTCGGCAACTACATCACGTCCCTGGAGATGCAGGGTGCGTCCATCACGGTGCTGCGCCTCGACGACGCGCTCACCGAGCTCTGGGACGCACCGGTCAACACCCCCGCGCTGCGGCGCGGCGTGTAGGAGGAGGAACACCCGCATGACTGCCACCACCCTCGGCGCCGACTGGGCCCTGGACTGGATCGAGCGCGCCCGCGCCGTGGTCTCGGCGAACCGCATCGAGCTCATCGAGCTCGACCGGGCCATCGGCGACGGCGACCACGGCGAGAACATGGACCGCGGCTTCACCGCCGTCGGCGCCAAGCTGGCCGGGGCGACGCCGTCGGCGCCGGGGGAGGTGCTCAAGACGGTGGCCACCACGCTGATGTCCACGGTGGGCGGGGCCGCCGGGCCCCTGTACGGCACCGCCTTCCTGCGCGGGTCCAAGCTCGCCGACGGCTCCCTGGACGCGTCCGGCGTCGCCGACGTGCTCGAGGCCGCCCTGGAGGGCATTCAGGCCAGAGGGAAGGCGGAGCCGGGGGAGAAGACCATGGTGGACGCCTGGCTGCCCGCGGCGCAGGCCGCGCGCTCGGCCGCCGAGAGCGGTGCCGGGCCGGTCGAGGCGCTGCGGGCCGCCGCGGACGCCGCCGCCGCGGGCTCCGACGCCACCATCCCGATGGTCGCGCGGAAGGGGCGCGCCAGTTACCTCGGCGAGCGCTCGGCCGGGCACCGCGACCCGGGCGCCCAGTCCTCCGCCCTGCTCCTGGCCGCCGCCGCCGAGGCGGCCGAGGCGCTGTGAGCGCCGCACCGGCCACCGCGCTGGTGATCGTCTCCCACTCCGCACGCCTGGCGGAGGGCGTGGTCGAGGTCGCCGCGCAGATGGCCCCCGACGTCCTGCTCCGTGCCGCCGGCGGCACCGACGACGGCGGCATCGGCACGAGCTTCGACGCGGTCGAGACGGCCGTGACCGAGCTCCTCGGCACTGACGGGGTGGACGGGGTCACGGTGCTCACCGACCTCGGCTCCGCCACCATGACCGCCGAGTCGGTCATCGAGGCCCTTGAGGACGACGCCGCAGCCCGGGTGAGCCTGGCGGACGGCCCGCTGGTGGAGGGTGCCGTCGCCGGTGCCGTGGCCGCCCAGGGCGGCGCCGACCACGCGGCCGTGGCCGGCGCTGTGGCCGAGGCGGCGGGCAGCTTCGGCGCCCGGGACGTCGTCGGGACGACGGCGGACGCCGCCGTCGCAGGGGCCGGCGAGGCCCCCGGGGGCGGCAGGGCCGGCACGGCTGACGAGGCCGGCGGTTCCGGCGAAGGGCTCCGCCGTACGTTCACGCTCACCAACGAGGTCGGCCTCCACGCGCGGCCGGCGGCCCTGCTCGCGCGGCTGGTCGCGGGCTACGACGCCACGGTGACCGTCAACGGCGTCGACGGTGCCAGCGTCCTCTCGCTCATGGGCCTGGGCCTGGAGAAGGGCGACGAGATGCTCGTCACGGCCAGCGGGCCGCAGGCCGCGGAGGCGCTGGAGGGCGTCGCCGGGGCGGTGGCCGACGGGTTCGGCGAGCAGCCGACCACTTAAGTAGCCTGGCGGGGTGAGCACCACCCCGCCGGGCGCCCCCGGTACCCCGGCCGAGCAGGAGATCCGGCGTCCCGGCTCGGCGCGCCAGATGTTCGCCGTCACGGTCCTGATGAGCGAGCTCTTCGTCGTGCTCTTCGCGACGCTGGTGGCCCACGGGCTCCAGGTCGCCGACCGCGGCGTCGTCTGGGGCGTCGGGGGTGCGGCCATGGTCGCCTGCGCGGTGGCCACGGCCCTCGTGCGGCGCGGCCGCGCCGGGTACGTGCTCGGCACCGTCGTGCAGGTCCTGCTCGTCGTCTCCGGGCTGGTGCTGCCGACCATGTTCGTCATCGGCGGGATCTTCGCCGTCCTGTGGATCGTGTCCATGCGGGTCGGCGCGCGTATCGACGCCGAGCGCGAGGAGCGCTACCGCGCCGAGCTCGCCCACCGGGCGGGGCAGACCGGGACCGCGCCCGCGGACCGGTAACCTGCCTCCACGTGACTACTCCCCAGCCTGAGCGCACCCTCGTCCTGGTCAAGCCCGACGGCGTCGCCCGCCGCCTCACCGGCGAGGTCCTGCGCCGCATCGAGGCCAAGGGCTACAGCATCGTCGCGCTCGAGCAGCGCATCGTCGGTGCCGACCTGCTCGCGCAGCACTACGCCGAGCACGAGGGCAAGCCCTTCTTCCAGCCCCTCGTCGACTTCATGATGTCCGGACCTGTCGTGGCCGCCGTCGTCGAGGGCCACCGCGCCATCGAGGGCTTCCGCTCCCTCGCGGGCACCACGGACCCGACCACCGCCGCCCCGGGCACCATCCGGGGCGACCTCGGCCGGGACTGGGGCACCGCCGTCGTGCAGAACCTCGTGCACGGCTCGGACTCCCCGGAGTCCGCGGCGCGCGAGATCGGGCTGTGGTTCCCCCGCCTGTGACCGGCCGCGCGCCGTCCACACGGTGACGGCGCCCCGGCGCCGGAAGGCAATAGGCTGCCCCGCGTGCACCTGAAGACGCTGACGCTGCGAGGGTTCAAGTCCTTCGCGTCCGCGACGACGCTGCACCTCGAGCCCGGCATCACCTGCGTGGTCGGCCCGAACGGGTCGGGCAAGTCCAACGTCGTCGACGCGCTCGCCTGGGTGATGGGCGAGCAGGGCGCGAAGACGTTGCGCGGCGGGTCGATGGCGGACGTCATCTTCGCCGGGACCTCCTCGCGCGCCCCGCTCGGGCGCGCGGAGGTCTCCCTCACGATCGACAACACCGACGGGCTGCTGCCGATCGAGTACACCGAGGTGACGATCTCGCGCACCCTGTTCCGCTCCGGCGGGTCCGAGTACGCGATCAACGGCACCGCGTGCCGCCTCCTCGACATCCAGGAGCTGCTCTCCGACACGGGCCTGGGCCGGGAGATGCACGTCATCGTCGGCCAGGGCCGGCTGGACTCCGTCCTCCAGGCCACCCCGGAGGAGCGGCGCGGCTTCATCGAGGAGGCCGCCGGCGTCCTCAAGCACCGGCGCCGCAAGGAGAAGGCGCTGCGCAAGCTCGAGGCGATGGCGGCCAACCTCGCCCGGGTCACCGACCTCGCCGCGGAGATCCGCCGCCAGCTCGGCCCCCTCGCCCGGCAGGCCGACGTCGCCCGCCGCGCCCAGGTGGTCCAGGCGGACCTGCGCGACGCCCGCGCCCGCCTCCTCGCCGACGACCTGGTCCAGCTCACCGCCACCCTCGCGCAGGAGGAGGCCGACGAGACCGCGCTGCTGCAGCGCCGGAAGGCCGTCGAGGCCGCGCAGGAGGAGGCGCGCGGACGGCTCACCGAGCTCGAGCAGGCCGCGGCCGCCGCCGCGCCCCGCCTCGGGCAGGCCACCGACGTCTGGTACCAGCTCTCCGGGCTCCGCGAACGGCTGCGCTCCCTGCAGAGCGTCGCGGCCGAGCGCTGCCGGCTCCTCGGTTCCCCGACGGCGCGGCCCGCCCGCACCGGCGCGAGGCCGGAGGAGCTCGAGGCGCAGGCCGCCGCCGTGCGGGAGCAGGAGGAGGCGCTGCGGGTCGAGCTCGACGCCGCCCGGGTCGAGCTCGAGACGGCGGTGCGTGAGCGCACCGAGGCGGAGGAGGCCGAGCGGGAGACCGAGCGTGCGCTGGCCGCCGTCCACCGCGGTGTCGCCGACCGTCGTGAGGGGCTGGCCCGGCTGACCGGCCAGGTCGGCGCCCGGCGCTCCCGGCTCGAGGCCGCCGAGGCCGAGCTCGGCCGGCTGCGCGAGTCGCTCGCCGCCGCCGAGGAACGGGCACGCACCGCCCAGGCGGAGTTCACCGCCCTGGAGCAGCAGGTGGCCGGGGTCGAGGAGGGCGAGGAAGGCCTCGACGAGGCCCACGAGGCGGCGCTGGCGGAGCTCGAGGACGCCGAGCACGCCGTGGCCGAGCTCGTCGAGGCCGAGCGGGCCGCGCAGGCCGACCGCAGCACCTGGACCACCCGCCGGGACACCCTCGAGCTCTCGCTGCGCCGCAAGGACGGCACCGGCGCCCTGCTCACCTCCGGCCTGCCGGGCGTGCTCGGGCCGGTCCCGGAGCGGCTGAGCGTCGAGCCGGGCTGGGAGAACGCCGTCGCGGCCGCGCTCGGCGCCTCGGCGGACGCCGCGGTGGTCGAGTCGGTCGACGTCGCCGTGGACGCCGTGCGCAAGGTCCGCGAGGACGACGCCGGACAGGTGCGCCTGGTCGTCGCCGGTCCGGGACCGTCCGGCGCGGGGCCGGCCGGCGCGGGGACCGGCGGTGGCGGCTCCGACGCTGCCGCGCCCGACGGGTTGGGTGCCGGCGCCCCGGCCGCCGCGCCAGACGGCGCCCGGTGGGCGCTGGACCTGGTGACCTCGGCCGAGACCGACCTGCGCCCCGCCCTCGCCCGCCTCCTCGCGGACGTCGTGGCCGTCGAGGACCTGGCCGAGGCGCGCGCCGCCGTCGCCGCCGACCCGTCCCTGACCGCGGTGACCCGCACGGGTGACGTGCTCTCCGCCGTCGTGGCCCACGGCGGCGCCCCGAGCGCCCCCAGCGTCCTGGAGCTGCACGCCGCGCACGAGGAGGCCGTCGCGGAGCTGGAGGCCGCCTCCGCCCGGCACGAGCAGGCGCGGTTCGCGCTCGGGCCCGCCCGCGAGCGGGTCGAGGTGGCGCAGCGCGGGGTCCGGGCCACGCTCGACGACCTGCACGCCTCGGACGCCCGGCTCGCCGCCGTCGCCGAGCAGCTCGGCCGCCTGGGCTCGACGCTGCGCGGCGCGCAGGCCGAGGCCGAACGCGCCCGACCGGCCATCGAGCGCGCCGAGGCCGAGATCGCCGAGCACGCCGCCGAGCTGCAGGCGCTGTCCGAGCGGCTGGAGATCGCCGGACGGGAGCCGGTGCAGGCCGAGGCGGACCTCGCCGGGGCCACCGAGGCCCGCGACCGCGCCACCGAGGCAGCCCGGGCCCTGCGTACCCGCGAGACGGACGCGCGACTCGCCCTGCGCACCGTGGAGGAGCGCGCGAAGGCGCTCGCCGGCCGGGCCGCGGCCCTGGCCGCCGCCGCCGCGGAGGAGCGGGCCGCCCGGCGGCGCGCCGCGGAGCGGGAGGCCCGCCGTGTCGCGCAGGCCGCCGTCGCCGTCGAGGTCCGCGACGGCGCCGCCCGAGCAGCCGCCGCCATCGACCGGTCCGTGGCCGCCGCGGCGGCCGAGCGTGAGCGGGCCGAGGAGGAGCGCACCCAGCGCGAGCGGGCCATCGCGGGCGTCCGGGCCGAGCTGGAGGAGATCGGCGCGGAGCTCGCCGCCCTGACCGACGTCGCCCACCGCGACGAGGTGGCCCGGGCCGAGCAGCGCCTGCGCATCAGCCAGCTCGAGGAGAAGGCCGTCGCCGAGCTCGGGCTGGACCCCCAGGTCCTCGTGGACGAGTTCGGCCCGGACCGGCCCGTACCGTCGACGGCCCCCGTCCCGGAGGGCGAGGAGCCGCCGCCGCCCCGGCCGTACGTGCGCGAGGAGCAGGAGAAGCGGCTGCGCGCCGCCGAGCGCGACCTCGCCCGCCTCGGGAAGGTCAACCCCCTGGCGCTCGAGGAGCACGCGGCCCTGGCCGAGCGGCACAAGTTCCTCACGGACCAGCTCGCCGACCTCAAGAAGTCCCGGGCCGACCTGATGGAGATCGTCCGGGAGGTCGACGAACGGGTCGAGCGCGTCTTCTCCGAGGCGTTCGCCGACACCGCCCGGCAGTTCGAGGACGTCTTCCCCCGCCTGTTCCCGGGCGGCGAGGGCCGCCTGGTGCTCACCGACCCGGACGACATGCTCACCACCGGCATCGAGATCGAGGCCCGGCCCGCGGGCAAGAAGGTCAAGCGGCTCTCGCTGCTCAGCGGCGGCGAACGGTCGCTGACCGCGGTCGCGCTGCTCGTCTCGATCTTCAAGGCCCGGCCCAGCCCGTTCTACGTCATGGACGAGGTGGAGGCCGCGCTCGACGACGTCAACCTCGGACGCCTCCTGGAGATCTTCACCGAGCTGCGCGACAGCTCCCAGCTCATCGTCATCACCCACCAGAAGCGCACCATGGAGGTCGCCGACGCGCTGTACGGGGTGACCATGCGCGGCGACGGCGTCACCACCGTCATCTCCCAGCGGCTGGAGAAGGAGCCGCAGCCGGCGTCGTGACGAACGTCACCGTCCAGGCGCAGCAAGAGGCAGGACCTCGGGCGGCGGGCCACTGCCACGACGGCATACTGGACATATGACCGGAGCATTCGTCGGAGGGTTCGTCTCGGTCCTGTGCGCGCTGGCGGTGCTCCTCGCGCTGCTCGCCGGGCGCCGGCCCGAGAACGGCTGGTCCGCCTGGCTGCGGGAGTCGCTGGCCGCGTGGCGCTCGGACGAGCTCAAGGGGGCGGACCTGAGGCCGCGCCGGTCGGACGTGCGCGACACGCCGGTGGAGGACATCTTCAGCCTCGGCGCCCCCGAGGACCGGCCCGCCTACGCGCGGCCGGAGGAGCTCGTGGCCCGGCTGGACGAGGTCCGCGGGCACGCGAGGAACGTGACGCGACGCTGACCCACGGTCGCCGGGGTCGGGGACGGTGGGCCAGACTGGGGTCGTGACCGACCTGACCTGGATCCTCATCGTCGTAGCCGCCCTCGTCCTCGTCGGCCTGGTGGTCGGCGCCGTCTCGCTCACCAGCGGCCGACGCCGGCGCGGCCCGTCGGCGACCCTCCCACCGGTCGACGTCAGCCCCTACGAGGTCGACCAGCCGCCGGCCGAGGGCGCCACCGCCACAGCCACCGCCACGGCACCTCCCGTGGAGGAGGCCACGCCGCCGGCGCCCACCCTCGAGCGTCCCGAACCGGTCGCCGGGCGCATGCAGCGGCTGCGGGCGCGCCTCGCCGGCTCCGGCCGGGTGGGGCAGACCCTCCTGTCGATCCTCTCCCGCGGCGACCTGACGGAGAGCGACTGGGAGGAGATCGAGGAGACGCTGCTCCTCGCCGACGTCGGCATCGGCCCGACGACCGAGCTCATGGACACGCTGCGCACCCGGACGAAGGTGCTCGGCACCACGGACCCGGAGACCGTGCGCGGCGTGCTGCGCGAGGAGCTCCTCAAGCTCGTCGACCCCGCCATGGACCGCACGCTGCACGTTGGGCCCGTCGTCGGTGACGACGGCGAGCCGCACCCGGCCACCGTCCTGGTCGTCGGCGTCAACGGCACCGGCAAGACCACCACCGTCGGCAAGCTGGCGCGCGTCCTCGTCGCGGAGGACCACGACGTCGTGCTCGGCGCCGCCGACACCTTCCGTGCCGCGGCCGCGGACCAGCTGAGCACCTGGGGCGCCCGCGTCGGCGTCGAGGTCGTCCGCTCCGACCGCGAGGGCGCCGACCCCGCCGCCGTCGCCTTCGACGCCGTCAAGCACGGCCGCGAGATCGGCGCCGACGTCGTCATGGTCGACACCGCCGGCCGGTTGCAGAACAAGGCCGGCCTCATGGACGAGCTCGGCAAGATCAAGCGCGTCATGTCGCGGCAGGCGCCGGTGCGCGAGGTCCTTCTCGTCCTCGACGCCACCACCGGGCAGAACGGTATGCGCCAGGCCCAGGTGTTCGCTGAGGTCGTCGACGTCACCGGCATCGTCCTGACCAAGCTCGACGGCACCGCGAAGGGCGGCATCGTCGTCGCCGTCCAGCGTGAGCTCGGGGTGCCCGTCAAGTTCGTCGGGCTCGGCGAGGGCCCGGACGACCTCGCGCCCTTCGAGCCCGAGGAGTTCGTCGACGCGCTCCTCGCCTGACCGCGAAGGGCGCGCGAGAGGTCATCTCCTCCACGAGCGGTCAAGTTCTCGGCGACTGGTCAAGTTCTCCGTGAGTGGTCATCTTCTCCCTGACCGGTCAGGTCCTCCACGACCCCGAGGAGTTCGTGACCACTCAGGGAGGAGATGACGTCTCGTGCTCGGCGGAGGAGATGACGTCTCGTGCTCGGGGAGGAGATGACGTCTCGTGCTCGACGGAGCGGATGACGTCTCGTGCTCGAACGGAACGAACGACGTCTCGCAACATGATCGTCACGCAGCGGCGAGATCTGTCACGTGGCAGAAACACGACGGGCCGTCCGCCGTAACGTCGCCGCAGGACCGTGGTCCCGGACCAGCCGACCGAGCTGGTGAGGGAGGAACCATGGAGCTGGACACCGGAGCCACCGCCTGGATGCTGACATCAGCGTCTCTCGTGCTCCTCATGACCCCCGGGGTGGCGCTGTTCTACGGCGGCATGACCCGGTCGAAGTCCGTGCTGAACATGATGATGATGTCCTTCGGCGCGATGGCCGTGATCGGCGTGGTGTACGTGCTGTGGGGCTGGTCGATGTCCTACGGCAGCTCGGTGGCCGGGATCTTCGGCAACCCGTTCCAGCACTTCGGCCTCGCGGGCACCATCTACGGCGCCGACGGCGGGTACCTCATGGACGCCCACGGCGTGCCTGTCGTCGTCGGCGTCGCGTTCCAGGTGACGTTCGCGATCATCACCACCGCCCTCATCTCCGGCGCCGTCGCCGACCGCACCCGGTTCACCACCTGGATGGTCTTCGTCGCCCTGTGGGTGACCCTGTCCTACTTCCCGATGGCCCACATGGTGTGGGGCGGCGGGCTGCTCAGCGGCGACGGGCCCTTCGCCTCGATCGCCGCGCCGATCGACTTCGCGGGCGGCACGGTGGTCCACATCAACGCCGGTGTCGCCGGTCTCGTCCTCGCGCTGATCATCGGCCGCCGCAAGGGGTTCGGCACCGTGCCGATGAGGCCGCACAGCCTGCCGCTGACCATGCTCGGTGCGGCCCTGCTGTGGTTCGGCTGGTTCGGCTTCAACGCCGGCTCCGCCTTCACCGCCGACGGCACCGCCGGCCTCGCGTGGGTCAACACCACGACCGCCACCGCCGCCGCTGTCCTCGGCTGGCTGGCCACGGAGAAGGTCCGCGACGGGCACGCCACCTCGCTGGGTGCGGCCTCCGGCGCCGTCGCGGGCCTGGTCGCCATCACGCCCGCCGCCGGCTCCCTGTCCCCGGTCGGGTCGATCGCCCTTGGAGCGGTCGCCGGGGTGCTTTGCGCGCTCGCCGTCGGCCTGAAGTTCCGCCTCGGCTACGACGACTCCCTCGACGTCGTCGGCGTCCACCTCGTCGGCGGCCTCGTCGGGACCGTCGGCATCGGCTTCCTCGCCACGGAGACAGGCCTCCTCTACGGCGGCGGCGCGAGCCAGCTCGTGGTCCAGGTCATCATCGCCGTCGCCGCCATGGTGTTCTCCGGCGTCGTCACCGCCGCGATCGGGTTCGTGTTGAAGGCCGCCATGGGCTGGCGCGTGAGCGAAGATGTGGAGGTGAGCGGCATCGACCAGGCCGAGCACGGTGAGTCCGCCTACGAGGCCCTCGGGGTGGGACGTTTCAGCACGGACACCGGCGCCGGTGCACCCGCACCGGTGCGGCGGTCCACGACGGAGGCACACGCATGAAGCTCGTGACAGCGGTCGTCCAGCCCCACCGGCTCGACGACGTCAAGAAGGCCCTCGAGGCGACCGGGGTGCACGGCATGACCGTGTCCGAGGCGAGCGGCTACGGCCGGCAGCACGGGCACACGGAGGTCTACCGGGGGGCCGAGTACACGATCGAGCTCGTGCCGAAGGTCCGGGTGGAGGTCGTCGTCGACGACGGCGACGCCGACGCGGTGGTGGACGCGGTGGTCGGGGCGGCCCAGTCGGGCCGGATCGGTGACGGCAAGGTCTGGACCGTCCCGGTCGAGGACGTCGTCCGGGTGCGCACGGGCGAGCGCGGCGCCGACGCCCTGTGACGTGACGGGCCCGGCGCACCTGCCCCTGCTGGTGGACCTGCGCCGGGCCCGTCTCGCCGTCCCGCCCCCCGCGCCGGGCGCCGGGCCCGACGCCGGAGCCGCCTACCGTCGTCGGCTCGCCGACCTCACCGACGAGGCGCTGACCGAGCTGTGGCAGCGCGCGGCCGCGACGACCGGGCAGGATCTCGGCCACGGCGTGGCGCTGACCGCCGTCGGCAGCCTCGGCCGCCGCGACGGCGGACCGGTCGCCGACCTCGACCTCCTGCTCGTCCACGACGGCACGCGCCCGGCCGCGGACGTCGCCCGGCTCGCCGACGCGCTGTGGTACCCGCTCTGGGACGCGCGGCTCGACCTCGACCACTCCGTGCGCACGCTGGAGGAGTGCCGGCGCGTCGCCTCCGCGGACCTGCCTGCCGCGGTCGGGCTGCTGCACCTGCGCACCGTCGCCGGTGACCCGGCGGTGGGGGAGCGTGCGCAGCAGGCGGTCCTGGCCGACTGGCGCTCCGGCGCGCGGCGGCGCCTGCCCGAGCTGCTGGACTCGGTCGCCGCCCGCGCCGAGAAGTTCGGCGAGGTGGCCTACCTCCTCGAGCCGGACCTGAAGGAGGCGCGCGGGGGTCTGCGTGACGCCGTCGTCGTCGGTGCGCTCGTGGCGAGCTGGCTGAGCGACCGGCCGCGCGGCGGGCCCGACCTGGACCGTGCGCACGCCGACCTCCTCGACGTCCGGGACGCGCTGGCGCTCGCCACCGGGCGCCGGACCACCCGGCTGGTGCTCGCGGAGCAGGACGACGTCGCGTCCCGGTGCGGGTTCGCCGGGACACCGCACCGCGAGGTGGTCGCCACCACGGCGTCGGGGCGGGCCGTCACCGACGCCGCCGACCAGCTGCTCGCCCACGTGGCGGGCGCCGCCCGGGTGGTCTCGGCGGCCCTGGACGCCACGGCACGCCGCGCGCGGCAGCACCTCGACGCCCGTCGCCCGCGGATCGTCCGCCCGCTGGTGGTCCGTGGCCGGGCGAGGGCGCCGCGCCTGCCCGTCGTGGCGGAGGGCCTCGTGGAGCACGAGGGCGAGATCGTGCTCGCCGGCGGGGCCGACCCGGCCACGGACGCCCTGCTCGCCCTGCGCGCCGCCGCGGCCGCCGCGCGGACCGGCCTGCCGCTCTCGCCGTCGATGCTCGACCCCCTCGGCCGCACCGTCGCCCCACCCGCTCCCTGGCCCGCCGAGGCCCTGCACCTGCTGCTGGAGCTGCTCGCCTCCGGCCGCGCGCAGGTGCCCGTGTGGGAGGCGCTCGACCTCGCGGGCGTGGTCACCGCGTGGTTCCCCGAGTGGGCCGCGGTGCGCAACCGGCCCCAGCGCAACCCGCTGCACCGGTTCACCGTCGACCGCCATCTCGTCGAGACGGTCGCGGGGATCCCGGCGACCGGCGCGGAGGCGGGGGGCGTGCTCCTGCTCGCCGCGCTCCTGCACGACATCGGCAAGACGGCGGGCTCCCGCGACCACGCGGCCGAGGGTGCCGCCGTCGCCCGGGAGATCCTCGGGAGGCTCGGCGTCACCCCGGTGGCGCGGGACGACGTCGTCGTCCTGGTCCGCGAGCACCTGACCCTCCCGGCCGTGGCGACCACCCGTGACCTCACCGACCCGGCGGTGCTGGCGGAGGTGGCCGGCGCCGTCGACCGCAGGCCGGACCTGCTCGCCCTGCTGCACCGGCTCACCGAGGCCGACGCCCGTGCCGCGGGGCCCCAGGCGTGGACGTCGTGGCGGGCCGAGCTGGTGAGTACGCTCACGGAGCGGGTTGGCGCGCGGCTCCGGGCGTTACCCTGATCGTCAGCCACGTCCGCCCGAAAACCACGAGGTACGCCTTGTTCGCCAACCTGTCCGACCGGCTCACCGCCTCCTTCAAGCAGCTGCGCGGGAAGGGCCGTCTCTCCGAGGCCGACATCGACGCCACCGTCTCGGAGATCCGGCGCGCCCTGCTCGAGGCCGACGTCGCGCTCCCCGTGGTCCGCGCCTTCACCGCGAACGTGCGCGAGCGGGCCAAGTCCGCCGAGGTCTCCGCCGCGCTGAACCCCGCGCAGCAGGTCATCAAGATCGTCAACGCCGAGCTCGTCGAGATCCTCGGCGGCGAGGCCCGCGACCTGCGCTTCGCCAAGCACCCGCCGACGGTCATCATGCTCGCCGGTCTGCAGGGTGCTGGTAAGACGACCCTCGCCGGCAAGCTCGGCCTGTGGCTGAAGGAGCAGGGCCACACCCCGCTGCTCGTGGCCTCGGACCTGCAGCGCCCGAACGCCGTCACCCAGCTGCAGGTGGTGGGCGAGCGGGCCGGTGTGCCGGTGTGGGCGCCCGAGCCGGGCAACGGCGTCGGCGACCCGGTGGCCGTGGCGCGCTCCGGCGTCGAGCACGCGCGGGAGAAGCAGTACTCGGTCGTCGTCGTGGACACCGCCGGCCGTCTCGGCGTGGACGCCGAGATGATGCAGCAGGCGGTCGACATCCGCGACGCCACCGATCCCGACGAGATCCTCTTCGTCCTCGACGCGATGATCGGTCAGGACGCCGTCACCACCGCGAACGCCTTCGCCGAGGGCGTCGGGTTCAGCGGTGTCGTGCTGTCCAAGCTCGACGGCGACGCCCGTGGTGGTGCGGCCCTGTCGGTGCGCGGGGTCACCGGCAAGCCGGTGCTCTTCGCCTCCACCGGCGAGAAGCTCACCGACTTCGAGCGCTTCCACGCCGACCGGATGGCCTCCCGCATCCTCGACATGGGCGACATCCTCACGCTCATCGAGCAGGCCGAGAAGACCTTCGACGCCGCCCAGGCCGAGGAGATGGCCGCGAAGCTCGCCGGCGACGGCGACTTCACCCTCCAGGACTTCCTCGCCCAGCTCGCCCAGCTGAAGAAGATGGGCTCGATGAAGAAGATGCTCGGCATGCTGCCGGGCATGGGCCAGATGCGTGAGCAGCTGGAGAACTTCGACGAGCGCGAGGTCGACCGCGTCGAGGCGATCGTGCACTCCATGACGCCGGCCGAGCGTGCGAACCCCAAGATCCTCAACGGCTCCCGCCGGCTGCGCATCGCCAAGGGCTCCGGCACCACCGTGGCCGAGGTCAACTCGCTCATGGAGCGGTTCGAGCAGGCCAAGACGATGATGAAGCAGATGGCCCGCAGCGGCGGCCGCGGCATGCCCGGTATGGGCATGATGCCCGGCGGCGGCAAGAAGTCGAAGGGCCGCATGGCCCCGCCGCCCAAGAAGGGCAAGAAGGGCAAGTCCGGCAACCCGGCGAAGCGCCGCCAGCAGGAGCTGGAGGCGGCCCAGCGCGCGGCCCAGCAGCCCTCCGCGCCGTCGGGGTCGGCGTTCGGTCTCGGCAAGCAGCCGCAGAACCAGGAGATGCCCGACCTCGAGGAGCTCCAGAAGTTCCTGCGCTGAGCCGGTGGCCCGGCCGCGGTGACATGGCGGCACGGTGACCCGGTGACCGGCGGGCGGACCGAGTGCACAACGGTGCAGGAACGGTGCGACTACTGCACCGTTTCTGTAGCACTGACGGCGTGAGAGCCTTCTGCCCATGAGCGAGGTTCTCCACCTGACCGGCACGATCCTCGTCGACGACGACACCGAGCTGGACGAGGCCTGGGTCGTCGACGGGCGCCTCAGCCTGCGACGGCCGGACAGCGCCGGGCCCGCCCGCGAGCTGACGGGGTGGGTGCTGCCCGGGCTGGTGGACGTCCACTGCCACATCGGGCTCGGTGCCGACGGCGTCGTGACCGAGGAGGACGCCGTCCTGCAGGGCAAGGCGGACCGCGACGCCGGCACCCTGCTGGTCCGCGACGCCGGCTCTCCCATGGACAACCGGTGGGTGCAGGAGCGGGCCGACCTGCCGCGGCTCATCCGGGCCGGCCACCACCTGGCGCGGCCCAGTCGCTACCTGCGCCACTACGGCCTCGAGCTCGACGACGTCGCCCAGCTTCCGGAGGCCGTCGCCGACCAGGCGCGCTTCGGGGACGGCTGGGTCAAGATCGTCGCTGACTGGATCGACCGCTCCCTCGGCGCAGACGCCGACCTCACCCCGCTGTGGCCCGCCGACGTGCTCAGGGACGCGATCGCCGCCGCGCACGAGAACGGCGCGCGGGTCACCGCCCACACCTTCTCCCACGAGGCGATCGACCCGCTGCTCGACGCCGGCGTCGACGGCATCGAGCACGGCACCGGGATGGACGCCGACCACATCGCCGAGGCCGCCCGCCGCGACATCCCCGTCACGCCGACCCTCCTCCAGGTGGGCAGGTTCACCGACATCGCCGACCAGGCGGGCGCGAAGTACCCGGTCTACGCCGAACGCATGCGTCGGATGCACGCCCGCCGGTACGAGCACGTGCAGGCGCTGCACGCGGCCGGTGTGCCGTTGCTCATGGGGTCGGACGCGGGGGGCACGATCGCCCACGGCTCGCTGCCGGCCGAGCTCGCGGAGGTCGCGCGCGCCGGCGTCCCCGCCGCCGACGTCGTCGGGTTCGCGAGCTGGCGCGCGCGCAGGATCCTCGGGGTACCGGGGATCGAGGAGGGGGCGAGCGCCGACGTCGTGGTCTACGACGCCGATCCCCGGGAGGACGTCGACGTCCTCGCCCGGCCGTCCGCAGTCGTCCTGCGCGGCCGGCGGTACTGACGCCGCCTGGACCGGTGAGTGACCCGCGAGGACCGACACCGGTGACTGACCCGCGCGACGACCGAGCGCGGCGGGTGAGACTGCCGATGTGGTCGTGACGAACGACCAGATCAGCAGGCCAGTCGACGGGGCGGTGGCGGACGGGCCCGACGGCGGAGCCGGGGCGGTGTCGGACTGGCCGGGCGGGGGAGCCGGGGGAGTGGCGAAGCGCACGTCGGGCCGGGTGCTCCCAGGGGTTGGGGGCACGTCCGCTGTTCTGGCAGAATGACCCGCTGTACTCAGCCCGCCCGGCCCCTCTCACCGGACGACGCTGCGTCCTGCGACCAGACGGAACGCCGCATCCCACCGGCAGCCCGCGCGGTCCACCCACATCGAACCAGGAGTGACCACCTAGTGGCAGTCAAGATCCGTCTCAAGCGCATGGGCAAGATCCACGCGCCGTACTACCGCGTCGTCGTCATGGACTCGCGCAAGCGCCGCGACGGCCGTGCGATCGAGGAGATCGGCAAGTACCACCCCACCGAGGAGCCGTCGCTGATCGACATCGACTCCGAGCGGGCCCAGTACTGGCTCTCCGTGGGCGCCCAGCCCACCGAGCAGGTCGCCGCGCTCCTCAAGGTCACCGGTGACTGGCAGAAGGCCAAGGGGCTCGAGGGCGCCGAGGGCACCCTGCGCACCAAGGACTCCTCCGACGAGTCGGCCGCCGAGGCGCGCGCCGCCGCCGTCAAGGCCGCCGAGGACGAGGCCGAGAAGCGCAAGGCCCGGGCCGCCGAGGCCAAGGCCACCGAGGCACCGTCCGAGGAGCCGGCGGAGGAGTCCGCTCCCTCCGAGGACGCCTGATCCAGGTGCTGGCCGACGCTCTCGAGCACCTCGTGCGTGGCATCGTCGACCACCCGGACGACGTCCGGGTGAGCAGCCGGTCCCTGCGGCGCGGGGAGCTGCTCGAGGTCCGCGTGCACCCCGAGGACCTCGGCCGTGTGATCGGACGCTCCGGGCGCACCGCCCGGGCCCTGCGCACCGTGATCGGTGCGTTGTCCACCTCCGGCCCCGTGCGGGTCGACGTGGTGGACACCGACCGCCGCTGAGCCAGCCGAGCCAGACCCGGTCCGCCCCGGCGGACCGGGTCTGCGTGCACCCGGGGCCGGTGAGCCCCATGAGACGAGGAGATCCACGTGCTGCTGACCGTCGCCGTCGTCGGCGCTCCGCACGGCCTGCGCGGCGAGGTCCGCCTCGACGTGCGCACCGACGACCCGGACCGCCGGCTGGCCGCCGGCAACGTCCTGGAGACCGAGCCCGCCGACGCGGGCCCGCTCACCGTGACCCGCACCCGGACGACGCCCGACGGCGCCGTCTACGTCATGTTCGCCGAGGCGCGCGACCGCACAGCCGCGGAGTCGCTGCGGGGCATCCGCCTGGTGGTCGAGTCCGACGAGGACGAGCACGACGACGAGGGCTGGTACCCCCACGAGCTCGTCGGGCTGCGGGCCGTCCACGTGGACGGGCGCGAGCTCGGCACGGTCGCCGCGCTCGAGCACCTGCCCGCCCAGGACGTCCTCGTCGTCGACGAGCCGGGCGGCACCCAGGCGCGCGTGCCGTTCGTCGAGGAGCTGGTCCCGGACGTCGACCTCACGGCGGGGACCGTGACGCTGGACCCGCCGCGCGGCATCTTCGCGGGCGACCCCGCCGAGTGGGACGAGAGCCTCGACGACGACGAGCCGGCGGCCGAGGGCCGCCCCGGCTCCGGCGTCGGGGCCTGAGATGCGCATCGACGTCGTCAGCATCTTTCCCGGCTACCTCGACGCGCTGGACCTCTCGCTCGTCGGCAAGGCACGCCGCGACGGGCTGCTCGACCTGAGGGTCCACGACCTGCGGGACTGGACCGGCGACCGCCACCGCACCGTCGACGACACCCCGTTCGGCGGCGGCGCCGGCATGGTCATGCGCCCCGACGTGTGGGGCCGTGCCCTCGACGACGTCCTCGAGGGCGCGTCCGGGCGCCAGGTGCTGCTCGTGCCGACGCCGTCGGGCGAGCGCCTCACCCAGCGCACGGTGGAGGACCTCGCCACCTACGACCAGCTCGTGCTCGCCTGCGGGCGCTACGAGGGCATCGACGCCCGCGTGGCCGAGCGCTACGCCGCCGGCGGCGTCGAGGTCCGCGAGATCTCGCTGGGGGACTACGTGCTCAACGGCGGGGAGGTGGCCGCCCTCGTCGTCGTCGAGGCGGTCGCGCGGCTGCTGCCCGGCGTCGTCGGCAACCCCGAGTCCCTCGTGGAGGAGTCGCACGGCGCGGCCGGCCTGCTCGAGTACCCGGTCTACACGAAGCCGCCGACGTGGGCGGGGCTCGACGTGCCCGAGATCCTCCTCTCGGGCCACCACGGCAACATCGCCCGCTGGCGGCGGGACCGGGCGCTCGAGCGGACCGTTCAGCGCCGCCCCGACATGGTGGCGGCGCTGCCCGCCGCGCAGCTCGACAAGAACGACCGTGCGGTCCTCGCCCGCCACGGCTGGTTCGTCCCCGCGGGGGCCACCGGTCCCGTGCGCGTGGACGTCCGCCCGGGCCGCCCGGACGACGCCGGCGCCCTCGCCGAGCTCGCGGCGGTCACCTTCCCGCTCGCCTGCCCGCCGCACCTGGACGAGGACGACGTCGCCCAGTTCGTGGCCACCCACCTCGGCCCCGAGCACTTCGCCGCCTACCTCGCCGACGAGGAGCGCTACCGGGTGGTCGTCGCCGAGGGCCCGGACGCACCGGTGGGCTACACGCTCCTCGTCCTGCCGCTGACCTCTGACGAGCCGCCGTCCGCCGACGACGTCGCCGCCCTGGTCACCGCGCGGCCCGCCGCCGAGCTGAGCAAGTGCTACGTCCTGCCCGACCTCCAGGGCTCGGGACTGGCCGGCGCCCTCCTGACGGCGACGCTCCGCACGGCCGCGGCCCACCGGGTCGACGGCGAGCCGGTCGCCGCGGTCTGGCTGGGCACGAACCGGGCGAACCGGCGGGCGCAACGCAGCTACGCACGCCACGGGTTCGTCACCCTCGGCACGCGCCGGTTCCGGGTGGGGGAGAGCCTCGAGGAAGACCTCGTCATGGCGGTGGAGCTCGCCGACGTGCCGCAGACCACACCGACACCGGCGGCGACGCGTTAGCCCCGTCGCCGCGCGCTGTGGCAGACTAGGACGGCCCTGCGCCGAAGACCAGCGCCGTCGGACCTGCCACAGGGGGTCCACACGGCCCGCGGACCAGGGCGACCCGATGACCGAACGGCAGCCCGCGCTGCCCAGACCATCGCGCGTGACCTGTGGCACGAGCGGGAAGAGACCACCATGCAGACCCTGGACATCGTCGACGGCGCCTCGCTGCGCGACGACATCCCCGCCTTCCGCGCCGGCGACACCCTCAAGGTGAACGTCAACATCGTCGAGGGCAACCGCTCCCGTATCCAGGTCTTCCAGGGCGTGGTGATCGCCCGCTCCGGCCACGGCATCCGCGAGACCTTCAAGATCCGCAAGGTCAGCTTCGGCGTCGGCGTCGAGCGTACGTTCCCGGTCCACTCGCCGTCGATCGACTCGATCCAGGTCGTCACCCGCGGTGACGTCCGCCGCGCGAAGCTGTACTACCTGCGCAACCTGCGCGGCAAGGCCGCCAAGATCAAGGAGAAGCGCGAGACCACCGCTCGCTGACCTCCGCCGAGTGCCCGGTACGCCCCAGGCGTACCGGGCACTCGCACGTCCAGGCCTTGTAAGGTCGACCCAGGTCCCTCTGGGCCGGCAGCGTCCTGGCAGAGCAGTGCCAGAGGGGAGCGGATCGTTTGACCACCGACAGCACCGACGGGCGTGCGCGGGGCGACGACGCCCACGAGGCCGCGGCCATGCCGCCGAGCTACCCGCCGAGGTCCGCACCGGGGCCCGAGCGCGCACAGCAGGGGTCGGTCGGCGGCAGGACGGCCACCAGCCGGGGCGGGTGGTTCCGCGAGACGCTCACCGTGATGGTGTCGGCACTGATCCTCTCGGTCCTCATCAAGACCTTCCTCGCCCAGGCGTTCTACATCCCGTCCGGCTCGATGGAGAACACGCTCGAGCTCGGTGACCGGGTCATGGTCAACAAGCTCGCTCCCGGCCCCTTCGAGCTCGACCGCGGTGACATCGTCGTCTTCGTCGACCCGGGCGACTGGCTCGGCGAGCTGCCGCCGGACACCCGGCCAGCGTGGCAGCGCACGGCCACCCAGGTGCTCACCTGGATCGGCCTGCTGCCGCAGGACGCCGGCCACCACCTGATCAAGCGGATCATCGGGACGGGTGGCGACACCGTCGAGTGCTGCGACGCCCAGGGACGCCTCATGGTCAACGGCGAGCCCATCGACGAGCCCTACCTGAAGCCCGGCACCGAGCCGAGCGAGATGGAGTTCTCCGTCACCGTGCCCGAGGACCACGTGTGGCTCATGGGCGACAACCGCTCCAACTCGGCCGACTCCCGGGCGCACCTGGGAGACCCGGGCGGGGGCAGCGTGCCGGTGAAGAACATCGTCGGACGCGCCTTCGTGGTGCTGTGGCCGGCGGACCGGATCACGCTGCTGGACAATCCGGAGAAGACGTTCGCCCACGTCCCGGAGCCCTCGCCGTGACGACCACCCCCGCCCGCCGCACCCGGCGGCCGAAGCCCACCCGGGTCCTCGAGACCGCCCTCCTCGCCGAGCTCGGCGACGGCGCCCTCGTCGCCGGGATGGACGAGGTCGGCCGCGGGGCCCTGGCCGGGCCCGTGAGCGTGGGCGTCGCCGTCGTCAGCGCCGCCACGTCGAGGCGGATGCCCCGCGGGCTGGCCGACTCCAAGCTGCTCACCCCCCAGGCTCGCGAGGAGCTCGTCGCCCCGGTGCGGGCCTGGTCCACGGCCTCCGCGGTGGGGCACGCCTCGGCCGCGGAGATCGACGCCCTGGGGATCATCGCGGCCCTCCGCCTGGCGGGCCGTCGCGCGCTCGCCGAGCTGGCCGGCGTGGGCGTCGTGCCGGGGCTGATCATCCTGGACGGGGTCCACGACTGGCTCGGCGAGCCCGCGCAGGGCGAGCTCTTCGCCCCCGAGCCGCCCGCCGTCCTCGTCCCGGGCACCGGCGAGGAGGTCTTCACCCCGCCGGTCCGTACCCAGGTCAAGGGGGACGCCCGCTGCGCGGTGGTCGCGGCGGCCAGCGTGCTCGCCAAGGTTGCCCGCGACTCCCTGATGGTCGAGCTGCACGACTCCCACCCGCAGTACCACTGGGCCGGCAACAAGGGGTACAGCTCGCCGGAGCACGTGGCGGCGCTGGCCGAGCAGGGCCCGTGCGAGCTGCACCGCCGGTCGTGGCGGCTGCCCGGTGTCGGGGGCGCGGGCGTCGGTGCCGACGACGAGGGCCGGCCGCTCGTGGCGACGCCGGAGGAGGCGGAGGACCACGACGCGTCCGAGGTGGCGGGCGCGGGCGTGCTCGTGGGCGGGGCATGATGGTCCCGTGAGTGCCGAGGATCTGGAGAACTACGAGACCGAGCTCGAGCTGGACCTGTACCGGGAGTACCGGGACGTGGTGGGCCTGTTCAGCTACGTCGTCGAGACGGAACGGCGCTTCTACCTCGCCAACAACGTGGACGTGCAGGTGCGCTCCGCCGGCGGGGAGGTCTTCTTCGAGCTCACCCTCACCGACGCCTGGGTCTGGGACGTGTACCGCTCGGCCCGCTTCGTGAAGTCTGTGCGCGTCGTGACGTTCAAGGACGTCAACATCGAGGAGCTCGCGAAGCGGGAGCTCGAGCTGCCGTAGCCGCGGACCGTCCACAGGCCCGCCGCCTGCCACGCCGTCCACACCCGCCCGTCCCCCAGCTCCGCCCCACCGCCCCGCAGCGGGAGCGTACGGGCGGAGGTGGTCGACGTGAGGGCGAAGGACGCGGTGGGCAGGTACGGCGAGAAGGTCGCCGCGCGGTACCTGGACGAGCACGGCATCGAGGTCGTCGAGCGCAACTGGCGCTGCCGGTACGGCGAGATCGACATCGTCGGCCACGACCGTGCCGCCGACGAGCTGATCTTCGTCGAGGTCAAGACCCGCAGGGGCACCGGGTACGGGCACCCCGCCGAGGCCGTGACGCGCGCCAAGCTCTCGCGTCTGCGCCGCCTGGCGGGGCTCTGGCTGGGCGCGCACGAGGTGCGGGCGCGGGGCATCCGTATCGACGTCGTCGCGGTCCTGCTGTCCTCGGGCCGCCCCGACGTCCAGCACCTGCGGGCGGTGGGCTGACGTGGGCCTCGGTCGGACGTGGACCGTCTCGCTGCTGGGGCTGACGGGCCATCTCGTCGAGGTCGAGGCGCACATGAGCTCCGGCCTGCCGGCGTTCACGCTCGTCGGCCTGCCGGACACCGCCGTGAACGAGGCGCGTGAACGGGTCCGCTCGGCGGTGACGAGCTCGGGGGTGACGTGGCCTGCCCGTCGCACCACGGTCAACCTCTCCCCGGCGTCCCTGCCCAAGTCCGGGACCGGGCTGGACCTGGCCCTCGCCGTCGCGGTCCTCGTCGCCGCGGGGCTGCCGGGCCGGGAGGCGGCGGCCCGGACCGTCCACCTGGGCGAGCTCGGCCTGGACGGGCGTCTCCACCCGGTGCGGGGCGTCCTCCCGGCGGTCGTCGCCGCGGTGGCGGCCGGTCGGACGGAGTTCGTGGTGCCGGCGGCCAACGCCGCCGAGGCCTCGCTCGTGCCCGGCGCCCGGGTCCGCCCGGTCACGCACCTCGCCGAGGTCGTCAGGGACTACGGCGGCGAGGCGGTGCTCCCGGACCTCGGCCGGACGGCCGAGAGGACACCGGCCGGTCCGGCCGGGGGCGCGGCACCGGACCCTGACCTCGCCGACGTGCAGGGCCAGGACGAGGCCCGGTTCGCGCTGGAGGTCGCCGCCGCGGGCGGGCACCACCTGTTCCTCCTCGGTGCTCCCGGCACGGGCAAGACCATGCTCGCGGCCCGGCTTCCCGGGCTGCTGCCGGACCTGGGGGAGGCGGAGGCCGTCGAGGTATCGGCCGTGCACTCCGTGGCCGGCACGCTCGACCCCGCCGCCGGCCTGCTGCGGCGCCCGCCGTTCGAGGACCCGCACCACACCGCGACCCCCGCGGCCGTCATCGGCGGGGGCAGCGGCTTCCCGCGCCCCGGTGCCGCCACACGCGCGCACCGCGGCGTCCTGCTCCTGGACGAGGCGCCGGAGTTCTCCCCGCGGGTGCTGCAGACGCTGCGCCAGCCGCTGGAGCACGGCGAGCTGGTCCTGCAGCGCGCCGCGGGGTCGGCGAGGTACCCGGCGAGGTTCCAGCTGGTGCTCGCCGCGAACCCGTGCCCCTGCGGCAAGGCGGTCGGCAAGGGTCTCTCGTGCACGTGCAGCCCGGTGGAGCGGCGCCGGTACCTCGGCCGCCTCTCCGGACCGTTGCTCGACCGCATCGACATCCAGGTCGACGTCGCACCCGTCACCCGTGCGTCGCTGGCGCTCGCGGCGCCGCCGGAGGACTCCGCCACGGTCGCGGCCCGGGTCGCCGGCGCGCGCGCCCGGCAGCGGGCGCGGCTCGCTGCGACCCCGTGGCGCACCAACGCGGAGGTTCCCGGCGCGTGGCTGCGCGGCGGGGACGCGGAGCTGCCCGCCGACGTGCGCGTGGCCCTCGAACGGGCCATGGACCGCGGTGCGCTCAGCATGCGGGGGCTCGACCGCGTCCTGCGGCTCGCGTGGACCCTCGCCGATCTCGCCGGGCGTGACCGGCCCACGACCACCGACGTCGGCACCGCGCTGGCGCTGCGTACCCGAGGAGGAACGGATGGTTGACCTGCCCTTCGACGTCGACGACCCGAGGTTGGCGGCGGCCGCGTGGAGCCGTGTCGCGGAGCCGCCGGACCAGCACGCCGGGGCGCTGGTCGACAACCTCGGCGCGACGGAGGCGCTGGGGTGGCTGACCGCCGTGGCCGCCGGTCGCGTCGACCCCGGCGGAGAGCCCTGGGTGCGCGCCGTCGCGGGGTGGGTGCCGCGCCTGGAGAACCTGGACATCCGGCGTGAGCTCGACACGCTCGACCGGCTGGGCGGGCGGCTCGTTCTTCCCGGCGATCCCGACTGGCCCACGCCCCTCGACGACCTCGGCGTCGAGCGGCCCCTCGCCCTGTGGGTCCGTGGCGGTGCGATCGTCCAGGGCCGGGCGGTCGCCCTCGTCGGGGCGCGGGCCTGCACCTCCTACGGCGAGCACGTGGCCGCCGACATGGCGGTGGGGCTCGCCGAGGCGGGGACGACGGTGGTCTCCGGCGGCGCGTACGGGATCGACGCCGCCGCGCACCGGGGCACCCTCGGCGTGGACGGGGTCACGACCGCGGTCCTCGCCGGTGGTGTCGACCGGCTCTACCCGGTCGGCAACACCAGGCTGCTGGAGGCGGTGACGACCTCGGGCGCGGTCGTCTCGGAGGTGCCGCCCGGGTCCGTGCCCTCCCGCAACCGCTTCCTCGCCCGCAACCGGCTGATCGCCGCCCTCGGGGCCGCGACCGTCGTCGTCGAGGCGGCCTGGCGTTCCGGGGCGCTGAGCACCGCGTCGCGGGCCGCCCAGCTCTCGCGCCCGGTGGGGGCGGTGCCCGGGCCGGTCACGTCCATGGCCTCGGCCGGGTGCCACCGGCTGATGCGCGAGCAGGGGGCCGTGTGCGTCACCGAGGCGGCGGAGGTCCTCGAGCTCGTCGGGGTGGCCGGGGAGCACCTGACGGACGACGACCGACCGGTCCCCGCCGGCCTGCTCGACGACCTCGACCCGGCCGCCCGGCGGGTGCTCGACGCCCTCCCCCTGCGCGGCTCGGCGCCGGTCACCAACGTCGCCCGGGCGGCCGGCCTGCCGGCGACGGAGGTGCGCGCCGCCCTCGGGCACCTCGAGCTCGCCGGACGGGCGCGGCGCACCGGGTCCACGTGGGCCCGGTCGCGGTGAGGGCCGGGCGGCACCGTCACGACGACCCCCGCACCACCGTGGCGACGAACCCGGCGTCGCCGGCGCGACGCACCGGCCCGGGGCTGCGCGGGAACCCCGGCGCCCGAGCGTACGGTGGGGAGCGTGGAGGGGGCGGAGGCGGTGCTCGAGGCGTTCGGCCGGCACCTGCGTCTGCAGCGCAACCTCAGTCCGCACACGGTGCGGGCCTACCTCGGCGACGTCACGTCGCTCCTGGCCCACCTGCAGCAGCACGACGTGGCCCTCACGGACCTCGACCTCACCGTCCTGCGGTCCTGGCTCGTCGGGCAGCAGCGCCGGGGCATGTCACGCTCGACGCTCGCGCGCCGCGTCGCCGCCGTCCGGACCTTCTGCACCTGGGCGGCCCGCGCGGGACACCTCAGCACCGACGTCGGTGCCCGGCTGCGCAGCCCCCGCCCGGACCGGCACCTGCCGGTGGTGCTCGGTGTCGAGGACGCGGCCGGCCTGCTCGGGACGGCCGAGGAGCGTGCACGCGACGACGACCCCGTCCATCTGCGCGACTGGGCCGCGCTCGAGCTGCTGTACGCCACCGGCGTCCGGGTGAGCGAGCTGGTCGGCATCGACGTCGACGACCTCGACGACGCCGAGCGCACCGTGCGCGTGAGGGGCAAGGGCGACAAGGAGCGGGTGGTCCCGTTCGGGCTCCCGGCTCTGCGGGCCGTCACCGCCTGGCGGGAACGGGGACGGCCGAGGCTCGGCAACCCCGCCAGCGGCCCCGCGCTCTTCCTGGGCGCCCGTGGCGGCCGACTCGACCCGCGCACCCTGCGCGGCGTGCTGCACCGGCTCACCGCCGTCGCCGGCGTCCACGACCTCGCCCCCCACGGCCTGCGGCACACCGCGGCCACGCACCTGCTCGCCGGCGGCTCCGACCTCCGCACGGTCCAGGAGGTCCTGGGGCACAGCTCCCTCGCCACGACGCAGCGCTACACGCACGTGACCCCGGAGCGCCTCCGCGCCGCCTACACGCAGGCGCACCCCCGGGCCTGAGCGCGCGGGGGTCTCAGCCGGCGAGGTCCATGTTCTCCGGCAGCAGCCGGACGACGACGTCGGCGCCGAGGAGGCGGAGCGGGTCGACGTACGCGCGCGGACCGGTGCGCGCCCCCAGGTGCAGGCAGGTGGTCAGCTGGAGCACCAGGCAGTGGCCCGGCTCCAGGTGCCCGATCGTCTCGCCGGCGGTGACGCGCTGCCCCTCGCGCACGGCCGGGCGCACCGGCTCGTAGGTGGTGCGGACGCCGTCGGCATGGTCGATCGAGATCACCGGCCGGTCCACCACGGTCCCGGCGAAGGCGACCACGCCGTCGGCGGCCGCGAGCACGGGGGCGCCCACGGCGAGCTCGAGGTCCACCCCGCGGTGGCCGCGGGCCCAGGGACTCGGCGGGCCGTCGAAGGCCCGGACCACGGCGGCCGGGTCACCGGTGGGCCAGACGTACCCGGACCCGGCGGGGGAGCGGCCGGCGTCCACCGCCGAGGGGGAGACGGCCGCGGCACCGACGGCCCCGTCGCCGGAAGCCGTGCCACCGCCGTCGCCGCTCGCCGCGGGCGGGTGGCCGCCGTCGGCGCTGGGGACGACGGCCCCCGTCGGTGCGGGTGCCGCATGGACGCCGGTGGCAAGGGCGAGGGCGGAGACGAGACCGAGGACGACGGCCGCGCCCCGTCTCTGCGCGGAGAGCCGACGGCCCGTGGCCCGTCGCCCGGGGCGGGCAGCGCGGGACGGGCGCGGCGCCGGACGGGCGGTCGTGAGCTCAGTGCGGTCAGAACGGACGGTGTCTGTCTCGGGTGCGGCAGCCATGGCGGCCACGCTGCCCGGGCGCCGGCCACGGTGCGCGCGACAGCCGGGGCACCTGTGGAGGACGTGGCAGCTCGGCCACCTGGGGACAACTCGCGCGCCGCATCGCCGGGGACCGCCGCTGACGTGACCGCTGCCGCACCCGCGCCCGTGCGGGGACCGGCGGGTCATCGGCTAGCATGGTCCTCGCAACCGGCACCCGTCGGTTGACATCGCGTGCCCGCACGTCGTCGCACCAGCCCGCCGCCCGGCGGGACCGAGGTCGACGAGGCGAGAGGTGCAGCGGTCCCGCCCTGCGGGTCGCCCACTCGTCGCAGGCACCAGGGCTCCGCGGCCACCCGGTCGCGAGCGACAACCGGAAACACGGGCCAGGGGACGCCGGCACTGCCGGCAGACCGGGCCCGGACGTGTGCGGGCCGATGCGGCCCGCGCCAGGAAAGGACGTGCCATGGCCGTCGTCACCATGCGCCAGCTCCTCGAGAGCGGCGTGCACTTCGGGCACCAGACCCGCCGTTGGAACCCGAAGATGAAGCGCTTCATCTTCACCGAGCGCAACGGCATCTACATCATCGACCTCCAGCAGTCGCTGAAGGACATCGACCGCGCCTACGAGTTCGTCAAGGAGACCGTCGCCCACGGCGGCAACATCCTCTTCGTCGGCACGAAGAAGCAGGCCCAGGAGGCCATCGCCGAGCAGGCGCAGCGCGTGGGCATGCCCTACGTCAACCAGCGCTGGCTGGGCGGCATGCTGACCAACTTCGGCACCGTGCACAAGCGTCTGCAGCGCCTCAAGGAGCTCGAGCAGGTCGACTTCGACGACGTCGCCTCCTCCGCCTTCACCAAGAAGGAGCTGCTGATGCAGCGCCGTGAGAAGGAGAAGCTCGAGCGCACCCTCGGCGGTATCCGTGACATGGCCAAGATCCCCTCGGCCGTGTGGATCGTGGACACCAAGAAGGAGCACCTCGCCGTCGCCGAGGCCCGCAAGCTCAACATCCCCGTCGTCGCCATCCTCGACACCAACTGCGACCCGGACGAGGTCGACTACCGCATCCCGGGCAACGACGACGCCATCCGCGCCGTCTCGCTGCTCACCCGCGTGATCGCCGACGCGGCCGCCGAGGGCCTCGTCACCCGCCACGGCGGCGGCACCGCCGAGACCGGCACCGCCCAGGAGCCGCTCGCCGAGTGGGAGCGCGAGCTGCTCGAGGCCCACGAGGCCCAGCAGAGCACCCAGGCGTCCGTCGTCGCGGCCGACGCCCCGGCCGAGGCCGTCGAGGCCGCGCAGCAGACCGCGGGCGCGACGCACGACGCCGAGGAGGTCGCCGAGGCCGCCGAGGCCGCGGACGAGAGCGCGCCCGTGACCGACGTGGCCGGCCCGGACACCACGCAGGTCGCGGACAACGCCGCCGCCGCGCAGGACGCCCAGGCCGCCGAGTCCGAGCAGGCCTGACCACCACCACCGATCTGGAGAGGATCGTCCATGGCGAACTACACCGCCGCTGACATCAAGGCTCTGCGCGAGAAGACCGGCGCGGGCATGCTGGACGTCAAGAAGGCTCTCGACGAGTCCGACGGCGACCAGGAGAAGGCGCTGGAGATCATCCGCGTCAAGGGTCTGAAGGGCGTGGCCAAGCGTGAGGGTCGCACCGTGGCCGAGGGTCTGGTCGCGGCCGAGGTCGTCCCGGGCGACGCCGGCGAGACCGGCGTCATCGTCGAGGTGAACTCCGAGACCGACTTCGTCGCCAAGAACCAGTCCTTCATCGACTTCGCGAACGACGTCCTGAAGGCTGCGGTCTCCACCGGCGCCGCCGACGTCGACTCGCTGCTCGCCGCCCAGCTCGACGGCGAGACCGTCTCGGACAAGGTCGACGGCATCGCCGCGACCATCGGCGAGAAGATCGTCGTGCGCCGGGTCGCCCGTGTCAGCGGCGACAAGGTCTCCCTGTACCTGCACCGCACCGCCAAGGACCTCCCGCCGTCGGTGGGCGTCCTCGTCGCCTCGGACGAGGCCGGCGCCGCGGTGGCCCGCGACGTGGCGATGCACATCGCCGCGTACTCCCCGGCGTACCTCAGCCGCGACGAGGTTCCCGCCGAGACGGTGGAGAACGAGCGCCGCATCGCCGAGGAGACCGCCCGCAACGAGGGCAAGCCCGAGGCCGCTCTGCCGAAGATCGTCGAGGGCCGCATGAACGGGTACTTCAAGGAGAACGTGCTGCTCGACCAGGCGTTCGCCAAGGACCCGAAGAAGACGGTCGGCAAGGTCGTCGAGGAGGTCGGTGGCACCCTCACCGGCTTCGTCCGCTTCCGCGTCGGCAACTGACGCACCCCCGGTGGCCCCGGTCCGGATCACGGACCGGGGCCACCGTGCAACCGGGGCGCGTCCGGCGAGCGGCGCGCGACCCACGGCCAGTACCGTCACCGCAGGAGGTTGACATGACGCACGACGAGACCACGCACCCACGCCGGGTGCTCCTGAAGCTCTCCGGAGAGGTGTTCGGGGGCGGGAGCGTCGGGCTGGACCCGGACGTCGTCTCCGGTGTCGCCCGCCAGATCGCCGTGGCCGTCGCGGACGGCGTCCAGGTCGCCGTCGTCGTCGGCGGTGGCAACTTCTTCCGCGGCGCGGAGCTCTCCCAGCGGGGGATCGACCGCTCGCGCGCGGACTACATGGGCATGCTGGGCACCGTCATGAACGCCCTGGCCCTGCAGGACTTCCTCGAGCAGGCCGGCGTGCGCACGCGCGTGCAGACCGCCATCACGATGGGGCAGGTGGCCGAGCCGTACATCCCGCTGCGGGCGATCCGCCACCTGGAGAAGGGGCGCGTTGTCGTGTTCGGCGCAGGCGCCGGCATGCCGTTCTTCTCCACGGACACCGTCGCCGCCCAGCGCGCCCTGGAGACCCACTGCGACGAGGTCCTGGTGGGCAAGAACGGGGTCGACGGCGTCTACACCGCGGACCCGCGCACGGACCCGTCGGCGCAGAAGCTCGACCACCTCACCTACGAGGACGCGATCCGCGACGGCCTGCGCGTCGTGGACGCCGCGGCCTTCAGCCTGTGCATGGAGAACAACCTCACGATGCGCGTGTTCGGCATGGGCGAGCCCGGCAACGTCACCCGCGCCCTGCGTGGTGAGAAGATCGGAACGCTCGTGACCGCGAACCTACAACACCAAGGAGTGACGCCGTGATCGACGACGCCCTGCTCGAGGCCGAGGAGAAGATGGACAAGGCCGTGGAGGTGGCGCGCGAGGAGCTCAGCCACATCCGCAGCGGCCGTGCCAACGCCGGCATGTTCAACAGCATCCTCGTCGACTACTACGGCGCGCCGACGCCGCTGCAGCAGCTGGGGTCCCTGACGATCCCCGAGGCGCGCACGGTGCTGATCGCCCCGTACGACCGGTCTGCCTCCAGCGCGATCGTCAAGGCGCTGCGCGAGTCGGACCTGGGCGTGAACCCCACCGACGACGGCAACGTCATCCGGGTGGTGCTGCCCGCCCTGACGGAGGAGCGTCGCCGCGACTACGTCAAGCTCGCCAAGACCAAGGGCGAGGACGCGCGCATCTCCATCCGGGCCATCCGGCGCAAGACCAAGGAGCAGCTGGACCGCATCAAGAAGGACGGCGAGGCGGGCGAGGACGAGGTCGACCGCGCCGAGAAGGAGCTCGAGGTGCTGACCAAGAAGCACGTCGAGATCGTCGACACGGTGCTGGAGGGCAAGGAGCGCGAGCTCCTCGAGGTCTGAGGCCGTCTGACGCGATGAACGACCAGTCCTCGCCGGACGCCTTCTCCAACGCCGTCCGGCGGCTCCGGGAGGCCCGCCAGCGCGCGCGCACGGCGCTGGTCGAGCCGGCGCCGCCGCGCCCGAAGCCGCTGCCGCCGACAGGACGGGCCGGCCGGAACCTGCCCGCGGCCATCGGGGTCGGCGTCGGCCTCCTCGCGGTCGTCGCGCTGAGCCTGTTCGTGCGCCGCGAGGCGTTCGTGGTGCTGGTCGTCGTCGCTGTCGCCGGCGCCCTGTGGGAGCTGGCGGCCGCGGTGGGCCAGCGGCACATCCGGATCCCGGTGCTGCCCCTGTGGGTCGGCGCGGTCGGCATTCTCCTCTCCGCCTGGGTGGCGGGCGCGGAGGCCATGCTCATGGCCTTCACGCTCACCGCCGGCGGCGTCTTCGTCTGGCGGGTGCTCGACGGCGGAGGGATGGACGCCGTCCGGGACGCCTCGGCGGGCATCTTCGCCGCCGCGTACGTGCCGTACCTGGCCGGGTTCGCCCTGCTGCTCCTGCGCCAGCCCGACGGCCCGTGGCTCGTGGTGACGTTCCTCCTGGCCACGATCGCCAACGACACCGGCGGGTACATCGCCGGGGTGCTGTTCGGCAGGACGCCCATGGCGCCGTCGATCAGCCCGAAGAAGTCCTGGGAGGGGCTGGCCGGGTCCCTCGTGCTCTCGGTCGCGATCTCCGTCGTCCTCGTCACCCTCGCCCTGGACGGGCCGTGGTGGGGCGGGGTGGTCCTCGGCGCCGTCGTCGTCGCCTCCGCCACCACCGGCGACCTCGCCGAGTCCCTGCTCAAGCGCGACCTCGGCCTCAAGGACATGGGCTCGCTCCTGCCCGGGCACGGCGGCATCATGGACCGGCTGGACTCGCTGCTCATCACCGCACCCGTGTGCTACCTCGTCCTGCGGCTGGTGCTCGGCGGGTGAGCGCCGGATGAGAGGATGGGCGACGTCATGACGCAGCCACCCCCCGCACAGCCCCAGGTCCGGCCCGCCCACGAAGGGCCGGGCGAGCGCCCCACGCTGACCTTCACCGCCCGCCGCCGCGGCAAGCCGCCGCGCCACCTCGCCGACCTGACGACGGCGGAGCGGGCGGCCGCGGCCGTCGAGCTGGGGCTGCCCGCCTTCCGGGCCGACCAGGTGTCCCGCCACTACTTCGACCACCTCACCCGCGACCCGCAGGACATGACGGACCTGCCCGCGGCCGCCCGGGACCAGATCGCCGGCACCCTGCTGCCCGAGCTCGTCACCAAGGTCCGCGACATGCAGGCGGACAAGGGGGCGACGGTGAAGTCCCTGTGGCGCCTGTTCGACGGTGCCATGGTCGAGTCGGTGCTCATGCGCTACGCCGACCGCACCACCCTGTGCGTCTCCTCCCAGGCCGGCTGCGGGATGGCGTGCCCGTTCTGCGCGACCGGCCAGCAGGGCCTGACCCGCAACCTCTCCACCGCCGAGATCGTCGAGCAGGTGCGGCTGGCCGCCAGGGCCTCGCGCGACGGCGACCTCGCCGGCGGCCCGACCCACCTGCGCAACGTCGTGTTCATGGGCATGGGCGAGCCGATGGCCAACTACAAGGCCGTCATCGGCGCGGTGCGCCGGATGGTCGAGCCCGCGCCCGCCGGCCTGGGCCTGTCCGCCCGCCACGTCACGGTGTCCACCGTCGGGCTGGTGCCGGCCATCGACAAGCTCGCCAAGGAGGGCATCCCCGTCACCCTGGCCGTGTCCCTGCACGCCCCGGACGACGAGCTGCGCGACGAGCTCATCCCCATCAACTCGCGGTGGAAGGTGGGCGAGCTCCTCGACGCCGCCCGCCGCTACTTCGAGGCCACCGGCCGCCGGGTGAGCATCGAGTACGCCCTCATCAAGGACATGAACGACCACGCCTGGCGCGCCCAGCTCCTCGCCGACGAGCTCAACGCGCGGGGCCGTGGCTGGGTCCACGTCAACCCCATCCCGCTCAACCCCACCCCGGGCTCGGTGTGGACGGCCAGCGAGCGGGACGTCGAGGCGGAGTTCGTCGACACGCTCCGACGTGCCGGGATCCCGACGACGGTGCGGGATACTCGCGGCAGCGACATCGACGGCGCGTGCGGCCAGCTCGCCGCGGAGGTGCTGGACCCGCCGCGCGCCGGGACCAAGGAGCAGGAGCAGGAATGACGACGATGTTCCCGCCGGCGGGGCGCTGGCGCACCGGGTACGACCGCGCCCAGGTCGAGGAGTTCTTCACCCGCGCCCGCGCCGCCTACGAGAGCGGCGAGAAGGGCACCCCCACCGACTCGCTCGACGAGAACGACGTCCGCACGGCCGCGTTCGACCTCGTGCGCGACGGCTACGCCACGGCCGCCGTCGACGCCGCGCTCGACCGGCTCGAGGCGGCCTTCGTCCAGCGTCGGCGCACCCGGTTCGTCGCCGAGCACGGCGAGGCCGCGTGGATGGACCGCATCGCCGACCTCGCCACGACCCTCTACCCGCGCCTCCTGCGCCCGGCCGGGCAGCGCTTCCGTGCGCCGGAGAGCGGCCGCGGCTACGACCGCGACGCCGTCGACGCGGTGCTGGAGCGGCTCGTCGCCTACTTCGACGACGGCGGGGAGCTCACCTCCGGCGAGCTGCGCTCCACGACCTTCCCGAGCGCGCGGGCCTCGCGCGCCTACCACGAGGGCACCGTCGACGCCTACCTCGACCGCGCCGTCGAGGTCCTCGTCGCGGTCGAGTGAGCGTGGACACGCCCACCGACGTCGTCCTCCTCGGCTCCACGGGCTCGATCGGCACCCAGGCCCTCGAGGTCGTCGACGCCGCCGGCCCCGGCACCTTCCGGGTACGGGCACTCTCCGCCGGCGGGGCCAACCTCGAGCTGCTGGCCGCGCAGGCCGTCGCCCACCAGGTCGAGGCGGTCGCGATCGCCACGGACGACGCCGACGCCGCCACCCGGCTGCGCGAGCACCTCGCCGACGCGGCGGCCCGTGCCGGCCGCGGCGGCCGGCTGCCCGAGATCCTCACCGGGCCCGGCGCCGCCACGCAGGTGGCCGGCATGCTGGGCCAGGCGGGTCGGGAGGCCGGCGCGCCGGAGGGCCGTGCCGTCGTCCTCAACGGGATCACCGGCTCCGTCGGGCTGGAGCCGACCCTGGCGGCCCTCCGTTCCGGTGCGACGCTGGCGCTGGCGAACAAGGAGTCGCTCGTCGTCGGCGGGGCGCTCGTGCGGTCCGCCCAGCGCCGTCCCGGCCAGGTGGTCCCCGTGGACTCCGAGCACTCGGCCATCGCGCAGGCCCTGCGTGGCGGGCGGCACGAGAGGGGCATGACCAGCGAGACGGTCACGGGCCGCACCGAGGTCCGCCGGCTCGTCCTCACCGCCTCCGGCGGTCCCTTCCGTGGCAGGCGGCGGGCCGACCTCGCCGACGTCACCCCCGAGCAGGCGCTCGCGCACCCCACCTGGGCCATGGGACCGGTGGTGACGGTCAACTCCTCGACCATGGTGAACAAGGGGCTCGAGCTCATCGAGGCGCACCTGCTGTTCGACGTGCCCGCCCAGGACGTCGTCGTGGTGGTGCACCCCCAGTCGGTCGTCCACTCGATGGTGGAGTTCCACGACGGCTCCACCCTCGCCCAGGCCAGCCCCCCGGACATGCGCCTGCCCATCGCCCTGGGCCTGACGTGGCCCGACCGGGCCGTCGACGTCGCCGCACCGTGCCGGTGGGACGCGCCCACCGCCTGGAACTTCGAGCCCCTCGACGAGCAGGTGTTCCCGGCGGTCGCCCTCGCCCGTGCGGCGGCCGCCGCCTCGGCGACCCACCCGGCGGTGCTCAACGCCGCGAACGAGCAGTGCGTGGCCGCGTTCCTCGACCACCGCCTGCCCTACCTCGGCATCGTCGACGTGGTCGGCGACGTCCTCTCCCAGCACGACGGCGTCGTCGAGCCCTCGCTCGCGGACGTGCTCGCCGCCGAGACCTGGGCGCGCGCCAGGGCGGACGAGCTGGTGGCCGCCCGGGTCTGACCCGCGGCCCCGGCGCGTAGACGCACCTCGTCGCACCACCACCGCCGCCAGTGCGGGTGATCTCACCCAGTGCCGGCAGCGTGCCGCCAGCACTCGGCGGCCTCGCGCGCAGTGGGCAGCTTCGTGGGCGGTCGGGCGGGGTGTTGGCGGGCGTTGGCGGGAGGCGAGTGTGACGTTTCCGGGAACGCCGCCGGCCGGTCCCGCGTTGACCACTCCGCGGGGCATGATTGACGGGACGTGACCCAGCCCCACCGGAACGAGGAGGAGTGACCGTGGACTTCGTCGTCGGCGTCCTCATCGTGGTGGTGGGCCTGCTCCTGTCCATCGCGCTGCACGAGATCGGCCACCTCATGCCGGCGAAGAAGTTCGGCGTCAAGACGCCCCAGTACATGATCGGCTTCGGCCGGACGCTGTGGTCGCGCACCGTGAACGGCACCGAGTACGGCATCAAGGCGCTGCCGCTCGGGGGCTACGTCCGCATGGTCGGCATGTACCCGCCGGCCCGGGCGGGCGCCTCGCGGAGGCGGCGCGACGGTCGTCCCTCGATGGTCGAGGAGGCCCGTGCCGCCGCGCTGGAGGAGATCCGGCCCGGCGAGGAGCACCGTGCGTTCTACCGGCTGACCGTGCCGAAGAAGCTCGTCGTCATGCTCGGCGGGCCGACGATGAACCTGCTCATCTCCGCGGTCCTGCTCGGGGTGCTCGCGGTCGGGCTCGGCGTCGGCCAGTACACGACCACGGTCAGCAACGTGCAGCAGTGCCTGCCGAAGAACCCCGACGCCACGGCGTGCGCGCCGGGCGACCCTGCCGCACCGGGCGCCGAGGCCGGCCTGCAGCCGGGTGACAAGATCGTCGCGTGGGCCGGCACCCCGGTGAAGACCTGGGAGGACGTCACGGGCGCCATCGCCGCGGGAGGCACCGGGCCGGCCGACGTGCAGGTGCTGCGCGACGGCCGGGAGACCACCGTCTCGGTCACCCCCGTGCTCCGTGAGCGCCCGGTGGTCAAGGACGGCGCCGTCGCGGTGGACTCCAAGGGAAACGACCTGACGGAGGAGCGGCCCTACGTGGGCATCGGGCCCTCGTTCGAGCTCGTACGCCAGCCGGTGACAGAGGTCCCCGGCATGGTCTGGAACGTCTTCACGCGGACCGTCGAGGTCGTCGTCTCGCTCCCGCAGCGGCTCGTGGACGTCGCCCAGGCGGCGTTCGGCACCCAGGAGCGCGACCCGGGTGTCGTCGGACTCATCGGCGTCGGCCGTTTCGCGGGGGAGATCGCCTCGCTCGACGGCCAGGGGTACGGCCTCGCCGAGCGCAGCGCCGACATGCTGTCCCTGCTCGTCTCCCTCAACATGGCCCTCTTCGTCTTCAACCTGATCCCGCTGCTGCCGCTCGACGGCGGACACATCGCAGGTGCGCTGTGGGAGGGCGCCCGGCGCCGGGTCGCGCGCTGGCGCGACGCCCCCGACCCCGGGCCCGTCGACACGGCGCGGCTGCTCCCGGCGACCTACGTCGTCGTCGCGCTCATGCTCGGGATGAGCGTGCTGCTGGCGTACGCCGACATCGTGCGCCCGGTGAGCCTGACCGGCTGACCGGCGGACCCGCCGGACGGCCCCGCCCGCCCCGCGACTCGTCAAGCCCTCCGCGACTCGTCAACTCCTCCGCGACTCGTCATCCTCTCCCTGACCGGTCATCTTCTCAGCGAGGGGTTGTTCCCGCTGCGTCCCGCCCGGACGACATCCGACCGGCATGGCGACCCTCACGCCGCCTCGGGGTGGGGCCCGTCCGATGTCGGTGCGATACTGGGCCGGTGAGCACCCCCATCTCCCTCGGAATGCCGACCGTCAAGGAAGCGCCGCCCGTGCTGTCCCCGCGCCGGAAGACGCGGAAGATCCGGGTGGGCTCGGTCGAGGTCGGTGGCGACGCGCCCGTGTCGGTGCAGTCGATGACCACCACCAAGACGCACGACATCAACGCCACGCTCCAGCAGATCGCCGAGCTGACCGCGTCGGGCTGCGACATCGTGCGCGTGGCCTGCCCGACGGACAAGGACGCCGAGGCGCTGCCGATCATCGCGAAGAAGTCGCAGATCCCGGTGATCGCGGACATCCACTTCCAGCCGAAGTACGTCTTCGCGGCGATCGAGGCCGGGTGTGGGGCCGTGCGCGTCAACCCCGGCAACATCCGCAAGTTCGACGATCAGGTCAAGGAGATCGCCCAGGCCGCCAAGGACGCCGGCGTCTCCCTGCGCATCGGCGTCAACGCCGGCTCGCTGGACAAGCGGCTGCTGCAGAAGTACGGCAAGGCCACCCCCGAGGCGCTCGTCGAGTCGGCCGTGTGGGAGGCGTCGCTCTTCGAGGAGCACAACTTCCACGACTTCAAGATCTCCGTCAAGCACAACGACCCCGTGGTCATGGTGCGCGCCTACCAGCTGCTCGCCGAGCAGGGCGACTGGCCGCTGCACCTCGGCGTCACCGAGGCCGGCCCCGCGTTCCAGGGCACCATCAAGTCGGCCACCGCCTTCGGCGCCCTGCTCAGCCAGGGCATCGGTGACACGATCCGCGTCTCTCTCTCCGCGCCGCCGGTCGAGGAGATCAAGGTCGGCAACCAGATTCTCGAGTCGCTGAACCTGCGCCCCCGCAAGCTCGAGATCGTCTCCTGCCCCTCCTGCGGACGGGCCCAGGTGGACGTCTACGAGCTCGCGGACTCCGTCACCGCCGGGCTGGAGGGCATGACCGTCCCGCTGCGCGTCGCCGTCATGGGCTGCGTCGTCAACGGCCCGGGGGAGGCCCGCGAGGCGGACCTCGGTGTGGCCTCCGGCAACGGCAAGGGGCAGATCTTCGTCAAGGGTGAGGTCATCCGGACCGTCCCCGAGGACCAGATCGTCGAGACCCTCATCGCCGAGGCCAACCGCATCGCCGCCGAGATGGGCGAGCCGGCCGACGGCGCAGCCGCCGCCGGCGCACCCGTCGTCACCGTCAGCTGACCCGGGGCAGACGCGTGCCGCGGTGGCGCCGCTCGACGGCGACGGTCCGGTCGCTCGACGGGCGTGACCGCAGTGCGGCGCTCGACGTGTGCCGCCGCGACCCGGTCGGCTCCGTCCTCGCCGCTGTGCAGGCCGAGCGGCTGGGGGAGCCGGGCCCGCCCGGCACCGAGATGCTCGGGATCTTCGACCACGACCCGGAGACCCCTCAGGCGCTGTGCTGGGCCGGCGCGAACCTCGTGCCCGTCCAGGTGGGTGAGCCGCAGCTGGACGACCTGGTCGAGCACCTGCGGCGGCGCGGGCGCCGGTGCTCCTCCATCGTCGGCCCGGCCGAGGAGGTGCTGCCCCTGTGGGACCGGCTCGCCCCGGTGTGGTCGCGGCCCCGTGAGGTGCGCCCGGACCAGCCGTCCCTGGTGATCGACCGGGACGCCGACGTGGCGCCGGACCCCCAGGTGCGGCTGGCGGCCCTGGAGGAGGTCGACCTCGTCGTGCCTGCGAGCGTCGCCATGTTCACCGAGGAGGTCGGCTACGACCCGACCGCCGTCGGCGGGGCGTACGCCGCACGCGTCGCCGAGCTCGTCGCCACCGGGCGCACCTACGTGCGCATCGAGGAGGGCGAGCACGGCCCGGAGGTCATCTTCAAGGCCGACGTCGGAGCTCTCGCCCTCGGCGTCGCCCAGATCCAGGGTGTCTGGGTCCACCCCGAGCGGCGCGGCGAGGGACTCGCCACCGCCGGCATGGCGGCCGTCGTGGCCGACGTGCGTGCCCGCCTGGCGCCGACGGTCTCGCTCTACGTCAACAGCTACAACGCCCCCGCACTCGCCACCTACGACCGGGTGGGCTTCCGCCGGGTGGGCACCTACGCGACCGTGCTGTTCTGAACCAGCCCGGCCGTCAGGCGGAGGAGTCCTCGCGCCGTGTGCTCGTGATCGCCTCGACCGCCGGCTGGTTCTCCGTCACGGTCGCCCGCGCGGCGCGCCGCCGGTCCCACGCACTGCGCAGGCGACGCTCGACCGGCTTCTCCACCAGGTGGTGCGCAAGGGCGGCGGCCAGCACTGACAGCGCCAGGAACGGCACGTGCCAGGCCAGGTTCGTCCACGACGTCCCGGCCGGTCCGCCGGCGATCCCGCGCGCCAGGTAGATGCCCGTCGCGTGAAGGAGGTAGAACGCGAAGGACCACTCGCCCAGCCGCACCATGGGAGCCGAGGTCAGGTGGGACCGGCCCCCGCGCAGCTCGTGCCCGACGGCGGCCACGATCACCACGGCGCACAGCACACCGATGAGCACCGGGACGAGACGGACGAAGCGGTCGGAGCCGTTGAGGTCCGCGCCGAAGCGGGGGACCCACCAGATCGCCGCCGCGCCGAGCCCGAGCAGGCCGAACCCGACGACCGGCTTGAGCCGCGGCCGCCACCCGGCCTGGACGGCGCGACCCAGCGCCATGCCGAGGACGAACTCCCACAGCCGCAGCACAGGCTGCGGCACGAGGTCGAGACGCAGGGCAGGTGCTTCCGCGCGAAGCAGGTAGAACACGCCCGCACCGAGCACCACGCCTGCCGCGAGCAGCAGCGCACCACGGACGGTGGCCCGCCGGAGCGGCCGGTTCAGTGCTGGGTGCAGCGCGTAGAAGAAGGCCTCGCAGCTGAGCGTCCAGGCCGCCGGGTTGCCCGAGAACAGGATCCCGGGGGACGTCGACCACCCCTGCAGGAGCAGGACCGACAGGAGCAGCACGCCGAGGGAGAAGGGCTTCACCCAGGCCATCTCGGGGTCGGGGGCGGGCGAGTGGAACACCGGGACGGCGATCACCAGAGCGACCATGTGCAACGGCCAGATCCGGGCGAAACGCCGCCACCAGAACGTCGTCGCCGACACACCCGGCCGGGCCGACCAGGTCAGCACGAACCCGGAGAGGACGAAGAAGAACGTCACCCCCTGCGCCCCCAGCGCCAGCAGGCTGTGCGCGGGCAACGGTGCGATGTTCGTCATGTGGTGCAGGAACACCCCGAACGCTGCCCACCACCGCAGCCCGGTGAGCGAGTCCAGCCGACGCGGCGCCGAGGCGGGGTCCGGAGGAGCGGGGGAGAGCACCGACGCACTCTACCGACCGGGCAGACCTCACGTTCGAGCACGGCAGCGGGGGCCGGCGCCCGCGTGCGGCCGCCTGCCCGCTGGGCCGCCGATGTTCCGTTCCGGTGGCCCGCCACTACCGCAGCAGCTTCGACATCCGCCGGTCGGCGAGCACCTTCCCGTCCGTCTGGCAGGTGGGGCAGTACTGCAGGGAGGAGTCGGCGAAGGAGACCTCGCGGACCGTGTCCCCGCACACCGGGCACGCCTGCCCGGCCCGGCCGTGGACGCGCATGCTGCGCCGCTTGCTGTCCTTCAGCTCCGCCGCCGGCTTGCCGGACGCCTGCTCGACGGCGGAGGCCAGCACCTCGTGGATGGCCTCGTGCAGCCGCGTCGTGGTCCCGTCGTCGAAGGACCGCGTCAGCGCGAAGGGGCTGATCCGGGCGGCGTGCAGGATCTCGTCCGAGTAGGCGTTGCCGATGCCGGCGATCACCGACTGGTCCCGCAGCAGCCCCTTGACCTGCTGGTTGCGGGCGGTGAGGAGCTCACGCAACCGCTCCGGCGTCAGGTCGGCCGGCTCCACGCCGAGCGTCGCGATCGCCTCCACGGCCTCGGCGCGCGGGACCACGTGGACCGCGAGCCGCTTGCGCGTGCCCGCCTCGGTGAGGTCGAACCCCGCGCCGTCGTCCAGGCGCACACGCAGGGCGATCGGGGACCGGCCCGGACGCAGCACCGTCCTCGGCACCGTGTCGTACCAACGCAGCCACCCGGCCTTCGCCAGGTGGAAGACCAGGTGGAGCGCCTCGCCGTCGCCGGACGTGACGACGTCGAGCCACTTGCCGTGCCGGGCGACGGCGGAGACCTCGCGGCCAACCAGGTCCGTGGGCGCAGGGGAGAACGTCTTCAGCGCGCTGATCGCGCCGATCTCGACCGCCGCCACGGTGCGGCCGACGGCGCGCTCGCGAAGGAACCCGGCGAGTCCCTCCACCTCCGGCATCTCGGGCATGGCCCCATCCTGCCCTGCCCCGGGCCGCTCCGGCGCGGCAAGAACGGGGCGTCGTCGTCGGGGCGGCGCCGGACCGAGGCGCGGGCCCCGGACCGCGGGGCGGCGACCGGACCGAGGGCCGGGCCGGGGTGCGCCCGGGCTCCGGGCCCGCGTCCGAGACGGCCCGCGCGCGTCGGTAGGCTGGCCCGCGTGCTGATGAAGATGTCGTCCCTTTTCTTGCGGACCCTGCGGGAGGACCCGGCCGACGCCGAGGTCACCAGCCACCGCCTCCTGGTGCGGGCGGGCTACATCCGCCGTGCCGCGCCCGGGATCTACTCCTGGCTGCCGCTGGGCCTGAAGGTGCTCGCCAAGGTCGAGCAGATCGTGCGCGAGGAGATGGACGCCATCGGCGGGCAGGAGGTCCACTTCCCCGCGCTGCTGCCGAAGGAGCCCTACGAGGCCACCGGCCGCTGGGTCGAGTACGGGCCCAACATCTTCCGCCTGCAGGACCGCAAGGGCGCCGACTACCTCCTGGCACCGACGCACGAGGAGCTGTTCACCCTCCTCGTCAAGGACCTCTACAGCTCCTACAAGGACCTGCCGCTCGCCCTGTACCAGATCCAGACGAAGTACCGCGACGAGGCGCGTCCCCGGGCCGGTCTCATCCGCGGGCGCGAGTTCATCATGAAGGACGCCTACTCCTTCGACGTGGACGACGCCGGGCTCGAGCGTTCCTACGACCTCCAGCGCCAGGCGTACCAGCGCATCTTCGACCGCCTCGGCCTCGAGTACGTCATCGTCCGCGCCATGAGCGGCGCCATGGGCGGGTCGCGGAGCGAGGAGTTCCTCCACCCGACGGCGATCGGGGAGGACACGTTCGTCCGCTCGCCCGGCGGGTACGCCGCGAACGTCGAGGCCGTCACCACTCCCGTGCCGGAGCCGCTCCCCTTCGACGGCCTGCCGCCGGCCGAGGTGCTCGACACCCCGGACTCGCCGACGATCGACACCCTCGTGGACGCGGCGAACCGGCTGCACCCGCGCGAGGACCGCGCGTGGACGGCGGCGGACACCCTCAAGAACGTCGTCCTCGCGCTCGTCCACCCGGACGGCACCCGCGAGGTGATCGCCGTCGGTCTGCCCGGTGACCGGGAGGTCGACCTCAAGCGGCTGCAGGCCGCGGTCGAGCCCGCCGAGGTCGAGGCCGCCACGGAGGAGGACCTCAAGGGCCGCCCCGAGCTGGTCAAGGGCTACATCGGCCCCGCCGTCCTCGGCCCGAACGGCGCCCCCCGGGAGACCGACGACGACGGCAGGCCCGTGGAGGGCACCGGCGCGATCAGGTACCTCCTCGACCCCCGGGTGGTCCCCGGCACCGCCTGGATCACCGGCGCCGACGAGCACGGGAAGCACGTCTTCAACCTCGTGGCCGGCCGCGACTTCACCGCGGACGGCACCATCGAGGCCGCCGAGGTGCGCGCCGGCGACCCGGCACCCGACGGGTCCGGACCCCTCGAGCTCGCCCGCGGCATCGAGATCGGCCACATCTTCGCGCTCGGGCGCAAGTACGCCGAGGCGCTCGACCTGAAGGTGCTGGACCAGAACGGCAAGGCCGTCGTCGTCACCATGGGCTCCTACGGCATCGGCATCACCCGTGCGCTCGCCGCGCTGGCCGAGGCCAACAACGACGAGAACGGACTGGTTTGGCCCATGCAGGTGGCGCCCGCCCACGTGCACGTGCTCGCCACCGGCAAGGGTCAGGAGATCTTCGCCACCGCCGAGCGGCTCGCCCGCGAGCTGGAGGCGGTCGGCGTGGAGGTCCTGTACGACGACCGGCAGAAGGTCTCGGCCGGGGTGAAGTTCGCCGACTCCGAGCTGCTGGGCGTGCCGCTGAGCCTCGTCGTCGGGCGTGGCCTGGCCGACGGCGTGGTCGAGATCCGTCAGCGGGCCACCGGCGAGCGCGAGGAGGTGGCGCCGGACCTGGCCGTCGCCCGCCTGCGCGAGCTCGTCGACGAGGCGCTCGCCGGCTGACGGACGCCGCGGCCCCCACGGGCGGCCCGCGGCCCCCACGGGCGGCCCGCGGCGCTGCGGGCGGCCCGCGGCGCTGCGGCGGGCGGCCACGCGTCCCGGCGGCCCGCTACGCGCCGGGCTGCTCCAGACCCGGCAGTGCCGGGAGCGTGCCGCCCGCGTCCACGACCCGCTGTGCGCTGTCGGCCGCGGCGTCGACCAGCGCGGCCCGCTCCTCGGGGCCGACGAGCCCCAGGCTGAAGAGCCAGTGCTCGAGCAGGCGGGACTCGGCGTCGACCACGGCCGCCTGCTCGGCGCTCAGTCCGGCCTCCTCGTCCGCGCCCGGGAGCCCGTAGACGCCGAGGCGCCCGTCCGGCGCGCCGGCCTCGACGGCGACGTCCACGAGGGTCTGCAGGTGGTCCGCGCGGGCGGTCGCCGCCTCGCGTGCCGGTCCCGCTGACCGTGCGGCCACCGTCTCCCACGCGAACCGGGCCTGGTCGAGCACCAGCAGGGTCGGCCCGTCGACGCCGCGCGCGAGCAGCGCCTCGGCCTGCAGCGGGGCGGCGGGCGACTCGGGCAGGGCCTGGCCTCCCGCGCGCGCCAGGTCCGCGGCCGCCTGCGTGCGGGAGATCGACACGGCGGCCAGCACGGCCGCCAGCTCGTCCGTCGGCGCCGCCACAGCGTCCTCGCGCGCCTGCGCGGCGCCCCGGGTCAGCAGGTCGACGACGTCCGCCACGTCGGGGTCGGGCCCCGGGGGAGCGGTCGGCACCGGCGCCGGCGTCACCGCGCCCTCGGGGGCCCCGTCCGGCCATGGCGCCCAGACGCCGCCGAGCGCCTCCAGGTGCGCGTCCGCCTCGGCGCCGACCCGGTCCAGGAGCTGCGCACCCGCCCCGTCGGCCGTGACCTCGGACACGGTGGCGGCGATCGTCGCCGCGTCCGCGGCGGTGTCCTGACGCAGCTCCTCGGCGGCGTCAGGGCTCGGCGCCACGGGTGGCGGCGTCTCCAGGCGGACGCCGCAGCCGGCCAGGAGAACGGCCGCCGCGGCGCCCGCGAGGGCGGCCACGGCCCGGCGCCCCGCGGCGCGGCGGGCGGGCGGGAGAACCGGGGGGAGCGCGGGCGTGGAGGAGGGCATCGGGGCGATCCTCCCACGGCGGCCGCGCGCGCGGGCGCGCCGCCCGGTTGAGTAGAGTCGACCACTGACCGCACCGCCTGGACCAGGAGTGACACCACCATGACCCCCGCCCGTCGAGACGACCTGCCGGACCGCCTGCGCGGCGCGCTCGGACCGGTCGTCGACGCCGCCGGCCTGTACCTCGAGGAGGTCACCGTGGCCGCGGCAGGGCGCCGCAAGGTCGTGCGCGTTGTCCTCGACCTGCCCGACGGCCCGGGCGGCGTGGACTCCGACCGGCTGGCGGAGGTCTCCCGCAACATCTCGACCGTCCTCGACGACGTCGACCTGGTCGAGGGTGCCTACCACCTCGAGGTCTCCACCCCGGGTGCGGACCGTCCGCTGCGCGAGCCCCGGCACTACCGCCGCGCCGTCGGCCGCCTGGTGCGCGCACGCACCCGGGCCGGCCGCTCCGTCACCGGGCGGCTGCTCGAGGCCGATGACGTCGCAGCGGTGCTCGACGTCGACGGCCGCCGGGAGCAGCTTCCCTACGCCGAGCTCGCGGACGCCCGCGTCGAGCTCGAGCTCAACCGTCCCGACCAGGCCTGAGGAGTACCGATGGACATCGACATGACCGCCCTCCGGCTGATCGAGAGCGAGCGCGGCATCAGCCTGGACGTGCTGGTGCGCGCCATCGAGGAGGCCCTGCTGCTGGCCTACCACCGCACCCCGGGCGCCGTGGCCAAGGCGCGGGTGGAGCTCGACCAGCGAACCGGCCGCGTCACCGTCTGGGCCACCGAGGTCGACGAGGAGGGCAACGAGATCGGGGAGTTCGACGACACGCCGTCGGGCTTCGGCCGCATCGCCACCGCGACCGCCCGCTCCGTCATCGTCCAGCGCCTGCGTGACGCCGAGGATGACCAGGTGATGGGCAACTACCGCGACAAGGCCGGCGAGATCATCTCCGGCATCGTCCAGCAGGGCCGCGACCCCCGCGTGGTGCTCGTCGACATCGGCGACCTCGAGGCGGTCCTGCCCCAGCACGAGCAGGTGCCCACGGAGAGCTACGTGCACGGGGACCGGCTGCGCGCGTACGTCCTCGACGTCTCGCGCGGCGCCAAGGGCCCGTCGGTCACGCTCTCCCGCACCCACCCCAACCTCGTGAAGAAGCTCTTCGCGCTCGAGGTTCCCGAGGTCGCCGACGGCAGCGTGGAGATCGTCGCCCTCGCGCGGGAGGCCGGCCACCGCACGAAGATGGCGGTGCGCGCGACGGTTCCCGGGCTCAACCCCAAGGGCGCCTGCATCGGACCGATGGGCCAGCGCGTGCGCGCCGTCATGGCGGAGCTCGACGGCGAGAAGATCGACATCGTCGACTACTCCGACGACCCGGCCACCTTCGTGGCCAACGCGCTGTCGCCGTCGAAGGTCAGCAGCGTGGAGGTCGTCGACGCCGAGGCGCGCGCGGCACGGGTGGTCGTGCCCGACTTCCAGCTCTCCCTCGCGATCGGCAAGGAGGGGCAGAACGCCCGCCTCGCCGCCCGGCTGACCGGCTGGCGCATCGACATCCACTCCGACACCGAGGACACCCAGGGCACCGACGCGTCCGACGTCACAGAACCGGCCGCGGAGCCGGGCAAGCACGCCGGCGGGGTGCAGGGGTAGAGTGTCCGGTGGGCACGCGCCCGGATCCCATGAGTCGACGCAGCGAGACACCTACGCCCACCGGGCCGGTGCGGACCTGCATCGGTTGCCGTGGCCGCGCCCCGAGGTCCGCCCTGGTCCGCCTGGTCCTGGACGACACCACGCCCCGCGTGGAGGTCGACCCGGAACGCAGCGCACCAGGACGGGGCGCCTGGCTCCACCCGAGCCGGGAGTGCCTGGACCTCGCCCTGCGGCGCCGAGCGATCGGCCGGGCACTGCGAGCAGCAGGACCGGTCGGCACCGACGCGGTGGCGGCGTGGTTCGACCGGTACGTCAGTCACCGGGCGTCCGATGCGCCTGGTGATCAACGAGTCATCGACGAAGAAAGCGGGTTGGAAGCCGATGGGCACCCGATGAGTACCCAGCGATGAGCTGCCAGCACTAAAGACGGTCCTCCCTGTCCCGGGATGGGCCGAGACAGGAGAGTTGTGGCAAAGGTCCGCGTCCACGAGCTTGCCAAGGAGCTCGGCGTCGACAGCAAGACGGTGCTCGCCAAGTTGCGCGAGCAGGGAGAGTTCGTGAAGTCGGCGTCGTCGACCATCGAGGCTCCCGTCATCCGTCGGCTGCGCGAGGCGTTCCCCGCCGTCCCGGCGGAGGACTCCCAGAAGAAGTCCGGGGGCACCCCCGCCCCCAGGAAGCCCGCCCCGAAGGCGGCACCGGCCCCGACGGCGCAGCCCGCCGCACCGGCCGGCCAGACCCCGCAGGCTCCGGCCGCGCCGACCCCCGCCACGGCGGGACCGGGCGTCCGCACGCCGAAGGCCCCCGAGGCCCCGGCCCCGGCGGCTCCCGCGGCACCGGCCGCCAGGGCGCCGGAGGCTCCCGCCCCGGCGGCCCCGGCCCCGAAGGCGCCGGAGGCCCCTGCGGCACCGGCCGCGCAGGCACCGGCCGCGCCGGCCGAGCAGGCGGCCACGCCGTCCCGTCCGGCACGCCCGGGCGCACCGAAGCCCGGCGCCCGTCCCGCGCCGGCGGAGAAGCCCGCCGACAAGCCCCGTGAGAGCTCGGCCCGTCCGGGCGGCGCAGCCCGTCCCGGTGGAGCACCCCGTCCCGGGGCCCCCCGTCCGGGCAACAACCCGTTCGCGACCTCCCAGGGCATGCCTCGCCCGGGTGGCAGCGGCGGTCCGCGACCCGGCGGGCCCCGTCCGGGCAACAACCCGTTCGCGACCTCCCAGGGCATGCCTCGCCCGGGTGGCACCGGCGGCCCGCGTCCCGGCGGCACCGGCGGTCCCCGTCCCGGTGCGCCGGCCGGCGCCCGTCCGGGCCCGCGGCCCGGCGGTCCGCGCCCGAACCCGGGCATGATGCCGGGGCACAGCTCCGTCGGTCGTCCGGGCGCCCCCGCGCGCGGCGGCGGCCGCGGTCGTCCCGGCGGCGCGCCCGGTGGTGGCGGCGGCTTCGGCGGTCGTCCCGGCGGCGCGCCCGGTGGTGGCGGCGGCTTCGGCGGTCGTCCTGGCGGCGGCGGTCGTGGTGGCCGTGGCGGCACGCAGGGTGCGTTCGGCCGCGCCGGCGGTCGTCCCGTCCGCGGGAGGAAGTCGAAGCGCGCGAAGCGCCAGGAGTTCGAGCAGCAGTCCGCGCCGTCGCTCGGCGGCGTCCAGGTTCCCCGCGGGGACGGCAGCACCGTCGTCCGGATCCGTGCGGGCGCCTCGCTGGCGGACTTCGCGGACCGTATCGACGCCAACCCCGCGTCGCTGGTGACGGTGCTCTTCCACCTCGGCGAGATGGCCACGGCCACCCAGTCGCTGGACGAGGACACCTTCAAGTCGCTCGGTGCCGAGCTCGGCTACGTGGTCGAGATCGTCTCGCCCGAGGACGAGGACCGCGAGCTGCTCGGCACGTTCGACATCGACCTCGAGGCCGAGGAGGCCGGGGAGTCCGACGACGTCCTGCGGCCGCGTCCGCCGGTCGTGACCGTCATGGGTCACGTCGACCACGGAAAGACCAAGCTCCTCGACGCCATCCGGTCCACGGACGTCGTCGCCGAGGAGCACGGCGGGATCACCCAGCACATCGGCGCGTACCAGGTGCGCACCGAGCACGAGGGCGAGGACCGCGCGATCACGTTCATCGACACCCCCGGTCACGAGGCGTTCACCGCCATGCGTGCCCGCGGTGCCGACGTCACGGACATCGCGATCCTGGTGGTCGCCGCGGACGACGGCGTCATGCCGCAGACCGTGGAGGCGCTCAACCACGCCCAGGCGGCCGACGTGCCGATCGTGGTCGCGGTCAACAAGGTGGACAAGGAAGGGGCCAACCCCGCCAAGATCCGCCAGCAGCTGACCGAGTACAACCTGGTGGCCGAGGAGTACGGCGGCGACACCATGTTCGTCGACGTCTCCGCGCTGCAGCGCATGGGTATCGACGACCTCCTCGAGGCCGTCCTGCTCACCGCCGACGCCGCGCTCGAGCTGCGGGCCAACCCCGACAAGGACGCCCGCGGTGTGGCCATCGAGGCCAACCTCGACAAGGGCCGCGGCGCCGTCGCGACCGTCCTGGTCCAGTCCGGCACCCTGCACGTCGGGGACGCCATCGTCGCGGGCACCGCCCACGGCCGTGTGCGTGCCATGTTCGACGAGCACGGTCAGACCCTGAAGGAGGCGGGCCCGTCCCGTCCCGTCCAGGTGCTGGGGCTGCAGTCCGTGCCCCGGGCCGGCGACACGTTCCTCGTGGCGCCCGACGACCGCACCGCCCGGCAGATCGCCGACAAGCGTGAGGCCGCCGAGCGGGCCGCCACGCTGGCCAAGCGCCGCAAGCGCGTCAGCCTCGAGGACTTCACGAAGGCGCTCGAGGAGGGCAAGGTCGAGAACCTCAACCTCATCCTCAAGGGTGACGTCTCCGGTGCCGTCGAGGCGCTCGAGGACTCGCTGCTCAAGATCGACGTGGGCGACGAGGTCGCGCTGCGGATCATCCACCGCGGTGTCGGTGCGATCACGCAGAACGACGTCAACCTGGCAACCGTGGACAACGCGGTCATCATCGGCTTCAACGTGCGTCCCGCCGAGCGGGTCGCCGAGCTGGCCGACCGTGAGGGCGTGGACCTGAAGTTCTACTCGGTCATCTACGACGCGATCGAGGACGTCGAGAACGCCCTCAAGGGCATGCTCAAGCCGGAGTTCGAGGAGGTGCAGCTGGGCTCGGCGGAGATCCGCCAGGTCTTCCGCTCCTCCAAGTTCGGCAACATCGCCGGCTCGATCGTCCGGTCGGGCCTCATCCGCCGCAACGCCAGCGCCCGCCTCGTGCGCGACGGTGTCGTGGTGGCGGACAAGCTCACCATCGAGTCGCTGCGCCGCGAGAAGGACGACGTCACCGAGGTCCGCGAGGGCTTCGAGTGCGGTATCGGTCTCGGGTTCAGGGACATCCAGGAGGGCGACGTCATCGAGACGTTCGAGATGCGCGAGAAGCCGCGCGCCTGATGCACGACCCGGGCGGCCCCGCAGGTACTCGCACGTACCCGCGGGGCCGCTCGCTCCCCACCCACCACCAGGAGGACCTCCATGGCTGACGCGCCCCGCGCCCGCAGGCTCGCCGAGCGGATCCAGCAGATCGTCGCGCGCATGCTCGACACCCGCATCAAGGACCCCCGCCTGGGGTTCGTCACCGTCACGGACGTGCGCGTGACCGGCGACCTGCAGAACGCCACCGTCTTCTACACCGTCCTGGGCTCCGACGAGGAGCGTGCCGCCTCCGCGGCGGCCCTCGCCTCGGCCAAGGGCCTCATCCGTTCCGAGGTCGGCAAGCAGACCGGCATCCGCCTGACCCCGACGCTGGAGTTCGTGCCCGACGCCGTCCCCGAGACGGCCGCGAGCCTCGAGGACGCCCTCCGCGAGGCCGCCGCCCGTGATGCCGAGGTGGCCGCCCTCGCGGCCAGGGCCAGCTACGCCGGCGAGGCCGACCCGTACCGCAGGCCCGGCGAGGAGGACGAGGACCTCGGCGACGAGGACGAGCGCGTGGACGACGGCGAGCTCGAGGACGCCCTCGGGGACGCCGTCGACGCCCCCGGCGACGAGCCGGCCGCCGGCCGGTGACGACGCCCGCGACGCCCCAGACCCCGCGGGGCGCCGTGACGGCGCAGGACGGCCTCGTCGTGGTGGACAAGCCCCAGGGGTGGACCAGCCACGACGTGGTCGCCCGCACCCGACGGCTGGCGGCGACCAGGAAGGTCGGCCACGCCGGCACGCTCGACCCCATGGCGACCGGGGTGCTCGTGCTCGGCGTCGGCCGCGCGACCCGGCTGCTGACGTACCTCGTCGGCGCGGACAAGATCTACACGGCCACGATCCGGCTCGGCCAGCGCACCGTCACCGACGACGCCGAGGGTGAGGTCACCGAGGCCCGCGGCGCGGCCGGCGTGCTGGACGGCTCCGGTGCGGTCGACGACGGCGTCCTCGAGCCGGCCCTCGCGCGCCTGCGCGGCACCGTCGAGCAGGTCCCGAGCGCGGTGTCGGCCATCAAGGTCGACGGGCGCCGCTCCTACGCCCGCGTCCGGGCGGGGGAGGACGTCGACCTGCCCGCCCGCACCGTCACCGTGCACCGGCTCGAGATCACCGGCGCGCCCCGTACGTGGACCGTCGACGGCGCGAGGGTCGTCGACCTCGACGTCCTCGTCGCCTGCTCGTCCGGGACCTACGTGCGTGCGCTCGCGCGCGACCTCGGCCGGGCCCTCGGCACCGGCGGCCACCTCACGGCGCTGCGACGCACCGCCGTCGGCCCCTTCACGCTGGAGCACGCCCGCACGGTGGACCAGCTCGTGAGCGAGGTCACCGACGACGCCGCGGCCGCCGCGCCGCGCGGCCTGCCCGTGCTCTCCCTCACGGACGCCGCGCGCGCCTGCTTCCCCGCGCGGCAGCTCGACGACGCCGAGACCGGCGCCGTCCGTGTCGGCAAGGTGCTTGCACCGGGCGGGCACGACGGCGCAGCCGGGGACGCACGGCGCGACCCGCAGGGCCCGGGCCCGGTCACGGCGGCGTTCGCTCCCGACGGGCACGTGGTGGCCCTGCTCCAGGACCGGGGCGGTAAGGCCCGGCCCGTCCTGGTGCTCGACCCGGCCTGACCGCGGCGCGTGACCACGGACCGCGGTGAGGCCGCGAGGCGGGGCGGCGGACGCGTGCGGGGGCACCCCCTCACGGGAGATACAGTCGTCCACGCGCGCCGGAGGGCGCACGGAGGAGGACGACGCGTGCAGGTGTGGAGAGGAGCCGGGGAGGTCCCGGCCGACCTGGGCCCCACCGTGGCCACCCTCGGGATCTTCGACGGTGTGCACCGCGGGCACCAGGTGGTGCTCGCCGCCACCGTCACCGAGGCGGAGGCCGCCGGCCTGACCTCGGTCGCGGTGACGTTCGACCCGCACCCGACCACCGTGCACCGCCCCGAGGAGGACTTCGTCCTCATCAGCTCCCTGACCGACCGGCTGGAGCGGCTCGCCGGCACCGGGCTGGACGCCGTGCTGGTGCTCGGGTACACCCTCGACTTCTCCCGGGCCACCCCCGAGGAGTTCGTCCGTCGCTACCTGCTCGACCTCCTGCACGCGCACGTCGTCGTGGTGGGGGAGGACGTGCGCTTCGGCCGCGACAACACGGGCGACCGGCGCACCATGGTCGAGCTCGGCCGCACGCTGGGGGTCGGCGTGGAGATCATCGAGGACATCGCCGACCCCCAGACGGGCCGGCGCTGGTCCTCCACGTGGGTCCGCGAGCTGCTCGCCACGGGCGACGTCGCCGGCGCCGCCCACGTGCTCGGCCGGCCGCACCGGGTGCGCGGCGTCGTCGTCCACGGCGCGAAGCGCGGGCGGGAGCTCGGCTACCCCACGGCGAACCTGCACGCCGACGACCTGGGCGTCGTCCCCGCCGACGGCGTCTACGCGGGGTGGCTCATCCGCCCCGAGCACGCCCCCGACGACGGCTCCTCCAAGCGGCTGCCCGCCGCGATCTCGGTGGGCACCAACCCGACGTTCCACGGTGTCGAGCGCACCGTCGAGGCGTACGTGCTGGGCCGGACGGACCTCGACCTGTACGGCGAGGAGGTGGTCGTCGAGCTGGTCGAGCGGCTCCGGCCCATGGTCGCCTTCGAGGGCATCCCGGCCCTGCTCGACCAGATGGCCGACGACGTCACCCGCACCGCCCAGGTCCTCGGCGTGCCTGCGCCGGCCGCGTCGGCGCAGGCTCCGCGAGCAGCCGACCGCCGCTGATCCGCGCGACGGCGTCCACGGAGCCGAGCGTGGACTCGTCGTGGCTGACGAGCAGCGTCGCCGCGCCGGTGGCCCGCGTCAGCGACGTCACGAGCTCGACCACCTGCTCGCCGCGCTCGTGGTCGAGGGCGGACGTCGGCTCGTCGACGAGGAGCACGTCCGGCTCGTTGACCAGCGCGCGGGCGATGTTCACCCGCTGCCGCTGACCCCCCGAGAGGGCGTGCGGCCGCCGGTCCGCCACCTCCTCCAGCCCGACGGCGGCCAGCACGGCCCGCGCGCGGGGCTCGGCGTCCCGTGGCCGGCCGCCCTGCAGGTGAGCCACGAGGGTGAGCTGCTCCAGCGCGGTCAGGCTCGGCAGCAGGCGGTGCTGCTGGAACACGATGCCGATGCGGGTCCGGCGCAGCTCGGCGCACCGCGCCGGTGGCAGCGCCGCACCGTCGGCGACGACCTCGATCCCGCCGACCGCGACGCGACCGGAGTCGGGGACGGTCAGCGTGGCCGCGACGGCCAGCAGGCTGGACTTGCCGGAGCCGGACGGGCCGAGCAGTGCCGTGGTCGAGCCGGGCGGGACGGTGAGGGAGACGTCGTCGACGGCGGTGAGCCGGGACGTGCCGTCGGGGTAGGTGAGGGTGACGTTCTCGAGGACCAGCCCGGTGCGGGCGGGGCCGGCGGTGTCTGTGGTGGCGGTGCTCATCGGTCTCTCCTTCAGCTGGCGTTGAGGGCGGCGTGCGGGTCGACGGCGGCGAGCCGGCGCAGGGCGAGGGCGGCACCCGCGAGGCCCAGGCACACCAGGACGACGGTGGGGACGAGAACGGTCGAGGGGGAGACCACGACCGGCACCACGTCGGCGAGGGCGAGGGCCGCCGCCGACGCCGCACCCGCCCCGACGCCGGCGCCGACGACCAGCACGACGAGGGCCTGGGCCACGGCGTCGCGCAGGAGGTAGCGGGTGGACGCCCCGAGAGCCTTGAGCACCGCGACGTCGGCGGACCGGTTGATCGTCCAGACGGTGAAGAACGAGCCGACGACCAGCGCCGAGATGACGAGGAGAAAGCCCTGCATGGTGCGCAGGGACGTGTTCTCCGCGGCGAAGGAGCCGATCGCGGTCAGCGCCTCGGCCCGGGGCACGGTCGTGGTGCCCAGACGGGCGTCGGCCCCGGCGAGGTCGGCGCCGCCGTCGGTGCGCAGCGCCACGACCGTCGCCGAGGGTTCCTCCGGCGCGGCTCCGCCCAACGCCTGCCAGTCCGCGAGCGTCACCCACGCCACCGGCGTGTGGGAGTAGCTCGCGTCGACGTCGAGGACCCGGGCGACGGCCAGCTCCCGTCCCGCCACCACGACCCGGTCTCCCGGCGCGGCGCCGAGCCCCTCGGCGGTCTCGTCCGTCAGGACGACCGTCCCGGCGGCCGGTGCCGCAGCGTCCGGCGGCATCATGGTCGTGCCCGGCGCGACGCCCAGCAGGGTCACGGTGGCGGCCGAGCCCGTGGTGCCTGCCCCGGCCGAGACGCGCGTGGTCGCGATGCCGAGGGGCTCGGCCGCCGTCACACCGTCCTCCTGCGCGAGGGACTCCCACACCTGAGGTCCCACGCGGGAGGCGGTGAAGGAGATCTCGCCGTCGGCGGCGACGAACGCGAGGTGGTCGGCGGGCAGGTCGGCGACCGCCGAGGTCGACTCCCGCGCCAGCCCGGCCGTCAGGGCGGCGAGGAACGTGACGAGGACGGTGATGAGTGCGACGACGCCGGTCATGAGCGCGAAGCGCCCGGCGGCGAAGCGGAGGTCGCGGTACGCGACGAACATGGTGCTCCTTCTGCTGTGCGGCCCGGTCGGCCGGTTGCCCTCCAGCCTTCCGGGACGCGGTCGGCTGGACATCGGCGACGTGGTCGGTCTCGCGCGGCCGCCCGGTCGACCCCGGGGTCGACCGTTCGGTCGATCCGCCGGGGCGCTGCTCCCTCGTACGCTGGAGGCGTGACAGCCCTGCCGAGCGCCCGCGGCGCCGCGCGCGCCATGCAGGCAGGGGTCGACCTGCTCGTGGCCGTCCTGTGCCTGCTCGTGGCGCTCGGTGGTGGGGCCGCCACCGCCGTCGGGGTGGGGTTCGCGCTGGTGCACGCGGCCGGGCGCACCGCCCTCGGTGGCGTGGTGCGCAGCGACGCGCGGCCGGACCGCCGCCGCGCCGCCCTGGTCTGGGCGGCCCTGCTCACCGTGCTGGCCGTCGTGGCGGCCGTGGTGTCCCCGGCCGGCATCTGGCTCGCGTTCCCGGTGTTCCTGGTCCAGCTGCACGTCCTGCCCGCGGTCCCCGGCGTCCTGGCCGTCGCCGCCACCACCGCCGTGACGGTGGCGACCGGGGTGTGGCGGGCGGGCCCGTCCGCCGGCGCGGTGCTCGGCCCGGCGATCGGGGCCGGCGTCTGCGTCGGGGTCGTCCTCGGCGTCCGGGCCGTGATTGCCGAGGCGGAGGAACGGCGGACGCTTCTCCAGGACCTCGTCGAGGCCCGTGACGTCCTCGCCGAGCGGGAGCGTGCCGACGCCGTCGTCGCCGAGCGTGAGCGTCTCGCACGGGAGATCCACGACACCCTGGCCCAGGGGCTCGCCTCCATCGAGCTGGTGCTGCGGGCGGCGGACGTCGCGCTCGGGGCCGGCGACGTCGCCCGGGCCCGGGAGCTGGTGGCGACCGCCCGCACGACGAGCGCGGAGAACCTCGCCGAGGCCCGCGCCTTCGTCCGTGACCTGCCGTCCCCGTCCGTGCGGGCGGGGCTGACCGAGGCACTGACCCGGCTCGCCGCGCAGACGGCCGGACGCACCGGGCTGGCGGTGGACGTGCGGGCCTCCGGGGAGGCCCGGCCGCTCCCGCAGCAGGTGGAGCAGACGCTGTGGCGGGTCGCCCAGCAGGCGCTCGCCAACACGGCCGAGCACGCCGCGGCCCGGCGGGCCACCGTGACGCTGAGCTACCTCGGGGACGCGGTGGCGCTCGACGTCGTCGACGACGGCGACGGGTTCGACCCGTCCGCTCCCGTGAGGGACGGCCGCGCGGAGGACGGGGCGCCGGGTCGCGGCAGGGGACTGGCCGGGATGTCGGCGCGGGTCGCCGAGCTCGGCGGCACGCTGCACGTGGAGTCCGCGCCGGGCAGGGGCACCGCCGTCGCCGCGGAGGTGCCGCTGTGAGCGGACCGGTGCGCGTGGTGATCGTCGACGACCATCCCGTCGTGCGGGCCGGCCTGCGGGCCGTGCTGGAGGCGCGGGAGGACATCGCGGTGGTCGCCGACCACGCCCGGGGCGAGGACCTGCTCGCCGCCCTCGGCGAGGGCGCGGGGTGCGACGTCGTCCTCATGGACCTCCAGCTCGGGCGGGACGCCCTCGGCGGCGTCGAGGTCACCCGGCGCGTGCGCGCGGCGGGCGGGCCGCCCGTCGTCGTCCTCACCACCTACGACTCCGACGCCGACATCGTCGCGGCGCTCGACGCCGGGGCGAGCGGCTACCTCCTCAAGGACGCCCCCACCGGTGACCTCGTGGACGCGGTGCGGGCCGCCGCGGCAGGCCGGACCGCGCTCGGGCCGGCGGTGCAGGAGCGGCTCGTGGACCGGCTGCGCTCGCCGGCCACCACGCTGACGGCCCGGGAGGTGGAGGTGCTGGAGCGGCTGGCCCACGGTGACTCCAACGAGGCCATCGCCGCGGCCCTGTTCCTCTCGCGCGCCACGGTCAAGACGCACCTGGTCCACATCTACGACAAGCTCGGGGTGAGCTCCCGCACGGCAGCCGTGGCGCAGGCACGCGCGCGGGGGATCCTGCGGACCTGAGCGGGGACGGGAGCTCCTCGGGAGCTGAGCGGGGACGGGCGCCGGTCCTGAGCGAGGGCGGGCGCGCCCGCCCGTGTGGCGCACGCCGCTCCTCCCGCACCGACCCGCACTCGCGGGGGATCCGGCCCGCCTGCTAGTCTGGCCTGTGCCGTCAAGCCGGCCACGGATGTGTCATGCCCGGGAGAACATGCCCCGGTGCTCCGTGCAACGACCTACCAGGAGAACCAATGGCCCTCGCTGCTGACGTGAAGCAGTCCATCATCGCTGAGTACGCCACCCACGAGGGTGACACCGGTTCGCCGGAGGTCCAGATCGCCCTGCTGAGCCGGCGTATCAAGGACCTCACCGAGCACTTCAAGACCCACAAGCACGACCACCACTCGCGTCGTGGTCTGATGCTCCTCATCGGTCAGCGCAAGCGTCTGCTCGCCTACCTGGCCGCCGAGGACATCGAGCGCTACCGCAGCCTCATCGCGCGGCTCGGCCTGCGCCGCTGATCCCCCGACCGGCTCGGACCCACGGGTCCGGGCCGGTCGTGCATGCGCGGCGACCCGGGTGACCGGCCCGCCCCGCAGCCAGCCAACTGAACAACCAGCACCCGCCCCGGGACGGTACGTCCGGTCCTCGGTAGTGGCCTCCGGAACCCGGAAGGGAGTCCGTGGGCCTCGATCGAAGGCCGTCGGCCGACCGGGCGGACGACACAGAAGGAGGGCACCCATGGAGGGTCCCGAGATCACGTCCGCCGAAGCCGTCATCGACAACGGCCCCTTCGGCACCCGCACCGTCCGCTTCGAGACGGGGCGTCTGGCCCGCCAGGCCGCCGGCTCCGCCGTCGCCTACCTCGACGACGAGACGATGGTCCTGTCGGCCACCACGGTCGGCAAGCACCCCAAGGACCAGTTCGACTTCTTCCCGCTGACGGTCGACGTCGAGGAGCGCCAGTACGCCGCCGGCAAGATCCCCGGCTCGTTCTTCCGCCGCGAGGGCCGCCCCTCGACCGAGGCGATCCTCGCCTGCCGGCTCATCGACCGCCCGCTGCGCCCCACGTTCGTCAAGGGCCTGCGCAACGAGGTCCAGATCGTCGAGACGGTCCTCGCGATCCACCCCGACGACTCCTACGACGTGCTCGCGATCAACGCCGCGTCGATGTCGACCCAGATCTCCGGTCTGCCGTTCTCCGGCCCCATCGGCGGCGTGCGCATCGCGCTGATCGGCAACCAGTGGGTGGCGTTCCCCCGCTACAGCGAGCTCGAGAAGGCCGTCTTCTCCATGGTGGTCGCCGGCCGCGTCGTCGGTGACGACGTCGCCGTGATGATGGTCGAGGCCGAGGCCACCGACAACGCCTGGACCCTCATCAAGGAGCAGGGCGCCACCGTCCCGACCGAGGAGGTCGTGGCCGAGGGGCTCGAGGCGTCCAAGCCGTTCATCAAGGCCCTGGTCGAGGCGCAGCGCAGCCTCGCCGCGGAGACCGCGAAGCCGACGGCGGAGTTCCCGCTGTTCCTCGACTACCAGGACGACGTCTACGCCGCCGTCGAGGAGCAGGTCTCCGCCGACCTCGCCCAGGCCATCACGATCGCCGGCAAGCAGGAGCGCGAGGCCCGGCAGGACGAGATCAAGTCCGCCATGCTCGAGGCGCTCGGCGAGCGCTTCGAGGGCCGCGAGAAGGAGCTCTCCGCCGCCTACCGCGCCGTCACCAAGAACGCCGTGCGCCGGCGCGTCCTCACCGAGGGCGTGCGCATGGACGGCCGTGGCCTGCGCGACATCCGCACCCTGTCCGCCGAGGTCGAGGTCCTGCCGCGCGTGCACGGCTCGGCCCTGTTCGAGCGTGGCGAGACCCAGATCATGGGCGTGACCACGCTGAACATGCTGCGCATGGAGCAGCAGCTCGACACCCTCTCGCCGGTGACGCGCAAGCGCTACATGCACAACTACAACTTCCCGCCGTACTCGACCGGTGAGACCGGCCGCGTGGGTTCGCCCAAGCGCCGCGAGATCGGCCACGGCGCCCTGGCCGAGCGGGCCCTCATGCCCGTGCTGCCCACCCGCGAGGAGTTCCCCTACGCGATCCGTCAGGTCTCCGAGGCCCTCGGCTCCAACGGCTCGACCTCGATGGGCTCCGTCTGCGCCTCCACGCTGTCGCTGCTCAACGCCGGCGTGCCGCTGCGCGCGCCCGTCGCGGGCATCGCGATGGGCCTCATGAGCGACGAGGTGGACGGCGAGACCCGCTACGCGGCGCTCACCGACATCCTCGGCGCCGAGGACGCGTACGGCGACATGGACTTCAAGGTCGCCGGCACCCGCGAGTTCGTCACGGCCATCCAGCTCGACACCAAGCTCGACGGCATCCCCGCCTCCGTGCTGGCCGGCGCGCTGACCCAGGCGCGTGACGCGCGCCTCTACATCCTCGACGTGATGAACGAGGCCATCGACACCCCGGACGAGATGGCCCCGACCGCCCCGCGCGTCATCACCGTCAAGGTGCCCGTGGACAAGATCGGCGAGGTCATCGGCCCCAAGGGCAAGATGATCAACCAGATCCAGGAGGACACCGGCGCCGACATCTCGATCGAGGACGACGGCACCGTCTACATCGGCGCCACCGACGGCCCGTCCGCCGAGGCGGCCCGCCAGGCCGTCAACGCCATCGCGAACCCGCAGATGCCCGAGGTGGGCGAGCGCTTCGTGGGCACGGTCGTCAAGACCACCTCCTTCGGCGCGTTCGTCTCCCTCACCCCCGGCAAGGACGGTCTGCTGCACATCTCGCAGATCCGTCGCCTGGTCGGCGGCAAGCGCGTGGAGAACGTCGAGGACGTCCTCGCCGTGGGCCAGAAGGTCCAGGTCGAGCTCGCCGAGATCGACCCGCGCGGCAAGCTCTCCCTGCACGCCGTCGTCGAGGGCGAGGAGAACGGCGAGGCCGCCGAGGAGCACGAGGAGGCCGCCGACGAGCGTCCCGCCCGCGAGGAGCGTCCCGCCCGCGACGAGCGTCGCGGCGGTCGTGACGGTGGCCGCGACGGTGGTCGCCGTCGTGAGCGCACCCGCACCCGCCACTCCGGCGAGGAGAAGGCGGAGCGCGAGCCGGCCGAGTCCGGCGCCGGCGAGGCCGACGCCTGAGGATGCCTCACCCGCTGATTCTGGGCCCGGCCGGTGGGCCGGGCACCGAGATCCGCACCGAGCAGGACGGCAGCGTCATCCGGCGCTCCGTCCTGCCCGGCGGTATCCGGGTGCTGACCGAGGCGATGCCCGGTCAGCGCTCGACCGCCGTCGGGGCGTGGGTGGCCGTCGGCTCGCGCGACGAGACCGACGGCCACCACGGCTCCACGCACTTTCTGGAGCACCTGCTCTTCAAGGGCACGCCGTCCCGCACCGCCCTCGACATCGCCGAGGCGTTCGACGCCGTCGGCGGCGAGGCGAACGCGGCCACCGGCAAGGAGCACACCGCCTACTACGCCCGGGTGCTCGACGTCGACCTGCCGATGGCCGTCGACGTCATCCTCGACATGGTCACCTCCTCGCTGCTCGACCCCGGCGAGCTCGAGACCGAGCGCGGCGTGATCCTCGAGGAGCTCGCGATGAACGACGACGACCCCGTCGACGTCGCCCACGAGCGCTTCTCCCTCGCCGTGCTCGGCGACCACCCGCTCGGCCGCCCCATCGGGGGCACCGCGGAGACCATCCGCGCGGTGCCCCGTGAGGCGGTCCTCCAGCACTACCGCCGCACCTACGTCCCGTCCGAGCTGGTCGTCACCGCGGCCGGCAGCGTCGACCACGACGCCCTGTGCGAGCAGGTGCTCGCCGCGGTGCGCCGCGGCGGCTGGGCGCCCGACCCCGCCGCCGTGCCCGCCGAACGCCGGCTCGGCGCCGTCGCAGCCCGGGCCCGCGGCGTCGACGTGCCCGGCTCCGGCGCCGTCGTCGTCCCTGGGCCCGAGTCCGCCCTGCTGCCGACCCACGGCTCCGCCGTGACCGTCATGCGCCCGACCGAGCAGGCCAACGTCCTCCTCGGCGGCCCCGGCATCGCGGCCGGCGACGAGCGCAGGTACACGCTGTCCGTGCTCACCACCGTCCTCGGCGGCGGCATGAGCTCGCGCCTGTTCCAGGAGATCCGCGAGAAGCGCGGGCTCGCGTACTCCACCTACGCCTTCGCGTCGTCCTACGCCGAGGCCGGCACGTTCGGCCTCTACGCCGGGTGCGCACCCGGGAACGTCGAGCAGGTCACCGAGCTGCTCGACGCCGAGTGGCGACGTCTAGCCGAGGAGGGCATCACCGAGGAGGAGCTGGGCCGTGGCGTCGGCCAGCTGCGCGGGAACATGGTCCTCGGGCTCGAGGACAACGGCTCGCGCATGTCCCGCCTCGGCCGCGCCGAGATCGTCCACGGCGAGCTGATCAGCCTCGACGAGCTCATCGCGCGGATCTCCCAGGTGACCGCCGGGCAGGTGCGCGACCTCGCGGCCGAGCTCGCCGCCGCGCCCCGCTCGCTGGTGGTCGTCGGCCCGTTCGAGGACGACGTCGCCGCCCGCCTGCTCGCCTGACCGCCCCTCCCGCCCCGCCCCCTCCCTCCCGCACCTCCGGTGAGATGTCATCTTCTCCGTGAGATGTCATCTTCTCCTTGAGAAGTCATCTCCTCCGGCGATGACGAGATGAGGGTGCGACGCCTCGTCCGGGTTCTGGCGGTGACCGCGGCTCGACCACCAGACTCCTCGACGAGAGCCTGACCTCTCGCCAGCGGGTGACTCGAGGTTCGACCTCGACCACCTGACTCCTCGGTGAGAACTTGACCTCTCGGTGAGAACTTGACCTCTCGGTGAGAACTTGACCTCTCGGTGAGAACTTGACGTCTCGAGGAGGACTTGACGTCTCGCCGGGGAGGGGGCAGGGGCTCGTCAGCGAGGAGCTGGCCTCTCGCCGGCGGTGGTGGGGAGCACGGCGGGGAGCCAGCCCCGGACCGCGGCACGGACCGCCGGGACGTCCCTGGCCAGGTTGTGGTCGCCGGCGACCACCACCACCTCCCGGCCCGGCGCCGGCGGCGGCATGCCGAAGGGGTCGCGCTCGCCCTGCACCACCAGGACCGGGACGGTGACCTGCTCCAGCTCGGGCAGGCGGCTGGGCCGGTCCGGGCGCCCGGGCGTCTGCAGCGGGAACGCCAGGCACAGCACCGCGGCGGCCCCGATTTCGGCGGCCGTCCGGCACGCCACCCGGGCGCCGGAGGAACGACCGCCCACCACGAGCGGAACCCCCGCGAGTGCGCCGGCGCGCAGCTCGGCCATCACCGCCGTCCACGCGGCGTCGAGCTGGCGCGCGGGGGCGGGCGCGCGGCGACCCGCCACCCGGTAGGGCTGCTCGACGAGGGCGACGGCGAGGCTCAGACCGGCCGCCACCTCCGCCGTCGCCACGAGATCCTTGGCGCCGACACCACCGCCCGCGCCGTGCCCGAGCGCCAACGCCCCGCGCGGGGAGTCGGGCACCGTCACGTGCACGCGTGCGGGTCCGTGAGGGGTCGTCACGTCGAGGACGTCGTCCTTCTCGCTCGTCACATCGTCCCTCCGCGCACGGCGCCACCGACGGGTGAAGCAAGACGTGAGGCTACCCGAGCCGGGCGCGACGGACCTGTGCCCCGAGACCGGCAGGGGGGCGTACCGCGCCGGTTGCGGACGGCCGGGGCAACGTTTGGCAACCGTTTGCCATTCGGGTGACCCACGCAACATGGTGGCCACGTGCCCGGACCTCCGGGCGACCGGCGGGAGCCGGGGTGCCGGGGTGCAGACGCCCCGGGACAGGAGCGAGCCGCAGGGGGCGGCTCGACACGTCGAGGGAGACAGTGTGAAGAGAACGACAAAGGGCGGACTGGTCGGCGTCGCCGTCGCGGTGCCGCTCTCGCTCGGACTGGTGGGCAGCGCGTTCGCCGCGCCGCCGGACCACGCGAGCAACAACGGGCGCGCGGCCGAGGCCGCCGCCGGGAACGAGGGGAACCACGGCCGGCCGCCGGAGCTCGGCGCCGAGGTCAAGGACGTCATCACCGTCAAGGGACGGGAGTTCAAGGACCTCAACGACAACGGGAAGCTCGACCCGTACGAGGACTGGCGCAAGCCCGTCGACGAGCGCGTGGAGGACCTCGTCGGGCAGATGACGCTGGACGAGAAGGCCGGCCTCATGCTCATCGACACGCTCAACGCCTCGTGCGACCCGGCGACCGGTGAGTTCGGCACGCTGCCTGCGGTCGCCGACGACTACATCGACAACCAGCACATGCACCGGTTCATCTTCCGCAACGTCGTCGACAGCGGCGAGCGTGGCGCGTGCGAGACCGGCGGCGGCGGCTTCTCGACCAACGTGCGCGTCACCCCCGGCGAGGCGGCGGCGTTCATGAACAAGGTGCAGGCGAGGAGCGAGGCGACCCGCCTCGGGATCCCGGTGCTGTACAAGTCCAACGCCCGCAACCACATCGACGCGCAGGCCCGCGCGGGCATCAACGAGGCCGCCGGCGCCTTCTCCGCCTTCCCCAAGGAGGCCGGCATCGCGGCGGCCGCGCTCGGCGAGCAGGCGAAGGCCACCGGCGAGGCGACCGACGGCGACATGTCCGTGGTCGAGGACTTCGCCGGCGTCATGGCGGCGGAGTGGGAGTCGATCGGGCTCCGCGGCATGTACGGCTACATGGCCGACCTGTCGACCGAGCCGCGCTGGTACCGCACCCACGAGACGTTCACCGAGGACGCCGACCTGGGCGCGAACATCATGGGCGAGCTGGTCGAGACGCTCCAGGGGCCCGTCGGCAAGGACGGCAACTCCCTGAGCCCCGACACCTCGGTCGCCCTCACCATGAAGCACTTCCCGGGCGGCGGACCGCAGGAGCTCGGCCTGGACCCGCACTACGCCTTCGGCAAGACCCAGGTATACCCGGGCGACGCGTTCGGCTACCACCTCAAGCCCTTCGAGGCGGCCATCGAGGCTGGCGTCTCGTCGATCATGCCGTACTACGGCGTGCCGATGGACGTCACCTACGAGGGGGTCGACTACGACGAGGTCGGTATGGCGTTCTCCGACCAGATCGTCAACGGCCTGCTGCGTGACCAGATGGGCTTCGACGGCTACGTCAACTCCGACACGGGCATCATCAACGACCGTGCCTGGGGCCTGGAGGAGGCCACCATCCCCGAGCGGGTCGCCGCGGCGATCAACAGCGGGACCGACACTCTCTCGGGCTTCCACGACGTCAAGACCATCACCGACCTCGTCGCGGACGGTCTCGTGAGCCAGGAGCGCGTGGACCTGGCCGCCGAGCGACTGCTCGCCCCGATGTTCGAGATGGGCCTGTTCGAGAACCCCTACGTCGACCCGGAGGTCGCCGACGCGACCGTCGGCTCGGACGAGAACCGCGAGGTCGCCCTCGACCTGCAGCGCAAGTCCAGCGTGCTCCTGCAGAACCAGGAGGTCGACGGCGAGGCGGTGCTGCCCCTCGACGGCGACGAGAAGGTCTACGTCCTCGGCAACGTCGACGCCGCGGAGGTCGAGGCCTCCGGCTACGAGGTCGTCGACGGCAACGTCGCGGCGGGCGAGACGCGGCCGAGCGCCGCGGACGCCGACGTCGCGCTCATCTCGGTGACGGCGAAGAACGTGGGCACCGGGGCCTACCGGAGCAACGACCCGGCCACGGGCATGAACCCGGAGCACCTCAACCCGATCGTCTGGGACGGCGCCAGGAACCTCGACGGGCAGAGCCCGTACGGTGCCGCCGACGCGTGCGTCGCCTACGACGAGGCGGCGTGCACGGACAACGGGCTCCGCTTCGGCGGCTCCTTCCCGTGGGAGTCGAGCATCCTCGACCTCACCGGCATGGAGAACGAGGCGCAGTCCTGGGAGGTCACCCCGTCCCTGGAGACCATCCAGGCCGTGATGGACGAGGTCGGTGCCGAGAACGTCGTTCTCGACATCTACTTCCGCCAGCCGTACGTGCTCGACGAGGCCAGCGGTCTGCGTGACGCCGGCGCGATCCTCGCGAACTTCGGCAACAGCACCACCGCGCTGATGGACATCGTCTCGGGCGACTTCGCGCCGCAGGGGAAGATGCCGTTCGCGCTGCCGGCCACCCGCCTGGCCGTCGAGCAGCAGCACAGCGACCTGCCCGGGTACGACGAGACCGAGGACGGAGCCCTGTACGAGTACGGCTTCGGTCTGACGTACGAGGAGTGACGCCAGTCCTGTGAGACGTGCGGCCCCCGCCCACCCGGGCGGGGGCCGCGCTGCGTCCGGATGGTGCACCCGTGACGCCGGGCGCGGGTCCCCGGACTACGCTGCCCGACGTGACGAAGCTGGGTGTGGCAGTGATCGGCGCCGCCGGGCGCATGGGACGCGCGGTCTGCGAGGCCGTCGACGGCGCAGCGGACCTGGAGCTGGTGGCACGGCTCGGGGAGGACGACGACGTCGCGGCCCTGAGGGCCTCCGGCGCGAGCGTCGGGGTGGACTTCACCGTCCCCTCAGCCACGGAGGCGAACGTCCACGCGCTCATCGACGCGGGCCTGCACGCCGTCGTGGGCACGACCGGGTGGACCGACGAGTCGCTCGGCCGGGTCCGCGAGCACCTCGACCGGGTCAACGCGGGACGCGAGCAGGGCCTCGGCGTCCTCATCGCCCCGAACTTCGCGCTCTCCGCGGTGCTCGCCATGCGGTTCGCGCAGCAGGCGGCCCGCTTCTTCGAGTCGGCCGAGGTGGTGGAGCTGCACCACCCGGACAAGGTCGACGCCCCGTCCGGCACGGCGCTGACCACCGCCCGCCACATCGCGGCCGCCAGGGCCGAGGCGGGGCTCGGGCCGGTGCCGGACGCCACGGAGAAGCAGGTGGACGGCGCCCGCGGGGCCGTGGTCGACGGTGTGCACGTGCACGCGGTGCGGCTGCGCGGCCTCGTCGCCCACGAGGAGATCCTCCTCGGCAACCCCGGCGAGCAGCTGACGATCCGCACGGACTCCTTCGAGCGGTCGAGCTTCATGCCCGGCGTGCTGCTCGCGGTCCGCGCGGTGGTGAGCCGGCCGGGGCTCACGTTCGGGCTCGACCAGGTCCTCGACCTGGGCTGACCGGCGCCGCCCGGCGGGGAGCTACAGGTCGGCGTACCAGCAGATCTCGACGACCTCCTCGCCGCCCACGTCCAGCGACCGGCGCAGCCCGGCCGGCGCGAACCCCGCCTGGCTCAGGAAGCGCGTCCGCGACTCGTCCGCCTGCACCGTCCACACCTGCACGCGGGTGGTGCCCTCCTGGCGGAGCAGGTCCGCGCAGGCGGCCAGCAGGCGGGAGCCGTGCCCGCGTCGACCGTGGGCGGCGGGCACCTCCAGCGCCAGGATCTCGGCGACGGCCCGGGCCTCGTCGTCGCCGTCCGGGGCGTCGGCCCCCGCAGGGTCGCCCGCGGCGGCGTCAGCGGGGACGGGCTCGTCGGTGCCGTCCTCGGAGCCGTCCTCCGCCGGGGCCGGGCGCACGTCCACCGGTACCTCGGCGGGCGCGAACGCGGCGAAGCCGACCACCTGCGCCCCCGCCACCGCCGTCAGCACCCGGTGGCGCGGCGACGGCGGCGAGCCGATGGCGGCGGCCCAGGACGCCCCGAGCGCCGCAGGGTCGAGCGCCGCGGCGAGCTCGGGACCGAGGTCGTGGCCGACCCCGGCCGCCAGCGAGGCGCGCAGCGTGCGGGCGTGCAGGTCCCCGATGGCCGTGGAGTCCTCCGGCACGGCCGGACGGACAGAGAGGTCCGCCGTCGGGCGCAGCGGGTCGTCGTGCGCGTGGCCCGCGTGCGGGTCCTCGGTGCCGGTCCCGGCGAGGAGCCCGCCCAGCACGTCCTGGTGGCCGAGGTCGTCCGGTGAGGTCATCGCCCCAGGCTAGCCGCCCGGCCGGGGGAGCCCCCGGCGCGGTCGCCACCATGTGGAACGTGTGGCCCGCGGCACGGGCCTGCCGCGTTACCGTCATGCCCATGGACTCCACCGCCTCCCCGCGCCTCCCGTCGCGCACGTTCGGCTCCGTCGCCACCGCGATGGTCACCCCGTTCCACGAGGACGGCTCGATCGACGTCGACGCCGGCGTGGCGGTCGCCGTCAAGCTCGTCGACGACGGGTGCGACGCCCTCGTCCTCCACGGCACGACGGGGGAGTCCCCCACGACCCACCAGCCGGAGAAGGACGAGCTGGTGCGTGCCGTCGTCGAGGCGGTGGGGGAGCGCGCCATGGTCATCGGCGGCGCCGGCTCGAACGACACCGCGCACGCGGTCCGGATCGCCCAGGGCGCCGAGCGCTCGGGCGCCCAGGGCCTGCTGGTGGTCTCCCCGTACTACAACCGGCCCTCGCAGGAGGGGGTGTACCAGCACATCAAGGCCGTCGCCGACGCGGTCGACCTGCCCGTGATCCTGTACGACATCCCCGGCCGCACCGGCGTCGCGATCGCCGACGAGACCCTCGACCGGCTCGCCGAGCACCCCCGGGTCAAGGCCGTCAAGGACGCCACCGGCAACGTCCCTGCCGGGTTCGAGCGGATGGCCCGCACCGGCCTGGAGTTCTACTCCGGCGACGACGCCCTGAACTTCGACTGGCTCGCCCACGGCGCCTCCGGTGTGATCTCCGTCGTCGGCCACGTCGCCGCCGGCGCGTACGCCGAGATGGTCTGCGAGGTCGACGCCGGGGACCTGCCCGGCGCCCGCGACGTCGCCGCCCGCCTGCGCCCCCTCGTCGCCGCCATCATGGGCGGCGGGCAGGGCGCGGTCATGAGCAAGCACGCCCTCCACCTCCAGGGCGTGATCCCCACCCCGACCGTCCGCCTGCCGCTCGTCCCGGCCGGCGAGCAGGAGGTCGCGAACCTCGCCGCGGTGCTGCGCGCCGAGGGCCTGCTCACCGCCTGAGCGGGGCCGCGGGACCGGCCGGCCGCGCCGCCCTGGCAAGATGGGTCCGTGAGCCATCCCCATCCTGAGCTGTCCGCGCCCGGTCCGATCCCCCAGGGAGGCCTGAGGATCGTCCCGCTCGGCGGGCTCGGCGAGGTCGGCCGGAACATGACCGTCTTCGAGCACGCCGGCCGACTCCTCATCGTCGACTGCGGCGTCCTCTTCCCCGAGGACAACCAGCCCGGCGTGGACCTGATCCTGCCGGACTTCGACTACATCGCCGACCGTCTCGACGACATCGAGGCCATCGTCCTGACCCACGGTCACGAGGACCACATCGGCGGCGTCCCGTACCTGCTGCGCCAGCGCCGCGACATCCCGCTGATCGGCTCCCAGCTGACCCTCGCGTTCATCGAGGCGAAGCTCAAGGAGCACCGCATCACGCCCGTGACCATGGCCGTGCGCGAGGGCCAGACGGAGCAGCTCGGGCCGTTCGGGCTCGAGTTCATCGCCGTCAACCACTCCATCCCGGACGCCCTCGCCGTCATGATCCGCACCGGCGCCGGCAACGTCCTGCACACCGGCGACTTCAAGATGGACCAGCTCCCGCTGGACAACCGCATCACCGACCTGCGGGCCTTCGCCCGCATGGGCGAGGAGGGCGTCGACCTGTTCATGGTCGACTCCACCAACGCGGAGGTGCCCGGCTTCACCGCTCACGAGCGGGACATCGGCGGGGTCCTCGACAACGTCTTCGGCCAGGCTGAGGGGCAGATCGTCGTCGCCTCCTTCGCCTCCCACGTCCACCGGGTCCAGCAGGTGCTCGACGCCGCCGCCCTGCACGAGCGGAAGGTCGCCCTGGTCGGCCGGTCGATGGTGCGCAACATGGGCATCGCCGCCGACCTCGGCTACCTCAAGGTGCCGCCGGGCACCCTCATCGACGTCAAGAACATCGACAGCTTCCCGCCGAACGAGACGGTCCTCATGGCCACCGGCTCGCAGGGGGAGCCGATGGCCGCGCTCAGCCGGATCGCCAACCGCGACCACCGCGTCTCCGTCGGCCCCGGTGACACGGTGATCTTCGCCTCCTCCCTGATCCCGGGCAACGAGAACTCGGTGTTCCGCGTCATCAACGGGCTGATGCGGCTGGGGGCGAAGGTCGTGCACCAGGGCAACGCCAAGGTGCACGTCTCCGGCCACGCCAGCGCCGGCGAGCTGCTGTACTGCTACAACATCGTCCGGCCGAGGAACGTCATGCCGGTCCACGGCGAGATCCGCCACCTGGTCGCCAACGGCGCGCTCGCCGTCCAGACCGGCGTGCCGGCCGAGCGGGTCGTCCTCGCCGAGGACGGCGTCGTCGTCGACCTCGTCGACGGCAGGGCGCGGATCGCCGGCGCGGTGCCGTGCGGGTACGTCTACGTCGACGGCTCCTCCGTCGGCGAGATCACCGACGCCGAGCTGAAGGACCGCCGCATCCTCGGGGAGGAGGGCTTCATCGCCATCTTCGCCGTCGTCGACACCGCCACCGGCAAGGTGCTCACGGGGCCGCACATCCAGGCCCGCGGCATGGCCGAGGACGACTCCGTCTTCGACGCGATCCTGCCCGACGTCACCAACGCCCTGAACGAGGTGGTGGGCCGCGGCAACGCGGACACCCACCAGATGCAGCAGGCGATGCGCCGGGTCGTGGGCCGCTGGGCGGCCAAGCGGCTGCGCCGCAGCCCGATGATCATCCCCACGGTGGTCGAGGCGTAGCTCCCCGGCGAGACCCGGGTGTGGCGCTTCTCGCTCACGCCCTGAGCCGCCCCTGCGGCGCGGCGTCACGGCAGGGGCGCCGCCCCCGGGCTAGTTTGGGGAGATCATGGCTACCCGTACGACTTCTCGCGGACGGTCGGCCTCGACAGCACGAGGGTCCCAGTCGCGCGGCTCCCGGAGCGGCAAAGGAACCCGTGGTGGCGGGCGGTCGACGAGACAGTCGCGCCCGCGGCGCCGGTCGCTCCCGGTGCGCGCGGCCCGCGGCCTCTGGATGGGAGGAGCGCACCTGGTGGGTGGCACCGCACGCAGCGTCGGATCAGGCGCCAAGGATCTCGACCCGGCCCTGCGCCGCGACGGGCTGGCGTTCCTGCTCCTCGGCGTCGCCATCGTCATCGCGCTGCGCGAGTGGTTCGGGCTCTCCGGCATCGCCGGGGACGTCATCCACCACGTCGCCGCCGGCGTCGTGGGGGTGCTGGGTGTCCTCCTGCCGCTCGTGCTGGTGGCCATGGCCGTCCGGCTGATGCGCCACCCCGAGCGTGCCCAGGCCAACGCCCGCGTCTCGATCGGCCTCACCGCCGTCATCGCCGCGGTGTGCGGGCTGATCCACATCGGTCTCGACCTGCCCAGCCCGGCCGACGACTTCGCCGCGGTCGAGCGGGCCGGCGGACTGCTCGGCTGGCTGCTGGGGACCCCGCTGACGATCCTGCTCTCCGAGTGGGGAGCGGTCCCGATCCTCGTCCTCGTCGGCCTGTTCGGGATCCTCGTCGTCACCGCCACCCCCGTCGCCGCCGTGCCGGCCCGCCTGCGCAGCGCCGGCGCCTGGTTCCTGGGGCGCCCGGCCGACGGTTCCGACGGCGACGCCGCCACCACCGAGGTGGTCGCCGCCGACGGCACGCACCGCCCGCCCGCCCCGCGCCGCCGTCGGAAGAAGGCCGAGACCGCCGAGGCCGTCGTGCCCGGGGAGTACGCGGCCGACGAGGCCTTCACGACCGCCGCCGAGCTCGCCCCCGCCCAGGAGGGGGCCCCCGCCGCGCCCGGCCGGAAGGGACGCAAGCGGGGCGGCGCCACCGCGGCCACGGCGGCGACCGCCGACACGGCCGGCCCGACGGCGGACGTCACCGCCGAGGAGAAGGCGGAGCTCACCGCCCCGCCCACGCAGGCCCTGCCGGCGCGGGCCGAGCAGCTCGAGCTCGCGCCGGACGTCATCTACACGCTCCCCGCAGACGAGATGCTCATCAAGGGCGCCCCGCACAAGGTGCGCTCCGCCGCCAACGACCGCGTCGTCGAGGCGCTGACCCAGGTCCTCACCGACTTCTCCGTCGACGCACGGGTCACCGGCTTCTCCCGCGGCCCGACGGTCACGCGTTACGAGCTCGAGCTCGGCGCCGGGGTGAAGGTCGAGCGCATCACCGCGCTGAGCAAGAACATCGCCTACGCCGTCGCCAGCGCCGACGTGCGCATCCTCTCGCCGATCCCCGGCAAGTCAGCCATCGGCGTCGAGATCCCCAACGCCGACCGCGAGACCGTCGCCCTGGGCGACGTGCTGCGCTCCTCCGTGGCCCGGCGCACCGAGCACCCGCTCGTCGTCGGGGTCGGCAAGGACGTCGAGGGCGGCTACGTCGTCGCCAACCTCGCCAAGATGCCGCACCTCCTCGTGGCGGGCGCCACGGGCGCCGGTAAGTCGAGCTTCGTGAACTCGATGATCACCTCGATCATGATGCGCGCCACCCCGGAGGAGGTGCGCATGGTGCTGGTCGACCCCAAGCGGGTCGAGCTGACCATCTACGAGGGCATCCCGCACCTGATCACCCCGATCATCACCAACCCGAAGAAGGCCGCCGAGGCCCTGGAGTGGGTCGTGCGGGAGATGGACGCCCGGTACGACGACCTGTCCATGTACGGCTACAAGCACATCGACGACTTCAACGCGGCCGTGCGGGGCGGCAAGGTCAAGCCGCTCGAGGGCTCCGAGCGCAAGATCTCGCCCTACCCGTACCTGCTCGTGATCGTCGACGAGCTCGCCGACCTCATGATGGTCGCCCCGCGCGACGTCGAGGCCTCCATCCAGCGCATCACCCAGCTCGCCCGCGCCGCCGGCATCCACCTGGTCCTGGCCACCCAGCGGCCCTCGGTCGACGTCGTCACCGGGCTCATCAAGGCCAACGTGCCCTCCCGGCTGGCCTTCGCCACCTCCTCCCTGGCCGACTCCCGCGTGGTCCTGGACCAGCCCGGCGCGGAGAAGCTCATCGGGCAGGGCGACGCCCTGTTCCTGCCGATGGGCTCGGCCAAGCCGATGCGCGTGCAGGGGGCGTGGGTCACGGAGTCGGAGATCCACGCCGTCGTCGAGCACGTCAAGGCCCAGCTGCAGCCGACCTACCGCGAGGACGTCATCGCCCCGGTCGCGAAGAAGCAGGTGGACGAGGACATCGGCGACGACCTCGACCTGCTGCTCCAGGCCGCCGAGCTTGTCGTGACCACGCAGTTCGGCTCCACCTCGATGCTCCAGCGCAAGCTGCGCGTGGGCTTCGCCAAGGCCGGGCGGCTCATGGACCTGCTCGAGTCGCGCGAGATCGTCGGCCCCTCCGAGGGGTCCAAGGCCCGGGACGTCCTGGTCCAGCCGGACGACCTGCCCGGGACCCTGGCGATGCTGCGGGGCGAGGAACCCGCCGAGGCGCCGTACGACCCGAACGACGCGGCCGACGTCGTCCACGTGGACGAGGCGCCGGTGGACCGGTACGCGGACGGGGTCGCGGGCCACCTGCCCCAGGCGGCGGCCGGCTACGACGACGAGGACAGTGACGACGGCGAGGACGCCTGGGAGCTCACCGGGCGCTGAGGGGGGGGCTCCGCCGTCATCGTGGGCGGGGGAGGACCGTCGGCTCCGGGCCGGTCGGCCGGGGTGCCTGCAGCCGCTCGCCCTCGGTGCCCATCACCTCGCTGACGCGGGCGTCGCGCGCGGCGATGGTGGCCGCGTCGAGGCCGAGCCCGTCCGGCCGGACGCCCGCCGCCAGGTCGTTCAGCGCGTGGACGCGGCGGCTCTCGGCCACGTCGACCGTGACGGGCGTCCACTCCAGGGCGGTGACCGCGGCGGGCCCGCGCGCGGGGACCTGCACGGTGGCGGTGGTCATGACCCCGGTCGCCGTCTCCATGGTGCAGCACTCCTCGTCCTGGTTGGAGAGGAAGTTCCCCATCGACCACGCGACCCACATGCCCTCGCCGCGCGGGCCGCCGGGCAGGCGGTCGATCGGCTGCGGCACGTGCGGGTGGCTGCCGAGGACCACGTCGACCTGGCCGCCCTGCGCGAGCGCCGTGGCGATCCGGAGCTGCTCGGCGTCGGGGGAGTGGGCGTACTCGACGCCCCAGTGCAGGTTCGCGACGACCACGTCGGCCCCGGCCTCGCGCGCCGTGCGGGCCTGCTCGGTCAGCGCCGCGGGGTCCGCCCCGGTCACCGACCGGTCCGTCGCCGACGGCCCGGCCCGGCCGTTGACGACGGCCGTGGCCGAGAGGTGGGCGACGACGATCGTGCGCCCGCCGCGCTCGAGCCGGTACAGCTGGGGAGCCGCCGCCTCCGCCGCGCTGCGGGCGGTGCCGACGTGGCCGAGCCCCGCCGCGTCCAGCATGTCGAGCGTGTGCGTCACGCCGGCCGTGCCCCGGTCGAGGGCGTGGTTGGTCGCGGTCGCGCAGCCGTCCCAGCCGAGCTCGGCGAGCGCCGTGACCAGCTCGGCGGGCGCACCGAACACCGGGTACCCCGTGACCTCCTGGCCGGGAGGGGCGAGCGGGACCTCGAGGCTGCACAGGGCGAGGTCGGCCCCGGCTGTCCACTCCCGCACCCCAGCCATGAGCGGCACGAAGTCGTACCCGCCGCCGGGCAGCGCGGCGACGCGGTTGACGTTGGCGTGGGGGAGCACGTCGCCGGCGGACAGGATCGTGAAGCTGACGTCGTCGGACGACGGCGCAGCAGCGGCCGCCGCGGACGGCGCCCTCGAGGCGTGCGCACGCGGTGCGGCCGTCGTGGCGCCGGAGGCCCGATCCTCCCGGAGCCCCGGCGTCGCGCTCCGCTGCGGCGTCGGGGCCGGGTGCGCCGTCGTCCGCCCGCCGGTCCCGGCGCCGGTCCCGGCGTCCACGCGGACGCCCAGGACCACCGAGGCGAGCGCCGCTCCGGCGGCCCCGAGCGCGAGCGCGCGCTCCCGGCGCAGGCGGCGCCGCCGCCCGCGCTCCCGACGGGACACCGCGCTCACGAGCGAAGCGTAGAGGGCCGCGACGCCCTCTCGGCGGGCCCAAGGTGCCGACGAGCCGTGGGGCTCACCGTGTCGGGCGGCCGACCGGCCGCGCGGGCCATAGGGTGGGGCCGTGACGACCGACCCCGCGACGACGCCGGCCGGTGCCGGGCAGCCGACCCCCGTACCGCTGTGGAACGTGGCCAACATCCTGACGATGGCCCGCATCGTGATGGTGCCCGTGTTCGTGTACCTGTTCCTCCAGGAAACCACCGCCTCCCGGCTGTGGGCCACCGCGGTCTTCGCGCTCGCGGCGGCCACCGACAAGCTCGACGGCTCGCTCGCCCGCAGTCGCGGGCTGGTGACCGACTTCGGCAAGATCACCGACCCCATCGCTGACAAGGCGCTGGTGATCTCCGCCCTCGTGCTGCTCTCCGCCGACGGTCTGCTCCCGTGGTGGGTGACCGTGGTCATCATCGTCCGAGAGCTCGGCATCACGGTGCTCCGCTTCTTCATGATCCGGCGCGCCGTGATGGCGGCGAGCAAGGGCGGCAAGCTCAAGACCACCCTGCAGATCGCGTTCATCCTGCTGCTGCTGGTGCCGTGGGACGGGATCCTCTCCAACGGGGTGGTGGACGCCATCGCGGTCGTGACGTGGGTCGTCGTGCTCCTGGCCGTGGCGGTCACCGTGATCACCGGCATCGACTACGTCGTCCAGGCGGCCCGCATCTCCGCGGCCGCCAAGGACGACGGCGCCTCCCGGACCTGATGTCGGACCGGTCCGCGGGGCTGCCGAGGCGGTCCCACGCCGGGTCGCGGCACGCGGAGCTGGTGGGGCGTGCGGTCGCCGGCCTGCGGGACCGGGGAGCGACCCTCGCGGTGGCGGAGTCGCTGACCGGCGGTGCCCTCACGGCCACCCTGGTCACCTTCCCGGGCGTGTCCGCGGTGCTGCGCGGCGCCGTCGTCGCCTACGCGGCCGACGTCAAACGTGACCTCCTGGGGGTGGACCCCGACCTGCTCGCCGCCGAGGGGACCGTGCACCCCGAGGTGGCGCGCCAGATGGCCGCCGGGGCGGCACGGCGGCTCGGCGCCACCCACGCCGTCGCCACCACCGGGGTCGCCGGGCCCGGCCCGGCCGAGGGACGTCCCGCGGGGACGGTGCACGTCGCCGTCCACGCCCCTGGTCTGCTGCGGGTGCGCTCCCTGCGGCTCGCTGGCGGGCGGGCGCAGCTGCGGGCGGCGAGCGTCGAGGTCGCGCTCGTGCTGCTCGCCGGCACCGTCGACGGACCGCACCCCGGCGCCGGTGGCCCATGACGGGGAACAACCGGGCGGGCGGGTGCGTTGACATCGGTGATGACAACAACCAGGTACACCTATCGGGGTGGCAAGCAGCAGCTGCGCCGACCCCAGGGACGTCCCGCCAGCCTTTCCGAGCAGCGCCGCGCGCCCGGTGCAGGGTACGGTAGGACGACATCGCCCAACCGGGCAGGGGAGGAGGGCAGCACGATGATCCTGCTTCGACGTGAGATCGGTGACGTGCTCCGTGACGCCCGCCAGCGCCAGGGACGGACGCTGCGCGAGGTCTCGTCCGCCGCCCGGGTGTCACTCGGCTACCTCAGCGAGGTCGAGCGCGGCCAGAAGGAGGCCTCCTCCGAGCTGCTCGCCTCGATCTGCGAGGCGCTGAACGTACCCCTGAGCTTCGTCCTGCGGGCCGTGTCCGAACGGGTCGCGGTCGCCGAGGGTGTCCACGTGCCCGACACGGTGCCCGACGAGCTGCTGCGGCGCGAGAGCCTGCTCACCCCGGTCGGCTGACCCGCCGACCGACGTGCGGCGATCGGCCGCGCCCTACGAGCCCCGGAGCGATCCGGGGCTCGTGGTCTGTCCGGGCCCGGCGGACCGCCTCAGGGCCGCTGGCAGGCCGGGCAGTAGAACACCTGCCGGGCGGTCGGCGCCCTCCCCACCTCGGAGCGCACGATCGGGGTGCCGCAGCGGGGGCAGGGACGACGCTCGCGGGAGTGGACGTTGCTGGTGCGGCGAAGGTCGCCGGTCGCCGTCGGCGTCCGGGCCGCCACGGAGCGCTGCATGATCCGCCGGGCGGTGCGCACGAGGTCCTCCGCCACGGCGCCCGTCCCGCCCGCGGGAGCCCACGGCCACACCCGGTTCAGCCACAGCGTCTCGGCCATGTAGATGGTCCCGAGGCCGGCCACCACCGTCTGGTCGAGCAGCGTCTCCCCGATGCCGCGCTCGCCCTGCGCCAGGATCCTCGCGGCGGCGGCCGGCACGTCCAGGTCCGCGGCGAGGACGTCGGGGCCGAGATGGCCGACCAGCAGGTGCTCGTCCCGCGTCGGCACGAGATCCATCATCCCGAGGTCGTAGCCCAGGCACGTCCACTGCCGCGTCGCCAGCACCGCCCGCACCTGGGGCGAGCGGTCGGCCCGGCTGCTCCCGCCGGGCCCCAGCTCGCCGGTGCGCACCAGGCGCCAGCGGCCCTCCATCCGCAGATGGGTGTGCAGGGTGCGGCCGTCGTCCAGGCGGGTCAGCAGATGCTTGCCGACGGGGGCGTTGCCGACGACGCCGACCCCGGCCAGGTCCGTCCCGCCCAGGTTCGGCCAGCGCAGCTCCCCGCGCGCGAGCACCTGGCCGGCCAGGGCCAGGTCGAGGCGCCTGGCCACGCGCGCGACGATGTCACCTTCGGGCACTGCCGACCTCCCGTTCATCCTCGGGCACTGCGCACCTCCGCGTCCCCGTCGGGCCCCGGGACGTGCGCCCGCCCGTCGGCCGCCAGGGCCTCTGCTCCGGTCGCCCCGCCCCGGCGTGCGGCCCGCTCCTGCCGCCAGGCGGGCAGGTAGAGCGGTGCGGCCAGCGCGAGCACCGCCCCGCCCACGCACACCGCGACGCTCACCGACGTCCCGTCCGCCAGGGCGGTCAGCACAACCATGCCCGCCGCCCCGGCCGGCTGCATCACCATCGAGTTCAGGGACACGACGGTGGCCCGGTGCTCGCCGGTGACGCGCCGGTGCAGCAGGGTGGCGTGCGCGGCGCCAGAGGCCCCGTGCACCAGGTAGCACGCCACGTAGGCGGCGAGCATGGCGGCCACGCCGCCGAGCAGGCCCATGCCGACGACCGCCGCGCCCTGCGCCACCCGCAGGGCGGCGGCGGCCGCGGACGTGCCGAGCCGGCGGCCGAGCCACGGCATGGCCGCCGCCCCGGCGGCCGAGACCAGCCACGCGGCCGCCGTCGCCGGTCCGGTGATCGCTGCGGCGCTGTCGGGGTCGCCGACCAGCTCGGTGAGCCGCACCGGCATCAGCTGCTCGAAGGTGACCATGCCGAAGCCCCAGAACAGCTCGACGGCGACCAGGGCGAGCAGGATGCGGTCCCGGCGCAGCAGGGAGGCCCCACCGGCGATCGCCCGCGGGGTGGTGGCCGCCGCCCGCCAGACGGCGCGCACGCCCCGGGCGCGCGGCTCCTCACGCAGGAGGGTCACGATGCCGACCAGCCCGGCGACCTGCAGCAGCAGCGAGACGAGGACCGGCACCGCGAGAGCGTCGAGCCCCCACAGCGCGTCGCGCCCCCACGCCGGGGCGAGGCCGACGAGGGCGCCGCTCGTCAGCGACCCGCCGGCGATGGCCACGCCGGCGACGACGCCGTGACCGCTCAGGCCCTTCTCGATCGCGGCGCCCGGGTCGGCCTCGAGCACCGCGTCGACGTACCACGCGTCGAGCGGCCCGCTGTCCAGCGCCCGGAACGCCCCCTGGAGCGCGAACGCGACGGCGAACGCCGCCGCGGTTCCCGCCGTGAGGAGCAGGGTCGTGGCGGCCAGGCCGACGGCGGACGCCACCAGGAGGACCCGGCGCCTGCCCACCGTGTCCGCGAGCCCGCCGGTGGGCAGCTCGAGCGCGAGCACCACCAGCCCCTGCAGGGACGCGGCCAGCCCCACCTCGGCCAGGCTCAGCCCGCGCTCCAGCGGCAGCAGCATGATCACCGGGATGACGAGCCCGACCGGGAGCCAGCGCAGCGCGGTCAGGGCGAGGAAGCGCCGCGTCACCGAGCGGGCCGTCAGGGGCGGGCTCATGACGCGCCGCCGCCGCCGTCGCCGTCGCTGCCCCCCGGCCTGGCGGGCGCGCCGCCGTCCGGCTCGGCGGGCCGGCCGAGGACGTCCGGGCAGGCGTGCAGGTAGAGGAACACGCGGTGCGAGCCCTCGCCGGGGGTCTCGCCGCGGTAGCGCTCGACCACCGCGTCGAGGTCGTGGAGGAGGGCCGCGAGCCGGTCGGGCGTGAGGTCGAGGAAGTAGTCGGACAGCCCCGCGACGTCGCGCCAGGGCAACGGCCACGACTGCTTCTCGGCGTGCCACGCGGAGACGCGCTCCTGGGCCAGCCGCGTGGCGTCCTGCTGGAGCCAGTCGTTGGCGGCGACAGCGTCCGGGTCGTCCCCGGCGGCCGACGTGGTCCAGGAGTGCCGGTCGTGCGCGGCGCGCCAGACCCGCTGACGCCCGGTCCCCGTGCCTGTCTCCTCCACCAGCCCGACGTCGGCGAGGCGGCGGAGGTGGTAGCTCGTCGCCCCCGAGTTCGTCCCGAGCAACCGCGCCAGCCCCGTGGCGGTGTCAGGCCCCTCCAGCCGGAGCGCGCCGAGCAGCCGGGTGCGCAGCGGGTGCGCCAGGACCTTCATCGCACGGGCGTCGAGCCGCGCCTCCCGGGGTGTCTCCACGGGACGCACAATAGTTCTGCACACTTTCTCTGTACAGAGCCGAGGTGCGGCACCGGCACCGTCCCCGTGCGCCCGCGCGCGACCTGCTCAAGGCGCCGCCGTGCTGGACCACCCACGAGAACGGCCTCAGGCAGGGCCAGGCTCCCGCGCCGCGCCCGCACCCTGCGCGCGGTCCAGGACGTCGAGCACCGTGCGCACGCCCTCGACGTCCACCTGCCCAGGGGCGGACGCGGTGCCGGCGGACGCGAACGTCGCCGCGGAGCCGAAGAGGTGGCCGGCGAGCCGGGAGACCACACCGAGCGGACCCATCGACATGGTGATGACCGGCACCTCCGGGTGCTCCTCGCTGACCTGCCTCGTGGCGTCGAGGAGCGCCAGGACGTCGGCGCGGGAGCGGGGCATGACCGCGATCTTGGCGAGGTCGACACCGAGCTCCTGCATCTCCCGCAGCCGCCTCACGATCTCCTCGGCCGGCGGCGTCGTGGTGAAGTCGTGCTCGGAGGCGACCACCTTCACCCCGTGCCGGCGGGCGGCCGTGACGATCCCCGCGACGACGTCACCCGGGCGCCGGTGCTCGACGTCGAGCAGGTCGGCCGCCCCGGAGCTGGCCAGCGCGGACAGCAGCTCCCCGTACGACTGCGGGTCGAGGTCCGCGACCCCGCCCTCGGTGCGCGTCCGGCAGGTGACCAGCAGGGGGACCGGGCCGAGGAGCCGGACCAGCGCACGCGCGGCGTCGAGCACCGCCGGGATGTCCGTCAGCGCGGCGAAGTGGTCCACGCGCCACTCGACGACGTCCACCCGGCGACCGGAGAGTCCGACGACCTGCGCCCGCAGCTCGGCCGGGGTCGCACCGAGGACGGGGACGATAACCACCGGGCGGCCGTCACCGATCGTGACGTCCTTCACCCGTACGGGTCGCGCCGCGGTGCTGCCCATCCTGTGCTCCTTCTCGCTCGTCCCGCCGGGGCCCCTGCCCGGGCAGGGTAGAACGGGGCGCGCCGCGTCCGGCGCGGCGTTCCGTCCGTGGTCAGCGCCGGCCTCTCGGGCGGCCCCCGCGCCCCGGACCGCCTGACCCTCTGCCGGACGTCCGCCGCTGCTGCCCGCCGCCGCTGCGGCCCGATCCCCCGCGTGAACCCGTGGCCCCCACCTTGCCGGTCGTGGCGCCCGTGGCGGCTCCGTCCTTCGGGCCCGCACCGTCTGCGGCGGTGCCTCCCCGGCTGCTGCGCTCGGTCCGGCCACGAACGATGCCGATGAAGGTCTCGATCCGCGGGTCGTCGTCGTCAGTCCGCCAGGCGAGCCCCACCTGCGACGTCGCGACCCCGGTGACCGGGCGGTGCACGACGTCCTTGCGGTGGTGCAGGCGGGCGACCGAGAGCGGGACGATCAGCACTCCCGCTCCCGAGGCGGCCACCGCGACGGCCTGCGCCACAGTCATCGGTTCCAGCGCCGGGCGCGGGCGGTCCGTCGCGGCGGCGGACCACTCGGGAACCGCACCGGGGTCCTGGAGAAGGTTCTCGTCGGCGAGGTCGGTGACGTCCACCTCGTCGAACGCGGCCACCGGGTGCTCGCGGCTCGCGATCACCACCGGGACCTCCTCGTACAGCGGGATGACGTGGAGCCCCGACCGGTCGACCGGCAGCCGGACGAACGCCATGGAGCACTCGCCCCTGCGCAGCGCGGCGGTGGGGTCGTCGTCCTCGGCGTCCAGGAGGGCGGCGTCGATCGGGGCGCCCGGCATGCGCGCGGCCCAGGTACGCAGCCACTTGTCGGGGGTCACCCCGGGCGCGAACCGCAGACGGAAAGGCTCCGACATGCCGCCTCCTCTCGCGTCGCGGCTGCCCCCAGGCTAGTGCGGCGGCGGTCGGACCGGCCGCGGACCGCCTACGCTGGGCCGGTGAGCACCCCCAAGCAGCAGACCATGAAGGCCCAGACCGCTGCCCGCAAGCTCGGTGTGCTCCTGGCGGCCACCCCGGAGGAGTTCCGCGGCCGGGACATCAGCCGCGAGGAGCTGAACGAGCTGCAGGCGAACCCGCCGGCGTGGCTGGCCGAGCTTCGGCGCAACGGCCCGCACCCACGTCAGGAGGTCGCCCGGCGCCTGCGCGTCTCCACCTCGGGCCTGGCCCGCGGCGGCGTCACCCAGCCGCTGACGACCGAGCAGATCAAGGCGCTGCTGGACGAGATGCCCGCCTGGCTCGAGGCCGAGCGGGCGACCCACGAGCAGGTCCGTGCCGAGGAGGCCCGCCTGCGCGAGCGGGCCGCGGAGCAGCCGCGGGGCTGAGACCCGGGACCGCGAGGGAGCAGCCATGGACGAGGCGGCAGCCCGGGGCGGGGACGTCGCCGCCGTGCTGCGGGCCGCCGGGTGCGTCTTCGCCGAGGACGAGGCCCGCCTCCTGGCCGCCGCGGCCCGCACCCCGGCCGAGCTGGACGCCCTGGTGCGCCGGCGCGCCGGTGGTGCGCCCCTCGAGCACATCCTCGGCTGGGCCCAGTTCGCCGGCCTGCGGATCGGTGTCGACGACGGCGTGTTCGTCCCGCGCCGGCGCACCGAGCTGCTGGTGCGCGAGGGGGCGGCGCACCTGCGGCGGACGGCCCGGGCCCGACCGGGGAGCCGGACACCACCGGTGGTCGTCGACCTCTGCTGCGGCTCGGGCGCCGTCGGCACCGCGCTCGCGGCCGTCGCCGGCCCCCTCGAGCTCCATGCCGCCGACGTCGACCCGGTCGCCGTCGCCTGCGCGCGGCGCAACGTCGCGGGGGTGGGCGGCACGGTCCACCTCGGTGACCTCTACGCCGCCCTGCCGAGCCTGCTCCTGGGCCGGGTGGACCTGCTGGTCGTCAACGCGCCGTACGTGCCCTCCGACGCCGTCGCGCTGATGCCGCCGGAGGCACGGCTGCACGAGCCGAGGACCGCGCTCGACGGCGGGGCCGACGGGCTGGACGTGCACCGCCGGGTGGCGGCCGGTGCCCGCCGGTGGCTGGTTCCCGGGGGTGCGCTGGTGCTGGAGACGAGCGTCGTGCAGGCGCCGGCGAGCGCCGGGGCGCTCGTGCGTCACGGCCTGACCGCGCGGGTGGTGAGGGACGACGATCTCGACGCCACCGCCGTCGTGGGGCACCCGGTCGCCGTGCGGCCCGCCGTCGCGCAACCCGCGGACGTGCCACCGGTCGCCACGCGAACCGGTCGTCACGCAACCGGTGGTCCCGCGCCCGGTCAGTGCGCCGCCGGCTGTGGGTGACGGAGCCGGAGGCCCCTCGGCGTCGGCCCGAACCCGGCACTGAGGAGGGCGTCGCTGAGGGGGCCCCGGGCCTCGAGCGCGGCGGAGCCGTCGATGCGGCCGAGCGTGAGCGGGCCGAGGTCGCCGGTGGCCGCGCGACCGGCCAGCGCCGACGCGGCCAGGGCCAGGCTCTCCGGGGCCTCGCTGAACGAGAGCAGGGTGCGCCCGCCGCGCTCGACGTAGAGCACCAGGTCACCGTCCACGAGGACGACGACCGCACCGGCCTTGCGCCCGGGGCGGTGGCCCTCCCCGGCCGTCGTCGCCGGCCAGGCCAGCGCCGCGCCGTAGGGGTTCGCCGGGTCCGTCGCCGCCAGGAGGTGGACCCGGGGGGACGAGGCCGCGCGCTCGTCGTCGGACCTGCGGGAGGCGAGGTCCGCCGCGTCGGCCCGCAGCCGGTCCACCACCTCGGGGAGGGCGAACTGCGCGGCCCCCAGGCCCTCGACGAGATACCCCCGCCGCACCTGACCCGACTCCTCCAGACGCCGGAGCACCTGGTAGGCGGCGCCGAACCCGCCCGGCAGGTCCTCGAGGCCGGCCGCACCGCGCACCAGGACCCCGTGCCGCTCGAGCAGCGCCGCCGTCAGCACCGCGGTCCGGGCGGTGCGCGCCGCCACCTGGTCCGCCGGGTCGGTGTCCCGTGGCAGCAGCGACCACCGGCCGGCGGCCGCGGGCAGGTTCACGGACGCCCCCGGCGCACCCGAGGACGCGGCGCGCACCGCCCCGGCGAGCCCGGCGCGGGAGAGCGCCCCACGGCGCAGCCCTGCGCCCGTGCGCACCGAACGCGGACGCGCCGACGGGGCGCGTGAGGCATGGGCCGGCCGTCCGCCCCCGAGCCGGGCGCGGACGGGCGCGAGGGTGTCGTTGGTGACCAGCCCCGCCCACACCAGCTCCCAGAGGGCCTCCAGCACGTCCGTCGGCGGCACGCGGCGGGGGAGCCCGGCCTCGTCGACCTCGTCCGGGGGCAGCAGCTCCCGGAAGAACCGGCCCCCGCCGCCCCCGAGCGTGTCCAGGAGGTGGCGGTGCAGCGACCCCTGCTCCAGCTCGCCGGCCACCGGCGAGAGGTCCGCGACGGCGTCGGCCGGCAGCAGCGTGACGAGCCCGTCGACGCCGGGCAGGGCCCCGCCGCCCGCCCAGACCACCTCGCCCGCGGCCGTCAGCTCGTCGAGCAGGCCGGGCCGGTAGTCCCGCACCCGCGCCGGCAGCACGAGCGACTCGAGCGACGAGGCCGGGACGAGCGCACCCGCCAGCTGGTCGACCACCGTGAGCACGCCGTCGGTGCCGCGCAGCTCGGGTCGGGAGCCGACGGGAGCCACCTGCTGCCAGCGCGGCGTGAACACGCCGAGCGTGCGGGCGGGGACCGGCTCGACCTCGCTGCGCAGGTGGGAGAGCGACCGGCGCCGGATCCGCCGCATCACCTCGGCGTCGCAGTACTCCACCGCGCCGTCGGCGGGCGGAGGGCCGGGGCTGAGCCGGCCCTGGACGAGCAGGCCGGTGCGCACCAGGTCGGCGAGCACGGCGTGCACCGCCCCCACCGCCAGGCCCAGCCGCTCGGCGACCTGCTGCGCGGTGAACGGGCCGTGGGTGCGGGCGTGCCGGCGGACCAGGTCACCCAGCGGGTCCGGCACGGGCTCCAGGACGGCCTCGGGCAGACCGACGGGCAGCGCGGTGCCCAGCGCGTCCCGCAGCCGCGCGGCGTCCTCCAGCACCACCCACTGCAGCGTGCCCGCCACCCGCACGTCCAGCACGCGCCGGTCGGCGGCCAGCTCCTCCAGCCACCCGGGGACCAGCTCGGGCGAGGTGCTGCGCGCGGCCAGCTCCGCCGTCGTGACGGGACCGAGGCGCCGCACGTGGTCGACGAGCGCCTCGGCGTCCCGGGCCCTCGCGCTCTCCGTCAGCAGCCCGACGGCCGCCGCGACCTCCGCGACCGCCTCGGGGTCGAGCAGGTCGGCCAGGTCGCCGAGGTCGGAGCCGACGAGCTCGGCCAGCAGCGCCGGGTCCAGCGCCAGGGCGGCCGCCCGGCGCTCGGCGAGCGGGGCGTCGTCGTCGTAGAGGAACTGCGCGACGTAGCCCATGAGGAGCGAGCGCGCGAAGGGGGAGGGGGAGGTGGTGGAGACCTCGACGATGCGGACCTCGCGCCGGGCGATCTCGCCCATGAGGTCGGTCAGGGCGGGGACGTCGAAGTCGTCCTGCAGACACTCGCGCACCGCCTCGAGGACCACGGGGAAGTCCGGGTAGGCCGAGGCGACGGCGAGCAGCTGGGCGCTGCGCTGGCGCTGCTGCCACAGCGGCTGGCGGCGGTCGGGACGCCGGCGGGGCAGCAGCAGGGAGCGGGCGGCGGCCTCCCGGAACCGGGCCGCGAAGTGGGCCGAGCCCGCCAGCGCCTCCACGACCAGGCCGGAGACCTCCGACGGCTCCAGCAGCAGGAGCGTCGGGTCCAGCGGGCCCCGCCCCTCGCCGTCGGACCCCTCGGTGTCCGGCAGCCGCAGCACGATGCCGTCGTCGCTCGGGGCCGCCTGGACGTCCATCCCGGTCAGCTCGCGCAGGCGGCCGGCCAGCACCATCGCCCACGGGGCGTGCACGCGCGCGCCGAACGGGGAGTGGATCACCACGCGCCAGTCGCCCAGCTCGTCACGGAAGCGCTCGACGACGATCGTGCGGTCGTCGGGGAGGCGTCCCGTCGCCTCACGCTGCTCGCCGAGGTAGGCCGTGAGGTTCTCGACGGCCCAGCCGTCCAGGCCGGCCCCGGACAACCGGTCCGCGGCGCTGCCGTCGTCCAGGCCCGCGAGCAGCTCCCGGGTGGTCCGCCCCAGCGCACGGCCCAGCTCGGCGGGACGGCCGGGGGAGTCGCCCTTCCAGAACGGCAGCCGCCCCGGCTGGCCCGGCGCCGGGCTGACGAGGACCCGGTCCGGGGTGATCTCCTCGATGCGCCAGGTGCTCGTCCCGAGCGTGAAGGTGTCGCCGACGCGCGACTCGTAGACCATCTCCTCGTCGAGCTCGCCCACCCGCCGCCCGCCCCGGCCCCGGGCGCGCGCGGTGACGCCGTCCGTGCCGGGCCCGTCGTCGGTGGCGGGACCGCCGGCCAGGTAGACCCCGTACATGCCGCGGTCCGGGATGGTGCCGCCGGACGTCGTCGCCAGGCGCAGCGCGCCGGGCCGGGCGCTGAGGACACCGGCGGTGCGGTCCCACACGATCCGCGGCCGCAGCTCCGCGAAGTCCTCGCTCGGGTAGCGGCCGGCGAGCATGTCGAGCACCGCGGTGAGCGAGCGGTCCCCGAGCGTGACGTAGGGGGCCGAGCGGCGCACCAGGGCGGCGAGCTCCTCGACCGTCAGGTCCTCGACGGCGAGCATCGCCACGACCTGCTGGGCGAGGACGTCGAGCGGGTTGGCCGGGACGTGCAGCTCCTCGATCTGCCCGTCGCGCGCCCGGACGGAGGCCACCGCCGCGGGCATGAGGTCGCCCCGGTGGGTCGGCAGGACGACGCCGTGGGAGACGGCGCCCACCTGGTGGCCTGCCCGCCCGACGCGCTGCAGCGCCGACGCGACCGACGGCGGGGAGCCGACCTGGACGACCAGGTCCACGGCCCCCATGTCGATGCCGAGCTCGAGCGAGGAGGTCGAGACGACCGCGCGCAGCTCGCCCGACTTCAGGGCCGACTCGGTGCGGACGCGCTCCTCGCGGCTCATGGACCCGTGGTGGGCGCGTGCCAGCACCTCCTCGACCGGCAGCGAGGTGCCGGACTGTGCCGGCAGCTCGGCGGCCCAGGTCGCGCCCGCCTCGTCCAGGACGGCGGTGCCGGCCGTGCCCTCGTGGCGCGCCTGCCACTCCTCGTTGATGCGCGCGGTCAGCCGCTCGGCGGACCGGCGGGAGTTGGTGAAGACGATCGTCGAACGGTGCTCGGCCACCAGGTCGACGATCCGCTCGGTGATGTGCGGCCACACCGACGGCTGCCGCTGCTCGGGCAGCGCCCCGGCCGCGGCGCCCGAGAGGTCCGGCCCCTCGGGTGCCGGTGCGGGCTCGCGGCCCGCCGAGCGCAGCGGGGTCGCCGACGGGTCCGAGAGGTCGGCGACCGGGACGACGACGTCGACGCGCAGCTCCTTGCTGCTGGCCGGCTCCACCACGCGCACGTGCCGTCCGCCGTCGGCCAGGGTCCGGTGCCCCGCGAGGAAGCTGGCCACCGTCGGTACGGGGCGCACGGTGGCGGACAGGCCCACCCGCTGCGCCGGGGCCTCCAGCAGCGCGTCCAGCCGCTCGAGGCTCACCGCCAGGTGCGCCCCACGCTTGGTGCCGGCCACGGCGTGGACCTCGTCGAGGATGACGGTGCGCACCCCGCGCAGGCCCTCCCGGGCGGCGGACGTCAGGACGAGGTAGAGAGACTCCGGCGTGGTGATGAGGATGTCCGGCGGGTGTGCGGCGAGCCGGCGACGCTCGTTGGCCGGGGTGTCTCCCGTGCGCACGCCGACCCGCACGTCGTTGACCGGGACCTCCAGCCGCGCGGCGGCCCGCGAGATGCCCACGAGCGGCGAGCGGAGGTTGCGCTCCACGTCGACGGCCAGCGCCTTGAGGGGGGAGATGTAGAGCACCCGGCACCGGTCCGCGGCCTCCGGCACCTCGCCCGTGAGCATCTGGTCGATCGCCCAGAGGAACGCGGCCAGCGTCTTGCCGGAGCCGGTCGGGGCCACCACGAGCGCGTGCTCGCCGGAGGAGATCGCGTCCCACGCCCCGGTCTGCGCCGCCGTCGGTGCGGCGAAGGCGCCGTCGAACCACGACCGGGTGGCTTCGGAGAAGGGCAGCACCCTCGACATTGTGCCGCCCCGCACCCACATCCGCCCCGGTGCGGCGGCGACCGGCCCGTCCCGGGCGTGGCACCCTGGAGGCGTGAAGCACTCCGAGTTCTGGCAGGTGCTGGAGGAGACCTTCGGCGCGGGCTACGGCCGCTCGGTGGCGGAGGACCTGGTTCTCTCCGCCGTCGGGGGGCGCACCGCGGCACGGGCCCTGCAGGACGGGGTCCCGCCGCGGGTGGTCTGGGACGCGGTGTGCGACGAGATGGACCTCGACGAGGCCACCCGGTGGCGGCACCGGATCGATCCGCGCGAGCGGCCACGCGGCCCGGCACGGTAGCCGGGCGCGGTTCGTCGTCGGGCGGTTCGCTGAGATCCCGCTCGCGGATGTCGGGCCTGTCGGCGTGTCGTTCGACGTCGAACACCCGTTCGGCGTACCTTCGTCCCCAGGCGACGACGTCGGCACGTTTCCACAGCTTTGCGGGGGTGCTCCGGCGGATGTCAGTGGTCAGGCATAGCGTCGCCTGCAGGTAGCCGTCCGGCGAGGGCGGGCCCTGCCGAGACCAGCCCTGACCGACCCGAGGGCCGCAGATGCGGCCCGCCTGCCGAAAGGTGAACTGACATGCCCGCTCCTGTAGCAGACCGCAGCAAGGCCCTGGAGGCCGCGCTCAGCCAGATCGACCGCCAGTTCGGCAAGGGGTCGGTCATGCGCCTGGGGGACGACACCCGCCCCAAGGTCCAGGTGATCCCCACCGGTTCTGTCGCCCTGGACGTCGCTCTCGGCATCGGCGGCCTCCCGCGAGGCCGCGTGATCGAGATCTACGGCCCGGAGTCCTCCGGAAAGACGACCGTCGCGCTCCACGCCGTGGCGAGCGCGCAGAAGGCGGGCGGGATCGCGGCCTTCATCGACGCCGAGCACGCGCTCGACCCCGAGTACGCGAAGAAGCTGGGGGTGGACACCGACGCCCTCCTGGTCTCCCAGCCCGACACCGGCGAGCAGGCCCTGGAGATCATGGACATGCTGATCCGCTCCGGCGCCCTCGACATCGTCGTCATCGACTCCGTCGCCGCCCTGGTGCCCAAGGCGGAGATCGAGGGCGAGATGGGTGACTCGCACGTGGGTCTCCAGGCACGCCTGATGTCCCAGGCGCTGCGCAAGATCACCGGTGCGCTCTCGGCCTCCGGCACGACCGCGATCTTCATCAACCAGCTGCGCGAGAAGATCGGCGTCTTCTTCGGCTCCCCGGAGACGACCACGGGCGGCAAGGCGCTGAAGTTCTACGCCTCGGTCCGTCTGGACGTGCGCCGGATCGAGACGCTGAAGGAGGCAGGCGACGCGGTCGGCAACCGGACCCGCATCAAGGTCGTGAAGAACAAGATGGCCCCGCCCTTCAAGCAGGCCGAGTTCGACATCCTCTACGGCCAGGGCATCTCCCGCGAGGGCGGTCTGATCGACCTCGGCGTGGAGAACGGCATCGTGCGCAAGTCCGGCGCCTGGTTCACCTACGAGGGCGACCAGCTCGGCCAGGGCAAGGAGAAGGCCCGCGCGTTCCTCCGGGACAACCCGGAGCTGGCCGAGGAGATCGAGAAGAAGATCCTCACCAAGCTCGGGATCGGCGAGGCCGCTGCGGAGGCTGCGGCTGCCAAGGCGCCGGCCGACGGTGAGGTCCCGGTCGACTTCTGATCGCGATGACGCACCCCGGAACCGGTCGGCGGCGTGGCGGTCGACGGCGCGACGAGCTCGAGCCGCCGTCGACCGGCGCCGCCGCCCAGGACGCCGAGCCTGATGCGGAGGAGGTGGCGCGGAGCATCGCCCTGCGGCAGCTCGCCGCGGCGCCGCGCAGCCGGGCCCAGCTCGAGGCGGCGATGGCGAAGCGGGACGTGCCGGAGGACGTCGCGGCGCGGGTGCTCGACCGGTTCACCGAGGTGGGCCTGATCGACGACACCGCCTACGCCGAGATGCTCGTGCGGACCCGGCACGCCGAGCGTGGGCTCGCCCGCCGGGCGCTGGCCCAGGAGCTGCGGCGCAAGGGCATCGAGCCGGAGGTGGCCGCGGGCGCCCTGGAGCAGGTGGACGAGGATGACGAGCGTGCCGCCGCGCGACGCCTGGTCGAGAAGAAGGCGCGGGCCACGCGAGGGCTGGACCCGCAGGTCCGCCGGCGCCGCCTCGCGGGCATGCTCGCCCGCAAGGGGTTTCCGGGCGGTGTCGCCATGCGCGCCATCGACGAGGTGCTGGCCGAGGACGGGGTGGACCCGATGGCCGGACCGGGCGACTGGGAGGCGCTGGACTGACGCTGTCCTGCGCCGTCCGTGGCGGCCTGCGCCGTCCCGTGGCGGCCCGGCGCGCCGGGCGCCCGGCGGGTCAGGTGATGTCGCGTCGCAGGGTGGTGAGCCGTCCGGCCACGGCGAGCAGCACGGCGTAGCCGAGCAGCACGAGCAGGCCCGCCCAGGACGGCAGCAGGCCGGGCGCCATGCCCGAGTCGGCGTAGAAGGAGCTGCCGGTGATCGCCTCGCCCGCGGCGCCGGGCAGGAACTTCGAGACACCCTCCAGGGCGTCGACCTGCCCGAGCACGATCCGCAGGATCGGCTCGACGAACTGCGTGAACGCGAGCAGGACGACCACGGCGGCCACCTGGTTCGTCAGGAGCGTGCCGAAGCCGACGCCCACCACGGCCCAGACCGTCAGGGCCAGCACCGACAGCCCGGCGCTGCGCAGCACCACCGGGTCGCCGAGGTAGGTCGGCTCGCCGAGCAGCGCGAGGACCCCCGCGCCGGCGCCGACGGTGGCCAGCGTGCCGACCACCCCGAACAGCAGACCGACGGCGAGGGAGGAGAGCATCTTCGCCGTCAGGAAGACGGTGCGCCGGGGCTCTGCCAGCAGGGAGGGGGTGATCGTCTGGTGCCGGAACTCCCCGGTCATGGCGAGCGCCCCGACGATGACGGGGAAGACGTACCCCAACGACGTCGCGAGGGTGTACACGGTCCGGGCCGTCTGTTCCGGCGACATCGGGGCACCCGGCTCGGTGCCCGGCATCCCGGCGCCCGCCGCCTCGGGGGACTCTGCCAGCGTGAAGCCCATGACGCCCGCCAGGAAGGCCATGTACGCCGCCATGGTCAGCAGCAGGATCCACCACAGGCGTGTGGTGACGAGCTTGCGGTACTCGGTCGCCAGTGCGGCGGTCATCGTGCTTCCTCCCCGGCCTGAACGTGCCCGGGCCGCTCGTCGACCAGCCGCAGGAAGGTGTCCTCGAGGCCGACCTCCCGCGCACTGAGCTCGTGGATCTCCAGACCGGCGGCGAAGGCGCGCGCACCGACCTCGGCGGCGGCGACCCTCCGCAGGACGGCGGTACCGGTCGAGGCCGTGCCGTCCTCGGCGACGCGGTCCGCCCACCCGGCCGACTCGATCAGGTCGGCCAGCCCCCGCGCGTCGGGGGAGACGACCCGCACGCTCGGCTCCGCGAGGGCGGCGAGCTCGGCGAGGGAGGACTGGTGCACGAGCGTGCCGCGCGCGATGATCACGACGTCGTCGACGGTCTGCTGGACCTCCGAGAGCACGTGGCTGGAGACCAGCACGGTCCGGCCCTCGCCGGCCAGGTGGCGCAGCAGCGCCCGGAGCCACGCGATGCCCTCCGGGTCGAGCCCGTTGGCCGGCTCGTCGAGCACGAGGACGCCCGGGTCGCCCAGCAGGGTGGTGGCGAGGCCCAGCCGCTGACGCATCCCCAGGGAGAACCCGCCGACGCGCCGGCCCGCGACGGCATCGAGCCCCACGAGCTCGAGCACCTCGCTGCAGCGCCGGTCGTCCACCCCGACCTGGGGCGCGTACACGCGGAGGTGGTCGAGGGCGGTGCGGCCGGGGTGGAAGCTCGCAGCCTCGAGGGCCGCGCCCACGGTGCGCGTGGGCCGGACCAGCTCGCCGTAGGTGCGGCCGGAGATGGTGGCCCGCCCCGAGGTGGCCCTGACCAGCCCCAGCAGGATCCGCAGCGTGGTCGTCTTCCCGGCACCGTTCGGGCCCAGGAACCCGGTCACCCGGCCGGGTCGGGCGGTGAAGGAGAGGTCGTCGACCGCTCTGACGGCACCGAAGGTCTTCGTGAGGTGGTCGACGGCGAGCTCTGCCCCCTCGTGCAAGCGGCTCACTCCCCGGCGTCCGCGGGCGTCAGCTCGGCCGGCCGGGTCCCGCCCGCGGTCCGCTTGCTCAGGCGGCGGGCCAGGAGCTCGGCCAGCCACGTCAGGGTGTAGTTGATGACGATGAAGATCACCGCGGCGACGATCAGCGCGGGGACGTAGTTGGCGAAGGTGGAGCCCACGAGCCGGGCGGAGCGCAGCAGCTCGCTGTACGTGATGATGTAGCCGAGCGCCGTGTCCTTCAGGATGACGACGAGCTGACTGACCATCGAGGGCATCATCGCGATCAGCGCCTGCGGCACCTCCACGAGCCGGAGGCTCTTCGACCGCGTCAGCCCGATGGCGAGGGCCGCCTCGCGCTGCCCGCGCGGGAGGTTCTGCACGCCCGAGCGCACCAGCTCGGCGATGACCGAGCCGTTGTACAGCGTCAGCCCGAAGACGACGCCGTAGAACGGCGGCGCGGCCATCCACGGGCCGGGCACGTAGGAGAAGAGCTGCCAGAAGAAGATCATCATGATCAGCACCGGGACAGCTCGGAAGAACTCCACCACGGTGCCGCACACGCCGCGCACCAGCCGGGACTGCGAGAGCCGGCCCAGGCCGAAGAGCAGCCCGAAGGCGTTGGCGGTGACGATCGCGATCAGGGCTGCGCGCAGGGTGTTCCACAGCCCGACGAGCAGGTAGTCGGCCCACACCGTCTCGGTGAGGAACGGGTTCCACTTGGCGGCGGTGAGCTGACCCTTCTGGGCCAGGCCCCAGATCACCCAGGCGAGGACGCCGAGGACGACGAGGGCGCCCACCACGTTGACGACGGCGATGCGGCGACGCGTCCGGGGGCCCGGGGCGTCGAAGAGGACGGAGCTCATCGGGCGACCCCCAGTCGGCGGGACAGGTACGTGCTCACCAGGCCGATCGGCAGGACGATGATCACCCAGCCGAGCGCGATGACGAGGAAGATGGCGACCATGAGGTCCGGGCGGAACTCGATCATGGTCGCCATGACGGACGCGGCCTGCACGACGCCGGCGGCCTGCGCGACGGTGGTGTTCTTCGCGAGGGCGATGAGGGTGTTGCCGAGCGGCGCGATGGCGCCGCGGATCGCCTGCGGGAGGATGATCATGCGCATCGACTGGCCGAACCCGAGGCCGATCGCCCGGGCGGCCTCCGCCTGGCCGGCCGGGACGGTGTTGACGCCCGAGCGCAGCGACTCGCACACGAAGGCCGCGGTGTAGGCGGACAGGCCCAGGACCGCCAGCCGGAAGCTGTTGGACGTGATGTCGACCCGGCCGGCCTCGTTGGTGGCCAGGATGACGCCGAGCTGACCCCACAGCCCCAGCGAGCACGCGAGGATGATGAGCGTGAGCGGGGTGTTGCGCACCAGGTTCACGTACGTCGCTCCTGCCCAGCGCAGGCTGGGCGCGGGGGAGACCCGCATGACGGCGAGCACGGTGCCGATGATGAATGCGAACAGGGCGGACCAGAAGGTCAGCTGGATGTTGACCCAGAACGCCCCGATGAGGTTGTAGCTGCCGAGGAGCTCGGCCATGTCGGCCAGGTAGCCGCCCACTCAGGTCTCCTTCTCTGCCGCTGGCCAGCGGCCGCGCGGGCGGTGCCCGGGGCGGACGCCCCGGGCACCGCACGGTTCACTCAGGCGCAGGGCTGCGGCTTCGGCGGGTTGAGCTCCTGGTTCCACTTGAAGTTGTCGCCGACGTTCTTCTTGAGCAGCTCCTCCCAGGTGCCGTCGTCGATCATCTCCGTGATCGCGGAGTTGACGTCCTCGCAGACGTCGTTCTCCTTCGGCAGGCCGACACCGTAGTTCTCCTCGGAGAACGGGTTGCCGACCACCTTGAACTGCCCCTCGTACTGCGGCTGCGCGGCGTAGCCGGCGAGGATCACGTCGTCGGTGGTCACCGCGTCGACGTTGCCCGCGGAGAGCAGCTCCACGCACTCCGAGTACGTCTGCGCCGGGTAGAGCTCCACACCCTCGGAGTGCTCGTCGCGGATGCGCTCGGCCGAGGTGGAGCCCTCGACGGAGCACAGCACCTTGCCGTCGAGGGTGTCGGGCCCGGTGATGTCGGTGTTGTCCGCGGCGACGAGGAGGTCCTGGCCGGCGACGAAGTACGGGCCGGCGAAGGCCACCCGCTGCTTGCGCTCGTCGGTGATCGAGTAGGTCGCGAAGATCATGTCGACGGAGCCGTTCTCCAGCAGCGTCTCGCGCTGGGAGGAGACGGACTCCACGAACTGGATCTGGTCCTCGGAGTAGCCCAGCTTCCCGGCCACGTACCGGGCGACGTCGACGTCGAAGCCGGTGTAGTCGTTGCCCTCCTTCAGGCCCAGACCGGGCTGGTCGAACTTGATGCCGATGGTGATGCCGTCGCCGCCACCGCCGCCCGAGGTCGCGGCACCGCCACCGCCTCCGGCCGTCTGGCCCGTCTGGCCGGGCTCCCCGGCTGAGCAGGCGGTCAGGGCCAGGGCAGCGGCCAGGCTCACGGCGGCGAAACCGGCTGTGCGAGTGCGTCGCATGTCGTCTCCTACTGGTCGGTCCCCCGGCGGGGGACGGTCGGGTGGTGCGTGGGGTTCAGTGGCTGAGCAGCTTGGACAGGAAGTCCTGGGCCCGGGCGGACCGCGGGTTGGTGAAGAACTCGTCGGGGGTGCTCTCCTCGACGATCTGGCCGGCGTCCATGAAGATCACCCGGTCGGCCGCCTTGCGGGCGAAACCCATCTCGTGGGTGACCACGACCATCGTCATGCCGTCCCGGGCCAGGGACGTCATGACGTCGAGGACCTCGGTGATCATCTCGGGGTCCAGCGCGGAGGTGGGCTCGTCGAAGAGCATCACCTTGGGCTGCATGGCCAGCGCGCGGGCGATCGCGACGCGCTGCTGCTGGCCCCCGGAGAGCTGCGCCGGGTACTTGGCGGCCTGGTTGGCGACCCCCACCCGCTCGAGGAGGGTCATCGCCCGCTGCTTGGCCTCGGCCGGCTTGATGCCCTTCGCCTTCACCGGCCCGAGCATGACGTTGTCGAGGATCGTCTTGTGGGCGAAGAGGTTGAAGGACTGGAAGACCATGCCGACGTCGGCACGCAGGCGCGCCAGCTCCTTGCCCTCCGCCGGCAGCTCCTTGCCGTCGATCGTGATGGTGCCGTTGTCGATGGGCTCCAGCCGGTTGATGGCGCGGCACAGGGTCGACTTGCCGGAGCCGGAGGGGCCGATGACCACGACCACCTCGCCGCGCGTCACGGAGAGGCTGATGTCCTTGAGGACGTGGAGGTCCCCGAAGTGCTTGTTCACGTCGCTGAGCACGACCAGCGGCTCGCCCCGCGCGGCGCCCATGCCCGTCGGCGCCGATGTGAGGGAGGTCTCGTTCCGTTCGGTCATGGGGGTCAACCTAACGTGCCGGGGGGCCGTCGGCCGACATTGCCGGTAACAAGGTGGAAACGAAGGCCGTGAACAGCCGCCTTTCGGCCCGCCTACACTTTGTCCACGATGTCTTCCACCACCACCGCGCCCGTGCCGAGCCCCGCCGAGAGGCGCACGTACCTGGTGCGCACGCTCGGCTGCCAGATGAACGTCCACGACTCCGAGCGGCTCGCCGGCCTGCTCGAGGAGCGGGGCTACCTGCCCGTCGGCGACGTGCCCGAGGCGGCCGCCCGCGCGACCGAGGCGGGGGACGGGGGCGCCGACGTCGTCATCATCAACACCTGCTCCGTCCGCGAGAACGCGGCAACGCGCCTGTTCGGCAACCTCGGCCAGCTCGCCTCCGTCAAGCGTGAGCGCCCGGGCATGCAGATCGCCGTCGGCGGCTGCCTCGCCCAGCAGATGCGCGAGGGCATCGTGGAGAAGGCGCCCTGGGTCGACGTCGTCCTGGGCACCCACAACCTCGACGTGCTGCCGGCCCTGCTCGAGCGAGCGCGGCACAACGCCGCGGCGCAGGTGGAGATCGAGGAGTCGCTCAAGGTCTTCCCCTCCACCCTGCCCACGCGGCGCGAGTCCGCCTACGCGGCGTTCGTGTCCATCTCCGTGGGCTGCAACAACACGTGCACGTTCTGCATCGTGCCGCACCTGCGCGGGAAGGAGCGGGACCGCCGGCCGGGCGACGTCCTCGCCGAGGTCGAGGCCGTCGTCGCCCAGGGCGCCGTCGAGGTGACGCTGCTCGGGCAGAACGTGAACAGCTACGGGGTCGGCTTCGGCGACCGGGGCGCGTTCGCGAAGCTCCTGCGCGCCTGCGGGCGCGTCGAGGGGCTCGAGCGGGTGCGGTTCACCTCCCCCCACCCGGCGGCGTTCACCGACGACGTCATCGACGCCATGGCCGAGACGCCCAACGTCATGCCCAGCCTGCACATGCCGCTGCAGTCCGGCTCCGACACGGTGCTCCGGGCGATGCGCCGCTCCTACCGGCAGGCGAAGTACCTCGGCATCATCGAGCGCGTCCGCGCCGCCATCCCCGACGCCGCGATCACGACCGACATCATCGTCGGCTTCCCCGGGGAGACCGAGGAGGACTTCCAGGCCACCCTCGACGTCGTCGAGGCGTGCCGGTTCTCCTCCGCCTTCACCTTCCAGTACTCCCCCCGGCCCGGCACCCCCGCGGCCGACCTGCCCCAGGTGCCCGCGGACGTCGTGACCGAGCGGTACCAGCGCCTCGCCGCCCTGCAGCAGCGCATCTCGACCGAGGAGAACGAGGCGCAGGTCGGTCGCACGGTCGACGTCCTCGTCGCCGAGGGGGAGGGGCGCAAGGACGGCGCCACCCGCCGGGTGACCGGGCGCGCGGCCGACAACCGGCTGGTGCACGCCGCCCTGCCGGTCGGGCTTCCCGACGGCGACCGGCCCCGCCCGGGCGACATGGTCACCGTCGAGGTCACCCACGGCGCGCCGCACCACCTCGTGGCGGACTCGGCGCTCGCCGGGGGCACCTTCGCGGTCCGGCGCACCCGCGCCGGCGACGCCTGGGCACGGCGCGAGGGACTGCTCGAGGAGCCGCACTCCCACGGGGAGCCGCCCGCGGCCGGACCGGTCACGCTGGGAATGCCGACGCTGATGCGCCGCTGAGGCTCAGATCTCGGCAGACGGCTCAGATCTCGTCTCGGACGACCGGCTCAGATCTCCGGCGACGGCTCGTGCGGCGGCGGCATCGACGCGCCGAGCGCCTGGAAGAACTGCACCCCCGCCGACAGGCCGGCCTCCACCAGCTCGACCAGCTGGCGGTCGGTGGCGCCGGCCCCGACGTCGGCGAGGATCTCCGTGCGCACCGTGGTGCCGGACTCGTCGGAGACGGTGAAGACCGTCGGCCAGATCTTGTCCCGGTTCCAGTCGTTGACGGCCTGCGCGACGGCGCTGCCCATCTCCTCCGGCACGCTGCGGCCCCAGGTGCCCAGCACGCTGAGGTAGTCCTGGGAGGTGCCGGTGAGGCGGAGCTGGAACGGGTAGCCGTCCCACAGCCCCGTCAGCGAGGCGTCCGGCTCCACCCTGACGTGGTAGCCGCGGGCCGCCACGACGTCGCGCAGCCGCCCGGGCGTGACCGGCTCCGTGGTCTCGACCCGACGGCGCAGCAGGGCGGGCGGACGGGCGGTGGTGTCCGGTCGCGCCCCCCGGGGCGCCGGACGGGGGGTCGGTGCCGGTCGGCGACGACGACGGCGCAGCCAGCCGATCACGACACCCCCGGTGCCCGGGCGGCGGGGTCGGGGTAGAGCTCCTCCAGGTCACGCATGACCCGCATGCCCTGACCCACCCCCCGTTCGAGCAGCCGGACCAGCTGGCTGTCGCTCACGCCCGACGCCAGCGGGGTCGAGGACTCCGCGACGACGGAGAGCAGCCCGTCGTCGAGCACCCGCACGTAGCACTTGGGGCCGACGTACTCGCGGTTCCACCCGTCGAGCATGGCCAGCACCTCGCCGAGGCGTTCGATGTTGAGGCGGCGGTGCCAGGAGCCGCGCACCTGCAGGACGGTCTCGTCGTGGCCGAGGAGGTAGACGTGGAAGACAGCCTGGGCCCACATGGCGCCGAGGTCGCCGCCGGAGTCCCGGAACCAGGGGTAGCCCAGCTCCGTCAGCGCGTCGGCCACCCGGGACCGGGTCAGGGGCAGCACCACGTCACGGGCGGCCCGCACGCCCCCGGGGCCGTCCGCCTGCGCGGGACCCACCGGGACCCGCCCCTCGTCGAAGGTGCCGGACGAAGCCATGTGACGAGACTAACCGGGCGAGGTGTCCCGCGTCCCTCCCGGGAGGGACGGCCTTCCCGGGGACCGGACGCGGTCCTCCTCCGCGGCAGGCCGCCGCCGGGGCCGGCCCCCGTGGCGGTGCGGGGTAGGTTGACGACGTGCAGGACAGGGGAGGAGCGCAGCAACCGCAGGTGATCGCCGTCGTCGGCATGACGGCCACGGGCAAGTCGGCCCTCGCCCTCGACCTCGCGGAGGCCCTCGGCGGGCCGGACGCCGTCGAGATCGTCAACGCCGACGCCATGCAGCTCTACCGCGGCATGGACGTCGGCACCGCGAAGCTCTCGCTGCCCGAGCGCCGGGGCGTCGCCCACCACCAGCTGGACGTCCTGGACGTCACGGAGGAGGCCTCGGTCGCCGCCTACCAGGAGGCGGCCCGCGCGGACCTGGCCGCCGTCCGTGCGCGGGGGCGGGTGCCCCTGCTGGTGGGCGGGTCCGGGCTGTACGTGCGCGCCGTGCTGGACCACCTCGACTTCCCCGGCACCGACCCGGACGTGCGCGCCGAGCTGGAGGAGCGCGCGGCACGCCTGGGCACCAGGCCGCTGCACGACGAGCTCGCCGCCCGCGACCCCGAGGCGGCCGCCCGGATCGACCCGCGCAACACCCGCCGGGTGGTGCGGGCGCTCGAGGTGATCGCCCTGACCGGACGTCCCTTCTCCGCGCGCCTGCCCGAGCACGTCTACGCCGTCCCGGCGGTCCAGCTGGCCATCGCCGTGCCCCGCCCGGAGCTCGACGCGCGCATCGCCGCCCGGACGGAGCAGATGATGGCCCACGGGCTGGTGGAGGAGACGGAGCGCCTGCTCGGGCAGGGCCTCGCCGAGGGGGTCACCGCGAGCCGCGCCGTCGGGTACGCCCAGGCCGCCGAGGTGGTCGCCGGGCGGATGGGGCGCGAGGAGGCGGCGGAGGCGATCTCGGTCGCCACACGGCAGCTCGCCCGGCGCCAGGAGAAGTGGTTCCGCCGCGACCCGCGCGTGCACTGGCTGCCCGCGGACCCGGCCGACGCGCTCGCCGCTGCGCTGCCTATCCTTCAGCCATGACCACGAGCTTCGGCGTGCTGGCCGGCCGCACCCTGACCACCGGCCACGGCACGGAGAACGACTTCGTGCTGGTGCTGGACCCCGACGGCGAGCTCGAGCTCACCGCGGCCGAGGTGGCGGCCGTGTGCGACCGGCACGCGGGCGTCGGCGCCGACGGGCTGATCCGGGTGGTGCGCTCGCGGGCGCTGCCGGAGGGCGTCGCGCTGCTCGCGCAGGACCCGGACGCCGAGTGGTTCATGGACTACCGCAACGCGGACGGCTCCCTCGCCGAGATGTGCGGGAACGGCGTGCGGGTCTTCGCCCACTACCTGCGCACCACGGGCCTGGCCGCGCTGGACGACGGCGGGAGCGTCGTCGTCGGGACCCGGGGCGGTCCGCGCCGGGTCACCCGAGAGGGCGGGGCGTACACGGTCGACATGGGCCGCTGGGCGATGCCGGGAGGGCCGCAGGCGGAGGCCGAGGGGTACGACGTCGTCGTCGAGGTCCCCGGCCTCGACGGGCCGCGTGCCGGGCTGCGGGTGAGCGTCCCGAACCCGCACACCGTGGTGGCCCTGCCGGACGAGGAGTCGCTCGCGGCGGCGCAGCTGGCCCTGACGCCGACCTACGACCCGGTGCCGCCGGAGGGCACGAACCTCGAGCTCGTCGTCCCGCTCGGCGAGGACGGCTCCGACGGGACGGCGGTGGGGACCGTGCGCATGCGCGTCCTCGAGCGGGGGGTGGGGGAGACCCGTTCCTGCGGCACCGGCACCTGCGCGGCCGCGCTCGCGGTGCGCGCGTGGGGCGGGGCCGGCGCGCCGGACGTGTGGCGCGTGCTCGTGCCGGGCGGCGAGGTGACCGTGCGGGTCGACGGCGACCGCGTGCTCCTGACCGGCCCTGCCGTGCTGACCGCGGACGTGGTGCTGCGCGCCTGAGCTCAGCGCGGGCGGACGGTGAGCACGCGGAAGCCCTTCGAGCTCGCCGTGCGGGTGACGTCCGTGCCCAGCTCCTCCGCCAGCCACCGGTGCAGGGAGTCGGCGCCGAGGTTCCGCTGCACCACGAGGTGGGCGCGCCCGTCGGGCCGCAGGCGGGTGAGCCACGTGCTGAGCAGCTCGTGCAGCGCCGCCTTGCCGATGCGGATGGGCGGGTTCGACCAGATCTCGTCGATCCCGGCGCCGAGCCGGTCCAGGGCCTGCGCGGGCTCCAGGACCGTGACGTTGCCCAGCCCGAGCGTGGCGGCGTTGCGGGCCGTGAGGTCGCGGGCGCGCGCGTTGACGTCGACGGCGACCACCCCGGCCTCCGGCGACGCCTGGGCCATCGCGATGGTCAGTGGTCCCCAGCCGCACCCGAGATCCACGAGCGTCCCGGTCGCGGGCGGGTCGTCGACCGCGTCGAGCAGCACCCGCGTGCCCAGGTCGAGCCGGTCCCCGGAGAAGACACCGGCCGCCACGCGGACGGAGACCTCGCGTCCCCGCAGGCGTACGCGGAGGGCGCGAAGCTCGCCCGGGGAGGCCGGCTCGGCGGAGAAGTAGTGGTCGTGCGCGCTCACCGCGGAAACGCTACCGGCTCGCCGTGCGGCCCGTGCCGGGCGGGGTCCGCCGACGGTGGAAAGAGATGGCTCCCGGCGACGGGGCGTGGGATCCTTGAGGGGCACCGACGAAAGGACACCATGGCGCGCACCGACCACCACCTCCCGACCGCTGCGGACCGGGAGCCGAGCACCGGCGACCAGCAGGCGGCAGAGGACGTGGTCGCGCGTATCCTCGCCCGCGCCGGTTCCCTGCGCTCCACCGAGGGCACGGCCCTGCAGCCGGACGCGGACACCGAGTCGGACCACGACGGCGACCAGCTCGAGCGCGAGGAGCGGGCCGCCCTGCGCCGCGTCGCCGGGCTGTCCACCGAGCTCGAGGACGTCACCGAGGTCGAGTACCGGCAGCTGCGCCTCGAGCGGGTGGTGCTCGTCGGCCTGTGGTCCACCGGCACCGCGGAGATGGCAGAGGTCTCGCTGCGCGAGCTCGCCGCGCTCGCGGAGACCGCCGGCTCTGAGGTGCTCGACGGGCTGCTGCAGCGACGGGCCACCCCCGACCCCGGCACGTACCTGGGTTCGGGCAAGGCGGCCGAGCTGGCCGACCTCGTCCGCTCCGTCGGCGCCGACACCGTCATCGTCGACGGCGACCTGAGCCCCTCCCAGCGTCGCAGCCTCGAGGACATCGTCCAGGTCAAGGTCATCGACCGCACCGCGCTCATCCTCGACATCTTCGCCCAGCACGCGAAGTCCCGGGAGGGCAAGGCGCAGGTCGAGCTGGCCCAGCTCGAGTACCTCCTCCCGCGCCTGCGCGGCTGGGGCGAGTCCATGTCCCGGCAGGCCGGTGGGCGCGTCGCCGGGGGTGAGGGCATCGGCTCCCGCGGTCCCGGTGAGACCAAGATCGAGCTGGACCGGCGCCGCATCCGCACCCGCATGGCTCGGCTGCGCCGTCAGATCAAGGAGATGGCGCCGTCCCGCGAGACCAAGCGCGGGGCGCGCAGGCACCACCAGATCCCGTCCGTGGCGATCGTCGGCTACACGAACGCGGGCAAGTCCTCGCTGCTCAACCGGCTCACCGGCGCGGGGGTGCTCGTCCAGAACCAGCTCTTCGCGACCCTCGACCCCACCGTGCGGCGCGCCACCACCCCGGACGGCCGTGTGTACACGCTCGCCGACACCGTCGGCTTCGTGCGCTCCCTGCCCACCGAGCTCGTCGAGGCCTTCCGCTCCACGCTCGAGGAGGCCGGCGAGGCGGACCTGCTGCTGCACGTCGTGGACGCCGCCCACCCCGACCCCGAGGGCCAGGTGCGCACCGTGCGGGCCGTCGTCGCCGACATCCCCGGCGGCACCGAGGTTCCCGAGCTCATCGTGCTGAACAAGGCCGACCTCGCCGGACCCGAGGATCTCGCGGCGCTGCGCACCCGCTACCCCGGCTCGGTCGCCGTCTCGGCCCGGACGGGCGAGGGTGTGGAGGAGCTCGCGGCCCGCATCGCCGAGCTCCTGCCCCGGCCCGCCGAGGAGATCGACCTCGTCGTGCCGTACAGCCGTGGCGACCTCGTCTCCCGCGCCCACACGGACGGGGAGATCCTCGCCGAGGAGTACGCCGAGGGCGGCACGCGCCTGCACGCGCTCGTCCCGCCGGACCTCGCGGCGGACCTGCGCACGGCCGGCCTGCCCGACGGCGGAGAGGCACCCGCCGCCCGTTCGGCGTCCTGACGTGGCCGCGCCCGACACCGACGACCTCCTCGCCGACGCCGTCGCCGCACTGGGCGGCACCCCGCGCGAGGGTCAGCAGCGCATGGCCCGGGCGGTGACCGAGGCCCTGGAGGGTCAGCGGCACCTGCTGGTCCAGGCCGGCACCGGCACGGGCAAGTCGCTCGCCTACCTCGTCCCCACCCTGGCGCACGCCGTCACCGCGGGGAAGCGGGCCGTCGTCTCGACGGCGACCCTGGCGCTCCAGCGCCAGGTGCTCGTCCAGGACGCCCCGCGCGTCGCCGAGGTCGTCGCCGCCCGCACCGGGATGCGCCCCGACGTCGCCCTGCTCAAGGGGTGGCACAACTACCTGTGCCGGCACAAGGTCGCCGGCGGCTACCCGACCGACGAGGAGCCGGGCCTCTTCTCCGTCTCCGCCGCGACCGGCGTCGACCCCGCCGCGCCGCTGCCACCGTCCGACGGCGCGGACCCGGGCCCCGCCGTCGCGGGACGTTCCACCCTGGCCGAGCAGGTCCTGCGGCTGCGGGAGTGGGCCGAGGAGACGACCACGGGTGACCGGGACGACCTCGTCCCCGGGGTGAGCGAGCGGGCGTGGCGGCAGGTCTCCGTCACGAAGATGGAGTGTCTCGGCGCGAAGTGCCCCATGCTCTCCGAGTGCTTCCCGGAGGCGGCGCGGCAGGCGGCCCGCGAGGCGGACGTCGTGGTCACCAACCACGCCATGCTCGGCATCGCGGCGTCCGGCTCCCCGAACGTGCTCCCGGAGCACGACATCCTCGTCGTCGACGAGGCGCACGAGCTGACCGACCGGGTCACCGCCCAGGCGACCGGCGAGCTCAGCGCCGGTGTCGTCGAGCGGACCGCCCGGCTCGCGCGCCGCCACGCCGGGGTCGGCGTCGACGCGCTCGACACCGCCGCGGCTGCGCTGAGGGCCCGGCTCGAGGTCGTCCCCGACGGGCGGCTGCCCGACGGGCTTCCCGCCGACCTGCGCGACGCCGTCGTCCTCGTCGAGGCCGGCGCGCGGGAGGCCGTCACCGCCATGAGGCCGGAGCCCGGCGCGCAGGCGCAGGAGGCCGGGGCCCGTGCCATGGCGCGCTCGGCGATGGTCGTGCTGCACGAGGTGGCCGAGCGGCTGCTGGGCGACGGGGTGGCCCGACGCCGTGACGTGCTGTGGTGCGAGCGACCGCGCGGCGGCGTCGAGCAGCCGAGGCTGCGGCTGGCGCCGCTCGACGTGGCGGGTCCGCTGGCCACGAACCTGCTCGCCGGACGCGCGGCGGTGCTCACGTCCGCGACCCTGACCCTCGGCGGCACGTTCGACCCCATGGCCCGCTCCCTCGGCCTCACGCTCGGCGAGGACACGACCTTCGAGTCGCTCGACGTCGGCTCTCCCTTCGACTACCCGCGGCAGGGGATCCTCTACGTCGCCCGGCACCTCCCGCCGCCGGGCCGGGACGGACCCACCCCCGAGGCGCTCGACGAGCTCGTCGACCTGGTCCGGGCGGCCGGCGGTGCGACGCTCGGCCTCTTCTCGTCCCGGCGCGCCGCGGAGGCGGCGGCGCAGCGCCTGCGCGAGGAGCTCGACACACCGGTCCTGTGCCAGGGCGAGGACCAGCTGCCCACCCTGGTGCGCGCGTTCGCCGCGGACGAGGCCACGAGCCTCATGGGGACCCTCTCGCTGTGGCAGGGGGTCGACGTCCCCGGCCCCACCTGCCGTCTCGTGGTGATCGACCGCATCCCGTTCCCGCGCCCCGACGACCCGGTGCGCTCGGCACGCTCCGAGGTGGTCGCGGCCGCGGGAGGCAACGGGTTCATGAGCGTGGCGGCCACCCACGCCGCGCTCCTGCTCGCGCAGGGCGCCGGACGGCTCGTGCGGTCGACGTCCGACCGGGGGGTGGTCGCCGTGCTGGACCCGCGCCTGGCGACGGCCCGCTACGGCACCTTCCTGACCCGTTCCATGCCGCCGCTGTGGCGCACGCACGACGGAGAGGTCACCCGCGCCGCGCTCCGACGTCTCACGGCTGCGGCCCCGGCCGTCGCTTAGGGTGTAGCCGGAAGTACCGGGACGAAACCGCAGGGGAGACGGGCGATGAGCGAGCAGCTCGAGGTTGGCGGACGCAGCGAGCTGCTGGGCGAGAGCAGGCCGGGGGACCGGCGCCCGAGCAAGGTGGCGATCGTGGGCGCCGGCGCCGTCGGCTCCACCCTCGCGTACGCGTGCCTGCTGCGCGGCGCCGCCCGCGAGGTGGTGCTCTACGACCTGAACCGGGCGAAGGTCGAGGCAGAGGCGCTCGACATCGCGCACGGCATCGCGTTCACGCCCATGGGGACGGTGTCCGGCTCCGACGACCTGGCCATCTGCGCGGACGCCGACATCGTGATCGTCACCGCCGGCGCGAAGCAGAAGCCCGGGCAGTCACGCCTCGACCTCGCCGGCGCCACCATCGGGATCATGCGCGACCTGTTGCCCCGCCTGGTGGAGGTCGCCCCGGACGCCACGTACATCATGGTGGCGAACCCCGTCGACGTCGTCACCTACGCCGGGCTGAAGATCTCGGGCGTGCCGGAGAACAGGTTCTTCGGGTCCGGCACGGTCCTGGACACCTCCCGCCTGCGCTACCTCGTGGCGCAGCAGTGCGGGGTCGCGGTGCAGAACGTCCACGCCTACATCGCCGGAGAGCACGGCGACTCGGAGATCCCCCTGTGGAGCTCCGCCATGATCGGTGCCGTGCCCCTGCTGCAGTGGGGCTTCACGGCCGACGGGCGCCTGCTCGACGAGGCCGTGCGCGCGGAGATCGCCGAGGAGGTCGTCACCTCGGCGTACAGCATCATCGAGGGCAAGGGCGCCACCAACTACGCCGTGGCGCTGGCCGTGGTGCGCATCATCGAGGCCGTGCTGCGCGACGAGCGCCGCGTGCTGTCCGTCTCCTCGCTGCTGGACGACTACCTCGACATCTCGGACGTCTGCCTGTCCGTCCCGACCGTCGTCGGGCAGACCGGCGTCGGGCGCCGCCTCGTACCGGTGGTCACCGAGCACGAGCGCGCCGGCCTGCAGAAGAGCGCCGAGTCCGTGCGGGCGGTGATCCGCCAGTTCGGGTTCTGACCGAGGGTCAGAGGCTGCGCAGGACCGTCACCACGCGCCCGAGGATCTGGGACTCGTCGCCGGGGATCGGGGAGAAGGCGGGGTTCTGCGGCAGCAGCCACACGTGCCCGTCCTTGCGCTGGAACGTCTTGACGGTGGCCTCGCCGTCGATCATCGCGGCGACCACCTCGCCGTTCTCGGCCACCGGCTGACGGCGCACCACCACCCAGTCGCCGTCGCAGATCGCCGCGTCGATCATCGACTCGCCGACCACCTTGAGCAGGAACAGCTCACCGTCGCCGACCAGCTGACGCGGGAGCGGGAAGACGTCCTCGACCGTCTGCTCCGCCAGGATGGGACCGCCGGCGGCGATGCGGCCGACCACCGGCACGTACGTCGGTGAGCCGGTGAGCAGGCCGTCGGCGTCCATCGACCCCACCGGGTCGGCGGGCGACGGCACGCTCCTGGACGTCAGCTCGAGCGCACGAGGCCGGTTCGGGTCGCGCCGCACGAAGCCCTTCCGCTCGAGCACCCCGAGCTGGTGCTTGACCGAGGAGGGGCTGGTGAGCCCGACGGCCTCGCCGATCTCGCGCATGCTGGGCGGGTAGCCCCGCGAGGAGACGGCGTCCCGGATCGTCTCCAGGATCATGCGCTGCCGCTCGGTCAGCTCCTCCGTACCGGTCGGGCTCGGCTCTACCTGCTTCTCGACGTTGCTCACGACGACGGTCCTCCCTGGCGCTCGGCCGACGGCGGGTCCGCTGGCCGCCGATGTCAGTGGTCGGTGATGGGCTCTCGGACGTCAGCCTAGAAGGCTCGGCGCGCGATCTCAAACATCTGTTCGACGGTGTGTCGACAGCGGCGCCGGTCCCCGCTAGTCTGCGTACAGACGTTCGACGAACACGAGTTCGAGGAGACGGACATGAGTGCAGTCCTCGCACATCCCGCGTGGCAGCCCGCCCAGGCCCCGGGCGCCCGCCCGGCACGGCGCCGTACCGGCGTGCGCCCCGCGCGCCGCGGCAACCTCCAGCTCGTCGGCCCGGGGTTCGTGCCGCAGGTCGGGGCACCGGCAGCGGCCGACGGCCGGAGCCGTGCCGCCGAGGCTCGTTCGGAGGCGTCAGGACGCCTCCGTCTCACCGCACGCGGGCGAGGTGTCGTCACCGCTCTCGCGCTCGTGCTGGCCACGGCCGTCTCGGTCGGGGTCGGGGCGCTCGTCGGTGTCGCGGTCAACCCCGCCGTGGGCGGGGAGACGACCACCGTGACGGTCGGTGCCGGGGAGACCCTCTGGTCGCTGGCGAGCGCCGTGGCAGAGCCGGGCGAGGACCCGCGGGAGCTCGTGGAGCACATCACGACGCTGAACGGCCTCGCCTCCTCCGAGCTCGCGGTGGGCCAGGAGCTCGTGGTCCCCGCGGGGTGACGGGGTGCCTGCTTGCACGGTGGACCGGGCCGGACCTACGGTGCCTCAGGCGCCCGCGCCCCCGGTGCGTGCCGTGCCCGCGGGGACGGCCGTCGAGTGCGGTCCGCGCAGGGCGGACGCAGGGAGGAGCTCCACCGTGCACTGCCCGTTCTGCCGTCATGCCGACACCCGGGTGATCGACTCGCGCACGGCCGAGGACGGGTCGGCCATCCGCCGTCGTCGCCAGTGCCCCTCCTGCGGGCGGCGCTTCAGCACGGTGGAGACGTCGAGCCTGACGGTGGTCAAGCGGTCCGGCGCCACGGAACCGTTCAGCCGCGACAAGGTGGTCGCTGGCGTGCGCAAGGCCTGCCAGGGACGTCCGGTGTCCGACGACGACCTCGCGCTCCTCGCCCAGCAGGTCGAGGAGACCCTGCGCTCGTCCGGGGCGGCGCAGATCGACGCGCACGAGATCGGGCTGGCGATCCTCGGGCCGCTGCGTCAGCTCGACGAGGTGGCCTACCTGAGGTTCGCCAGCGTGTACTCCTCCTTCAGCAGCCTCAAGGACTTCGAGGAGGCGATCGCCATCCTGCGGGCCGAGCGGGCCGACCGCGGGCCGGCCGGGCAGGACGACGGTCTCACGGACGGTTCCGCCGACCTGGGCCCCGCCGGCGAGGTCGAGCAGGCACCGACGCACTGACCGCCGCCGGCGGCGGCGACGACCGCCACCACCGACGGCACGGTCACAGCCCGCGCGCGTCCCGCTCCGCCGTCGGCGACCCGGAGTCGGCGTCGCGCGGCCCGGCCTGCGTGCCCGGGCGCTCGGACGCCGCGGCGGGTGCCCGCGTGTCCCTCTCCTGCAGCTGCGAACGGACCTGCTCCGCGGCCGAACGGACGTGCTCGCCCGCGGAACGGACGTGCTCGCCGGCCGCGAGCACCTGCTCGCGGACCTTGCGGCGCAGCACCTTGCCCAGCTGCGAGCGGGGCAGCTCGTCGAGGATCGCCACCCGCCGCGGCATCGCGTAGTGCGCCAGCCGCTCGTGGGTCCACGCCCTGACCTGGGCGAGATCCACGTGGGTCCCCGGCGCGACGACCAGGGCGGCCACCACGCTCTCGCCGTAGGACTCGTCCGGCACCCCCACCACGGCCACGTCGATGACGCCCGGCATGGAGCGCACCGCCTCCTCGACCTGGGACGGGTAGATGTTGAAGCCGCCGGAGATGATGAGCTCCTTGCGCCGGTCGGCGAGCACCACGAAGCCCTGCTCGTCGCGCCGGACGATGTCGCCGGTGCGCAGCCAGCCGCCCTCCAGCAGCACCTCGGCCGTCTCCTCGGGCCGGCCGAAGTAGCCGGCGAAGACCTGCGGGCCGCGGACGAGGAGCTCACCCTGCTGGCCGTCGGGCACGTCGCGGGCGGGATCCTCCGGGTCGACGATCCGGATGTCGGTCGACGGGAACGGCAGGCCGAGGGTCCCGGGCCGCCGCCCGGGCCCCATGGGGCTCCCGAGCGCCACGGGCGAGGACTCGGTCATGCCGTAGCCCTCGATGATCAGCCCGCCCGTCAGGTCCTCCCAGCGTCGCGCCACGTTGGGGGAGAGCGCCATGGCCCCGGAGATGGCGTACCGCACGGACGACATGTCGACCCCCCGCTCGCGCGCCGCGGTCTCGAGCTTGTCGAAGATGGGCGGGACCCCGGGGAAGAACGTGGCCGGGTGGCGCCTCATCGCGGCGAGCACCATGTCGACGTCGAAGCGCGGCAGCACCACCTGCGTGGCGCCGAAGTGGACGGCGAACGTCAGGCACAGCGTCATCCCGAAGGCGTGGAAGAACGGCAGTACCGAGTAGATGGTCTCCTCGCCCGGCCGCAGCCCGTGGACCCAGGCGGCGCCCTGCACCACGTTCGCCATGAGGTTGCGGTGGGTCAGGGCGACCGCCTTCGGCGTGCCGGTGGTGCCCCCGGTGTGGATGAGCACCGCCAGGTCCTCCGCCCGCGGCAGCGGGTGCGCCGGGTCGAGACGCGGGGCGGCCGCCAGCATCCGTTCCCAGCTGCGGGTCCCCGCCGGGACCGGGCCGCGCAGGATCTCGCGCTGGCTGCGCGCCGCCCGGACCGGCAGGCGCAGCAGCAGGCGCGAGCGGCGGGGGAGGGCGGCGGCGAGGTTGACGGTGAGGATCCGCCGGCCGCCGAGGTCACCGCCCGGCGCCACCTGGTCGACCGCCTTCTCCCAGCAGACCACCACCCGCGCGCCGTGCGCGGCGAGCTGCGCCTGGATCTCCGAGGTGGGTGCGAGCGGGTTGTGCTCGGCGACGACGGCGCCCAGGCGCAGCACGGCGTAGAACGCGACCACGTGCTGGGGGCAGTTCGGCAGCACCAGGGCCACCCTGTCGCCCGGCCGGACCCCGGCCTTGCGCAGCATGCCGGCCGCGCGCTCCACCTGGTCGACGAGATCGCGGTAGGTGGTGTCCGCCCCGAGGAAGTCCAGGGCGACCCGGTCCCCGTACCGGCGCGCGGCGTCGGCCAGCAGGGTGGGGACCGGCCGGTCCGGCACCTCGATCTCCGCGGGCACCCCGGGGGCGTAGCCCGGGCGTGCGGGTGCGGGCGACTCGGTCTCGGTCATCGATGCTCTCCCGTTCCGGCGCGTGCTCCCGTCCGACTCACAGGTCGGAGGAGCGGGGCGCCCAGATGTTGATGCCGGCGTCGACGGCATGGTGGTCGATCTGCGCCAGCTCGTCCTCGGTGAACTCCAGGTTGTCGAGCGCCCGGACCGAGTCCTCCAGCTGGGCGACGCTGGAGGCACCGACGAGGGCGGTCGTCACACGAGGGTCGCGCAGCACCCAGGCGATGGCCATCTGCGCGAGGGTCTGCCCGCGGCGTGCGGCGATCTCGTTCAGGGCCCGGATGTTCTCGAGGGTGGACTCCTCGAGGAACTCCCGCCGCAGCGAGCCGCCCCGCGCGGCCCGGGAGCCCTCGGGGACGCCGTCGAGGTACTTGTTCGTCAGCATCCCCTGGGCGAGCGGGGAGAAGACGACGGCGCCCGTGCCGGTCTCGCCCAGCACGTCGAGGAGGCTCGGCTCGCCCTGCTCGACCCACCGGTTCAGCATCGAGTACGAGGGCTGGTGCACGAGGATGTCCAGGCCGATCTCGTCGGCGATCTCGAACGCCTCGCGGGTGCGCTCGGCGGAGTAGGACGAGATCCCCGCGTACAGTGCGCGCCCGGAGTCCACCGCCGTCTTCAGGGCACCGAGCGTCTCCCGCAGCGGCGTGGTGTCGTCGAACCGGTGGGAGTAGAACAGGTCGACGTAGTCGAGCCCCATGCGCTCGAGGGACTGGTCGAGCGAGGCCAGCAGGTACTTGCGGGACCCGCCGTTGCCGTACGGCCCCGGCCACATGTCGTAACCGGCCTTGGTGGAGATGACGAGCTCGTCGCGCAGGCCGGCGAGGTCCTCGGCGAGCATCCGGCCGAAGTGCTTCTCGGCCGAGCCGGGAGGCGGACCGTAGTTGTTCGCGAGGTCGATGTGGGTGATGCCCCGGTCGACGGCGCGCAGCACGATGTCGCGCTGGGTGGCGTACGGGTTGCTCTCGCCGAAGTTCTGCCACAGCCCCAGGGCGATCGCGGGCAGGTCCAGGCCGCTGCGGCCGCAGCGGCGGTAGGTCATGGAGTCGTAGCGCTCAGGCGCGGGGGTGAACATGCTCCGACGTTACTGCGCGGGCCGGGTCCGTCGCGCCGCGGGAGGTCACTGCCAGAGGTCGGCGGTGTCCTCGTAGCCCGGGCGCACCATGACGCGCAGGCGCAGGGTGTCCTCCATCCCGCGCACCGCCTCGACCGCCTCGCGGGGCAGCTCCGAGCCGATGTCCGTGACCACGTAACCGATCTCGCCGACCGTGCCGAGGATCTGCCCCTCGATGTTGGCGCCGTGCTCGGCGAAGGTCTGGTTGACCAGGGCCAGCACACCCGGGGTGTTGCGGTGGACGAAGGCGATGCGGTAGCGCGCCGCGTCCGACGGCTGGAGCGTGAGGCGGGGGAGGTTGACCGAGAGGTCGGTGGACCCGGCCCGCACGTACTTGCTCAGCTTGTTCGCCACGAAGTGACCGATGTTCTCCTGGGCCTCCTGGGTGGACCCACCCACGTGCGGCGTGAGGATCACGTTCGGCAGACCGCGCAGCTCGGAGTCGAAGGGGTCGCCGTTCTTGCGCGGCTCCTGCGGGAAGACGTCGACGGCGGCACCGGAGATCGACCCGTCGAGGATCTTCTCCCGGAGCACCGAGTAGTCCACGAGGAACCCGCGCGAGAGGTTGAGGAACGAGGCGCCGTGCTTCATCTGCTCGAACTGCTCGCGCCCGAACATCCCGGCGTTGCCGGCCCGGCCGTCCACGTGGAGGGTGACGATGTCGGCGACGGCGAGCACCTCGGCGAGCGAGCCCATGCGGTGGGCGTTGCCGAGCGCGAGCTTCTCGGCGGTGTCGTAGAACACCACGCGCATGCCCAGCGCCTCGGCCACCACGGAGAGCTGGGTGCCGATGTTGCCGTAGCCGATGATGCCGAGGGTGCGGCCGCGGACCTCGTGCGAGCCCGAGGCGGTCTTGTCCCACACGCCGGCGTGCAGGGCCTTGTCACGCACGGTGAGGCGGCGGGTCAGCGCGATGATCTCCGCGACGGCCAGCTCCACCACCGAGCGGGTGTTGGAGAACGGGGCGTTGAACACGGCGATGCCGCGGCGGGCGGCGGCGCGCAGGTCGATCTGGTTCGTGCCGATGCAGAACGCGCCGATCGCCGTCAGCTCCGGGTGGGCGGCGAGCACCCGCTCCGTGACGTGGGTCGTGGAGCGGATGCCGAGCAGGTCGACGCCCTCGAGGGCCTCGATCAGCTCGTCCTCCTCCATCGCGCCGGGGTGCCTGACCACCTCGAAGCCGGCGTCAGCCAGGATCGGGTCGGCGTCGGGGTGGGGGTTCTCGAGGAGCAGTGCGCGGGCCACCAGGCCATGCTCCGCCCGTCTCGCCATGCGGAGCAAGTTCGTCCAGGTGTTGGATCGGTCTCACCGGACCCGCGGAGGGGGCGTCAGGCGGGGAACCCTTCGGGCAGGTCCTCGGCGTGGACCACGTGCAGCCTCCGGGTGGGACGGGTCATCGCCACGTACAGGTCGCCGGCGCCGGAGGCGAGGATCGCGGCCGGCTCGAGGAGCACGACCACGTCGTACTCCAGACCCTTGGCCTGCACGGCGTCGACGACGGCGACGCGCGCCCCGAGCAGGTCACCGTGCCCCGACGTCAGTGCGTCACGCAGGTCGTCGTGCGCGAGCAGCGCCTCGCGGGCGGTGCGCTCGGCGCCCGAGGGCACGATGACGGCCACGCGGCCGGCGCCGGCGCCCACCTCGGCGTCCAGGAAGGAGAGCTCTCCGCGCACGACGGCGACCGTGGCGTCCGGCAGGTCCTCCTGCCCGGCCCGGGTGACCGCCAGGGCGTCCGGCAGGTCGCGCGCCGCCCGGACGGGGTAGCTCGGCTCCGCCCCGAGCGCCGTCATGACCTCTGTCGCGGTGTCCATGACGGTCGCGGGAGTGCGGTAGCTGACGGTGAGGACGGCCTCGCGCACGTGCTCGCTGCCGGCGGCCCCGAGGACCTCCGCCCAGGAGCGTGCCGGCCGGTGCCCGCTGCGCTGGGCCAGGTCCCCGACCACCGTCATCGACCGGGACGGGCAGCGGCGCAGCAGCGCGCGCCACGCCATGGGGGAGAGCTCCTGCGCCTCGTCGACCACGACGTGGCCGTAGGTCCACGTGCGGTCGGCGGCGGCGCGCTCCGCCGTCGTCAGCCGCGGCCCGGTGGCCGCGAAGCGCTCGGCGAGCATCTCCGCGGTGACCATGCCCATGCCCAGGCCCTGGGAGGTGATGGCTTCCTGGGCGTAGCGCACCTCCTCGGCCGCCTGCAGGCGTGCCTCGGCGGCCGCCCGGGCCGCCTCCGCCTGCTCGTGCGGGCCGAGCAGCTCGGCGAGCTCGTCCAGCAGGGGGACGTCGGCCACCGTCCACGGCGACCCCTTCTCCCGGTGCAGCAGCTCCCGGTCCCTCGTGGACAGGCCGCGGGCGTGGGCGGCGAGCAGGTCCGGGCGCGCGTAGAGCCGTTCGAGCAGCCCGTGCGGGGTGGTGGGCATCCAGCACAGGTTCACGGCCCGGCGCACGTCCCGGGCGGTGCGCACGTCCTCGCGCAGCCACGCGCGGTCCTCGGGGTCGTCGTCCCCCTCGCCGCCGCGGGCGACGGCGTACTCGCGCACCAGGACGTCGAGCATCGCGAGCGCGAACGTCTCCCGGGCCTGGTTGTGGGGCAGCCCGGTCCGGCGGGCACGCGCCATGGCGGTGCGCACGTCCTCCGGGCGCAGGTGCAGCCTCACGCCCTCGACATCGAGCTCCTGGACCCCCGCGGGGACCCGCTGGAGCGCCCGGACCGCGCGCGAGAGCACCTTCGCCATGTCCGCGCGGCCCTTGACCTCGGCGACCTCCTCGCGGTCCGCGGCGGTCGCCGTCGTCCCGGGGAGGAGCTCCGCCATGGTGGTGGCGACGACGTCGGTCTCGCCGAGCGAGGGCAGCACCTGCTCGATGTAGCGCAGGAAGACCCGCGACGGGCCGACGAGCAGCACGCCCGAGCGCTCCAGGCGCTGGCGGTGCGCGTACAGCAGGTACGCGGCACGGTGGAGGGCCACGGCCGTCTTGCCCGTGCCCGGGCCGCCCTGGACCACCAGCACGCCGTCGAGCGGGGAGCGGATCACCGCGTCCTGCTCGGCCTGGATGGTGGCCACGATGTCGCTCATGCGGCCCTCACGAGCCGCGGACATCGCCGCGAACAGGGCACCCTCACCGGTGAGCCCGTCGGCGACCTCGGCGTCCAGGTGCGCGTGGTCGAGGAGCTCGTCCTCGACCCCGACCACCGTGCGGGCGCGCGTCATCAGGTGGCGACGGCGCACGACGTCGCCCGGGTGGGCCGCGGTCGCCTGGTAGAAGGGCTGGGCGCTCGGGGCCCGCCAGTCGACGAGCAGCTGGTCGTGCTCGGCGTCCGACATGCCGATGCGGCCGACGTAACGGGGCTCGGACGCCCCGCGCAGGTCGAGCCGGCCGAAGACGAGGCGGTTCTCCACGTGGTCCAGCCGTGCCACGGTGTCCTCGTAGTGCGCCGCGAACGCGTCGCGCTCGGAGCGGTTCTGCGGCGAGCCCGACGGGCCGCCCCGTCGCACCTGGGCCAGCCGCTGCCCGTAGGCGGCACGCAGCTCGTCCAGCCGGGCGTAGACGACGTCCAGGTACTGCTGCTCCTGGGCGATCGCCGCCTCGACTGTCGATGCCGGCACTGCCTGCTCCGGCGTGATGGCCTCTCGTGGCACGCGGGCTCCCTCGTCGTTCTGGCCGTGTGCCGTCGACACACGGCCATCCATTATCCGCCACCGCGGGGCGTGCCGCAGGCGGTCCGCCACGTGGGAACCCGGGAATCCGGACGGCGCCCGGTGGCTCGCGCGGGGCCGTGGAATGATGCGGACGCCTCCGACGTTAGGAATGGCAGAGACCGACCGAGGTGACTGACGAGAGGAGCGCGGGAAACATGCGCGACCCCCACGACCTGTACTCCGTGAGCCCGGAGGCGTTCGACAACGGCCCTGTCCCCGTGCTCGTGCACGCCCTGCGCGGGGCGATGGACGCCGGCCACGCGGGGGAGATGGTCGCCCGGCACCTGCTGGACTCCCTCCCCGTCGAGCGGGTGGTGACCTTCGACTCCGACGCGCTGATCGACTACCGCTCCCGGCGGCCCGCCATGACCTTCGAGGACTGGCGCTACACCGACTACGACGAGCCGGTGATCGCCCTGGACCGCCTGCGCGACGACGAGGGCACGGAGCTGCTGCTGCTCCACGGGCCCGAGCCGGACCTGCAGTGGGACCGGTTCACCGCCGCGGTCGTCGACCTCGTGGAGGCGTTGGGCGTGCAGCGCACCATCGGCCTGCAGGGGATCCCCATGGCGGTCCCGCACACCCGGCCGATCAGTGTGACCGCCCACGCGACCCGGGACGGCCTCGTCGACCCGCAGCGCCACCTCATGGGCCGCGTGCAGATCCCGGGGAGCGCCGCGGGGCTGCTGGAGCTGCGGCTGGGCCGCACCGGCCACGACGCCCTGGGCTTCGCGGCCAACGTCCCGCACTACCTCGCGCAGTCCGAGTACCCGCAGGCGGCCGCGGAGCTGGTCCGCCAGGTGGCGGCCAGCACGGGGCTCGCCCTGCCCGTGGGTGAGCTCGAGGCCGCAGCCGCCGAGACCGCCCGCCAGATCGAGGCGCAGGTCTCCGCGTCGGCCGAGGTCGGGGCGGTGGTCCACGCGCTGGAGCAGCAGTACGACGCCTTCATGGAGGCCGCGGCGCAGCCGACCCACAAGACGCTGCTCGCCGAGCCCGACTCCCTGCCCACCGCGGACGAGATCGGCGCGGAGCTCGAGGCGTTCCTCGCCGAGCAGCAGGGCGACGACGGCGGGCAGCCCGAGCAGGCCTGACCCCAGCACGGCCACCGGCCGCGGCGTGTGAGCAGACTCATGCGCCGCGGCCGGTGCTCGTTGCGCCCGGATCGCCCCGGCCTGGGACAATGGCAGCCGTGTCCCCGTTCCAGGCCCCCGCCCCGACCCGGGTGGCGGCCACGGTGTGGGGGGCCGGACTGGCGGCCTACATCGTCGCCACCACCGGTCGCACGTCCCTCGGCGTGGCGGGGCTGCAGGCCGCCGAGCGGTTCGACATCTCGGCGTCCGTGCTGTCCCTCTTCGTCGTCGTCCAGCTCGCCGTCTACGCCGCGGCCCAGGTCCCGGTCGGGATCGTCCTGGACAAGGTCGGCAGCCGGAAGGTCATCTTCACCGGCGCGTTGATCCTCTCCTGCGGCCAGCTCATGCTCGCGTTCGTCGACACGCTGCCCCTCGCGCTGGTCGCCCGCGTGCTGGTGGGTCTGGGCGACGCGACCGCCTTCGTCTCGGTGCTCCGGCTCGTCCCGGCCTGGTTCCCGGGCCAGCGCGTGCCGCTCCTGACCCAGATGACCGGCATCGTCGGGCAGACGGGGCAGATCATCTCCGCCGTCCCCTTCCTCGCCCTCCTTCTCGGTGCCGGGTGGACGACGGCGTTCGCGTCGCTGGCCGCGCTCGGCGTGTTCGTGGCCTTCCTGGTGCTCGTCGTGGTGCGCGACCACCCGACGGCTCGTGCCACGCGCCGGTCGGGGGAGTCGGTGCAGCCGGTGGGTACCGGCGTCGAGGTCCCCGCGGCCCCCGTGCCCGCGGAGGCGACCCGGGTGCCGATCTCCGCGGTTCTCCGGGAGCCGGGGACCTGGCTCGGTTTCTTCACGCACTTCGTGTGCCTGTTCCCCACGAACACCTTCATGCTGCTCTGGGGGGTGCCGTTCCTCACCGCCGGGCAGGGGGTGAGCGCCGCGGCGGCGAGCTCGTTGCTCACCCTCGCCGCGCTCACGGGCGTGGTCACGGGACCGGTCACCGGGTTCCTCCAGAGCCGGCACCCGCTGCGCCGCTCCTGGCTGGTGCTGGGCGCCGTCGCCGCGACCGTCGTCGTGTGGGGCACCGTGCTCCTCCCGGCGTCGCCGCGGCCGATGTGGCAGCTCGCGCTGCTGGTGATCGTGCTGACCGTCTCGGCGACCGCGTCGAACATCGGGTTCGACTTCGCGCGCACGTTCGTGCCGTCGGAGCGGCTGGGCACGGCCACGGGGCTCGTCAACGTCGGCGGGTTCGTGGCGTCGCTCGTCGCGATCTTCCTCGTCGGGGCGGTCCTCGACGTCGTCCGCCCGGACGGCGCGTACACCCTGGACGACTTCCGGCTGGCCATGTCCTCCCAGGCCCTGCTGTGGGCCGTCGGCCTCGTCGGGCTGCTGCTGTGCCGGCGGTCGACCCGGCGGCGCATGGCCGACCGCGGCGTGGTGGTGCCACCGGTGCGGGAGGCGGTCGCGCGGATGCGCCGTCGGCGGTCCGGCGCCTCCTGAGCCCCGGCCGGCCGGCCCTGCCGCGCGGCCGGAACGGCGTGGGTAGCAGGTTCTTGGGAGGCGCGGGATCGGGCCGCAGATCCCTGGCCGCCCGACGTGACTTCTGCCATGCTGTGGCCGTTGCATCTGCGTTTCCCTGACGTGCGGTCCGGGACCTGCCGGAAGACGGGTTCCACGGGCACCGTTCGCTCCGGCGGGCGGTACCCGAGCAAGGAAGTGGGACGAGGTATTGCGGCACGAACCGGGCCCGCACGAGGCGGGCCCACCGACGTCCCGGAAGGACACAGCAAGATGGCACAGGGAACCGTGAAGTGGTTCAACGCTGAGAAGGGTTACGGCTTCATCGAGCAGGACGGTGGCAACGCCCCCGACGTGTTCGTCCACTACTCGGCGATCCAGTCCGACGGCTACCGCTCGCTCGAGGACGCGCAGCGGGTCGAGTTCGAGATCACCCAGGGCCCGAAGGGCCCCCAGGCCGAGAACGTCCGCGCTCTCTGACCTCACGGCCGGTGGTCCGGCCATCCCGACGGGCCCGCACCTGATGGTGCGGGCCCGTCGCTCGTCCCCCCGCTCAGCGGGGCGGCGTCGTCCTCGGCGTCACGGCCGCGTCGCCGTCGGGAGCCTCGCCGTCGGCCTGCGGGTCGAGCACCGGCTGCACCGTCCCCCGGAAGGCGTCGAGCTCCTCACCGTGGAGCAGACGCACCGGCAGGGGCAGCCGCCGCAGGCCCCGCTCGACCTCCGTCACCGGGAGCGGGTGGTCAGAGGCGGCGAGCACCACGTTGCCGTAACGCCGTCCGCGCAGGATGGCGGGGTCTGCCACCAGCTGCACGTGCGCGAACACCTGCTGGAGCGTCGCGACCTCCATGCGCGCCTTCTGCAGCGGCGGGTGGTCGGTGAGGTTCAGCAGGTAGAGGCCGCCCGGCACGAGCGCCCGGTGCACGTCGGCGGCCGCCTCGAGCGTGCGGACGTGACGGGGTACCTCGGCATGGTGGAACACGTCGCGGACCACCACCTCCCAGGTGCCGGTCCGCTGGGCGGCCGTGACGGCGCGGGCATCCCCCGTGCGGATGCGCAGGCGCGGGGCGCGGGGCAGGTCGAACCACTCGCGCACCAGGGCCGCGAGCTTCTCGTCGAGCTCCACGGCCAGCTGGGTCGAGCCGGGACGGCGGGCATCCAGGGCGCGAGGAAAGGCACACCCCGCCGCTCCGAGGTGGAGCGCACGCAGGGGCCCGGCGGGCCGGGCGGCGTCGATGACGACAGCCATCTGCTGCATGTACTCGAACTCGAGGTAGCCGGGGTCGTCGAGGTCGAGCGAGGAGCTCTCGGTGCTGCCGAGCATCAGCGTCACCCGGTGCGGGGCACCGGGGTCCCGGCGGAGGCTCGCCGTCCCGAGCGAGGTCTCGACGGTCTCGGTCGGCAGCTCGGCTGCTCTCGTTGCGGCGGGGGCGGGACGACGACGGCGGTCTGGCACCCGGCCACGTTAACCTGGGACCTGGCCGGCGAGAGGGGGTGCGTGGTGAGCAGAGCTCCCCGCAGCGCCGCGGCCAGACGGTCCTGGGGCGAGGACGACACCGGCTGCACCATCCTCCACGTCGACATGGACGCCTTCTTCGTCTCCGTCGAGCTGCTCGACCGTCCCGAGCTTCGCGGCCGGCCCGTCATCGTCGGTGGTGACCACCGGGGCGTGGTGGCGGCCGCGAGCTACGAGGCCCGGGCCTTCGGCGTCCACTCCGCGATGCCCGCCGCGCGGGCGAAGATCCTGTGCCCGCAGGCGGTGGTGCTGCCCGGCCGGCACGACCGTTACGGCGAGGTCTCGCGCGAGGTCATGTCGGTGCTGTCCGAGGTCACCCCCGTCATGGAGCAGGTGAGCATCGACGAGGCGTTCCTCGACGTCGCAGGCGCGGTGCGGCGCATGGGGCGGCCGGTCGAGATCGCCCGCTGGGTCCGGCAGGAGGTGCACCGGCGGTGCGGCGTCCCCGCCTCCGTGGGCGTCGCCGCCAGCAAGCACGTGGCCAAGCTCGCCTCGACGCACGCCAAGCCCGACGGTCTGCTCCTCGTGCCGGCCGACGCCACGGTGCCGTTCCTCCACTCGCTCCCGGTCGGGGCGCTGTGGGGGGTGGGGGAGAAGACCCAGGAGGCGCTCGAGCGGCACGGGATCGAGACCGTGGCCCAGCTGGCGGCCACGCCCGTCACGGTGCTGCACCAGACCCTGGGGGTGGCCGCGGGGCAGCGGCTCCACGAGCTGGCGTGGGGCAGGGACGCGCGCCAGGTCCAGCCGACGCGGGTGGAGAAGTCCGTCGGCACGGAGACGACGTTCGCCGAGGACGTCACCGACCGGGCGCACCTGGAGAAGATGCTGCTGCGCCAGGCGCACGAGTGCGCCGCGCGCCTGCGCGCGGAGGAGATGGTCGCGTGGACGGTCGCGATCAAGGTCCGCCACGCGGACTTCACCACCCTGAGCCGCTCCCGCACCCTTCAAGCGCCCACCGACCTCGCGCACGACATCAACGCCGCCGCCCGGGCCCTGCTCGCCGGCGTCGACATCCCGACGGCCGGTGTCCGGCTGCTGGGCGTCCGGGCGGAGCGACTCGCGCCGGCCGCGACCACGGGCGTGCAGGGCGCCCTCGACGACGACCCGCAAAGGGCGCTCGCGGAGCGCGCCATGGACGGTGTGAGGGCCCGGTTCGGCTCCCAGGTCGTGCGTCCGGCCACGTTGCTCGACAACAAACGGCACTCCGCTTTCAACAGCGCCTCCGGAGACCTATCCTGATCCCATACCGCCAGTGACAGGCGGTCTCGTGGCGAGACTGGAGGTCCAATGCCTCTCTCCGAATATGAGCAGCGGATGCTCCAGCAGATGGAGCAGCAGCTGCGCTCCGACGACCCCAAGCTCGCCAACACGCTCGCCGACAAGCCGCGGCCGAACGTGCGCAGGCTCAGCCTGGGCGTCCTCCTCTTCCTGGTCGGCCTCGGCGGCCTGGTCGGCGGTGTCGCGACTGGCTACGTCTGGCTGGGCGTGCTCGGGTTCCTGGCGATGCTCGGTGGCGTCATGCTCGCGATCACCGGCCCGCGCGGCGGCGCGACCAAGGGCGGCGGCCGCGGCGGCGTTCGCCGTCCGGGGGGCAAGGCCCCGTCCGCCGGGTTCATGCAGCGTCAGGAGGACCGGTGGAACCGGCGCAACGAGGAGCGCGGGCGCTGACGCCCCACTCGTCGTTCATCTCGCTGACACAGCCCGTGACCGGACGGTCACGGGTTGCTCGTTCTCCGGGCGGGCGCCGGTCGTCGTCAGCGTGACTGCCGGCGGGGACGTCACCTAGCCCCACCGGGCGGTCTCCACTTCGCTCCACCGGCCGGTCTCCACTTCGCTCCACCGGGCGGTCTCCACGCCGCTCCACCGGGCGGTCTCCACTTCGCTCCACCGGCCGGTCTCCACTTCGCCCCACCGGCCGGTCCCCACTCCGCTCCACCGGCCGGTCTCCACTTCGCCCCACCGGCCGGTCTCCACGCCGCTCCACCGGGCGGTCTCCACTCCGCTCCACCGGGCGGTCCCCACTCCGCTCCACCGGGCGGTCTCCACTCCGCTCCACCGGGCGGTCTCCACTCCGCTCCACCGGGCGGTCTCCACTTCGCTCCACCGGGCGGCCCCCACTCCGCTCCACCGGCCGGTCTCCACTCCGCTCCACCGGCCGGGTGCTCCTCTCACGAACGCCGGACGAGCTGGCCGAAATGGTTCGTCGAGCGCCGGAATCTGACCAGAACGGCAACCTCGTCGCCCCGCCGGTGGACCTTTCGCGCCGGTGGAGTCAGGACGTTGTCGATCCGGGCGAGGCCGCCCTCCCGTCGCTCGCACGAGGCCGCCACTGCGGACGCCAGCACCGGGCGCCGGCGTTGTTTTTCCCTCCACCCTGCCCCACCAGCGTTCACCTGCGATTTCGCGTGCCGAATCTGCAAGAAGTGCCCACAAACTCCTGCGCAGGGGAGGGAAGTGGAGTAATGTGGGGCCCACTGGTGGCGAGCGGAGAAGGAGGGGAGGTGCCGATGTGTTCCTGGGTACTCACGCACCTCGTCTCGACGACAAGGGGCGCCTCATCCTTCCCGCCAAGTTCCGCGAGGAGCTGGCGGGCGGCATCGTCCTCACCCGCGGCCAGGAGCGGTGCCTCTACGTCTTCCCCATGCGGGAGTTCGAGGACATGCACTCCCGGCTGCGACAGGCCCCCGTCACCAGCAAGCAGGCCCGCGACTACCTGCGTGTCTTCCTCTCCGGCGCCACCGACGAGGTCCCGGACAAGCAGGGCCGCATCACGATCCCCTCGGCGCTGCGCCAGTACGCCGGGCTCACGCGGGACCTGGCCGTGATCGGCGCCGGTACCCGGATCGAGATCTGGGACGCGGCGGCGTGGGAGACGTACCTGGCCGAGCAGGAGCAGGCCTTCGCCGAGACGGCGGAGGAGGTGGTCCCCGGTCTCTTCTGAGGTACCCCACGCTCCCGTTCGAACCGATCCGGCACCACCCCCGCACGACGAGGTCTCTCACCGCGACTCTGACGCACTTCCCCGGCGTCAGAGCAGGCGGAGGGAGTCCTGGTCGGGCGGTGGAGGGCCCCCGACCAGACACTCACCAGCACCACCCACGACCCGAACGGACCAGGAGCACCGCATGAGCCAGGCGGACGCCGACGCGCTGCACGTCCCCGTGCTGCTCGAGCGCTGCCTCGACCTCCTCGCTCCCGCCGTCGGCGAGCCGGGCGCCGTGATGATCGACGCCACGCTCGGTATGGGTGGTCACACCGAGGCCGCGCTGCGGCGCTTCCCGGACCTGCACGTCGTCGGGATCGACCGCGACCCGCAGGCCCTCGAGCTCGCGACGGCCCGCCTCGCCCCGTTCGCCGGCCGCTTCACCGCCGTGCGCGCCACCTACGACCACATCGACGACGTCGCCGCCGACCACGGGCGGGACGGCCTCGTGCAGGGCGTGCTCATGGACCTCGGTGTCTCCTCGCTCCAGCTGGACGACACCGCCCGCGGGTTCTCGTACGCCCACGACGCCCCGCTCGACATGCGGATGGACCAGTCGAGCGGCATCTCCGCCGCAGAGCTGCTCGCCACGGCCGACGAGGCCGAGCTGCGCCGGATCCTCCGCGTCTACGGCGAGGAGAAGTTCGCCGGGCGCATCGCCGCCGCGATCGTGCGCCGTCGGGCGACCGCCCCGCTGGAGCGCACCGGCGAGCTCGTCGACATCGTCCGCGAGAACCTCCCGCAGGCCGCCAAGCGCCGGGGAGGCAACCCTGCGAAGCGCACCTTCCAGGCGCTGCGCATCGCCGTCAACGGCGAGCTCGAGGTTCTCGAGCGGGCCCTGCCGCGGGCGGTCGAGGCGCTCGCCGTGAAGGGGCGCATCGTCGTCGAGTCCTACCACTCGCTCGAGGACCGCGCCGTGAAGACGGTGCTCGCCGCCGGCGCCCGCAGCTCGGCCCCGCCGGACCTGCCGTTCGAGCCCGAGACGCACCGGCCCTACCTGGAGCTGCTCACCCGTGGCGCCGAGGAGGCCGACGAGGAGGAGCGGGCCCGCAACCCCCGTGCCGCCTCGGTCCGCCTGCGCGCCGCCGAACGTGTCCGACCCACCCCCGACCACCTGCTCCCACCCCCTGACCGGAGCCACAGGAGGAATGCCGCATGAGCGCTGCAACCGCACGCGCGACCAGAGCGACCGCGCCACGCCCGTCGTGGCGGCCACGCCTGGAGGTGGTGCCCAGTCCGGCCCCCGCGCGCAGCGTCGTCCCGTTCCTCCTCCTGTGCGCGGCGGTCCTCGGTGGTGCGCTGCTCGGGGTCCTCCTGCTCAACACCCAGATGGCGGCGACCTCCTACGAGATCCACGACAAGCAGGTGGCCCTGAACAGGCTCGACGAGGGCGAGGCCTCCCTGCGCGCCCAGGTCGAGCAGGCCGGGTCGCCGGCGGCTCTCGAGGAGCGGGCCAAGGAGCTGGGCATGGTCCCGGCCGAGGACATCCGCTTCGTGCTACTGGCCGATGGCAGCATCCTGGGGGCGGAGGACGAGGGATGAGCGCGAGGAACGCCGCGCTGCGCGGCCCGCGGCTGCGTCGGCAGGCCATCCTCGTCCTCGTCCTGACCGTCCTGCTCGTCTTCAGCGGCCGGCTGGTCTACGTCCAGGCCTTCCAGGGCCAGGAGCTGGCCGACCAGGCGCGGGAGGACCGCACGCGCACGTCGCCCATCCGCGCCCCCCGCGGCGACATCGTCGACAGCGACGGCGAGATCCTTGCCACCTCCGTCGAGCGGTACAACGTGGGCGTCAACCAGCTCCGGGTGCGCAACTACGAACTGAAGGACGAGGAGACCGGTGAGGTCCTCTCCACCGGCGCCGCCGCCGCGGCGGAGGTGCTCGCCCCCCTGCTCGACCGCGACAAGGCCGAGCTCGGCGCCCAGATGGTGGGGGACTCGACGTTCGTCTACCTCGCCAAGGGCCTGACCCCGGAGCAGTGGCGCGAGATCGACGCCCTGAACATCCCCGGCATCGAGCCGGAGGAGACGACGGCGCGGATCTACCCCAACGGCAGCACTGCCGGCAACATCATCGGCTACGTCGGGCGCGACCGGCACGGCCTCGCCGGCCTCGAGCTGACCATGGACGACGTGCTGACCGGGAAGGACGGCTCCCTCACCGTCGAGATCGGCGCCACCGGGCAGGTCATCCCCACCGGCCACCGCGAGGAGGTGCCCGCGGTCCAGGGGCACACCGTCCACACCACGATCGACCGCGACCTCCAGCACGTCGCCCAGCGCAGCATCGACGAGGCCGTCGAGAAGCACGGGGGTGCCTGGGGCGCCGTCGTCGTCGAGGAGATCGGCACCGGCCGCATCCTGGCCCTGGCCGACTCCGGCAGCGTCGACCCGGGCAACTACCAGGACTGGGCGCCCGAGGACCGCGGCTCCCGTGCCGTCTCGAGCCCCTACGAGCCCGGCTCCACGGGCAAGCTGCCCACCTTCGCGCTCGCGCTGGAGCAGGGCAAGATCGACGCGACCACCGCGTTCACCGTGCCGGACACCCTGACCATGCCCAACGGGCAGACCTTCCGCGACAACAGCCCGCACGAGACCCGCCACCTCACCACCACGGGCGCGCTGCAGATGTCCTCGAACACGGCCACCGTGCAGATCGGTGACATGGTCGACGACCGCGACCGGTTCAACCTGCTGCGGGGCCTCGGCTTCGGCCGGACCACCGGCGTCGAGCTGCCCGGCGAGGCGGCCGGCGTGGTGCGGGACCCGGACGACTGGGACGGCCGCACCCGCTACACCACGATGTTCGGGCAGGGCATGTCGGTGACGCTCCTGCAGAACACCTCCATGGTGGCCACCCTCGGCAACGGCGGCGTCCGGGTCGACCCGCACATCGTCGACGGCACCACCGACGGCGACGGGCAGTTCAGCCCCACCGAGGTCGGCCCCGGCGAGCAGGTGCTCAGCGAGGAGACCGCGGACACGATGCTCGCCATGATGGAGTCCGTCGTGCAGAAGGGCGGCACGGGCCCCCAGGGCGCGGTCGACGGGTACCGCGTCGCCGCCAAGACCGGCACCGCCGAGATTCTCGACGCGGCCGGCGGGCTCTCCAACCGGCTCGGCTCCTACGTGGGCGTGGCACCGGCGGAGAACCCGCGGGTGGCCGTCGGCGTCGTCGTCTACCGCGGCGCGGGCACCTCCTACGGCGGCACCGTCGCCGGCCCGACCTTCAGCGAGGTCATGGGCTTCGCCCTGCGTGACATGGGCGTCCCGCCGTCGACCGAGCCGACGCCGGACCTCCCGCTCGAGTCGGGGCAGTGACCGCCCCGGATGGACGTGGCGCCGGGAACGACAACAATGGGGCGGTGACCTCCTCCCGACAGAAGCTGCGTACAGCTGTGCCTCCGCCCCGCCGCCTCGGTGACCTGGTGGGACCGTTCCCGCTCACCGTCGCGGGGGCCGGGGGGCCCGGGTGGGCGGACGTGACCGTCCGGGGAGTGCGCGCCGACAACCGGGAGATCGCCGGCGGGGAGCTCTTCGCCGCGCACACCGGCGGGCACGTGCACGGCGCCCGGTTCGCCCGGGCCGCGGTCGACGCGGGGGCCGCCGCGGTCCTGACCGACCCCGCCGGCGAGCGGCTGCTCGCCGGCGACGACCCGCTCGGCGTCCCGGTGCTGGTGGCCGACGACGTCCCCGCCCTGCTGGGGGAGCTCGCCGCCACGCTGTACGACCGCCCCGCGGACCGCCTCGGCACCTTCGCGGTGACGGGCACGAACGGCAAGACCACCACCGTCTTCATGCTCGAGCACGCGCTCCGTGCCCTCGGCCGGCGCACCGGGCTCATCGGCACCGTCGAGCTGCGCGTGGGCGAGCACGCCGTGCCGGCCACCCTGACGACGCCGCAGCCCGCGGACCTGCAGGCGCTCCTGGCGACGATGGTCGCGGAGGAGGTGGACGACCTCGTCATGGAGGTCTCCTCCCACGCCCTCGCCCTGCACCGGGTGGACCCGGTGGTCTTCGACGTCGCCGGCTTCACCAACCTCACCCAGGACCACCTGGACTTCCACGCCACCCTCGACGAGTACTTCGACGCCAAGGCGGAGCTCTTCACCCCCGCCCGCTCGCGCCGCGGTGTGGTGCTCGTCGACGACGACTGGGGCCGGCGGCTCGCGGAGCGCTCCGCGACCGTCCACCCCGGCGCCGTCGTGACCCTCGCCGTCCACGACGGCACGTTCGAGGACCCGGACTGGCGGGTGCGGGAGGTGGCCGCGGACGGCACCGGCACCGCCTTCACCCTCGTCCACCGCGACGGGCGGACGCTGCGCACCCGCACCGGCCTGCCCGGCGACTTCAACGTCGCCAACGCCGCCCTGGCCGCCGCGATGGTGCTGGAGAGCGGCGTGGACCCCGCCACCCTCGGGGACGCCCTCGCCGCCGCCGGCGGCCTGAGCCCGCAGGTGCCCGGACGCATGGAGCAGCTCGCCGACGCGCCCCGCGTGATCGTCGACTTCGCTCACAACCCCGGCGCGCTCGACAAGGCGCTCGCCGCCCTGCGCCCGACGACGAAGGGCAGGCTGGTGCTCGTCTTCGGCGCCACCGGCTCCCGCGACCGCTCCAAGCGGCCCGAGATGGCCAGGGTCGCGGTCGACGGCGCGGACGTCGTCGTCGTCACGGACGACGACCCGCACGACGAGCCGGCCGAGCAGATCCGGGCCGAGGTTCTCGCCGCGGCGCGCGTCCATGTGCCCGACGCCACGGTGCGTGAGATTGGGAGCCGGAGCGAGGCCATCCGTACGGTTGTCCTCGAGGCCGGCGAGGACGACACGGTGCTCGTCGCCGGCCGCGGCCACGAGACCGTGCAGGAGATCGCCGGCGTGGACCACCACCTGGACGACCGCGAAGAGGTGCGTGCCGCCCTGGTGCAGCGCGCCGGAGGACACAGCTGATGATCGAGATGACGCTCGCGCAGGTCGCCGCCGTCACGGGCGGCGAGCTCGCGGGGGAGGAGGACGTGCCCGTCACGGGCGACGTCGTCACCGACTCCCGCGCGGTCGCGCCCGGGGCCCTCTTCGCCGCCTTCGTCGGCGAGCACGTGGACGGGCACGACTTCGTCGTGGGCGCGCTGGAGGCCGGCGCCGCCGGGGCGCTCGTGTCCCGTCCCGTCCCCGGTGCCGACGCGGCCCGGACCGTCCTCGTCGACGACGTCGCCGCCGCCCTGGGCCGCCTCGCCAGGCACGTGCTCGCCGAGCTCCGTGCGCGCCGGGGCGCCGAGGACCCGCTGCAGGTGGTCGCCGTGACCGGCTCGGTGGGCAAGACCACCACGAAGGACCTCCTCGCCCGCCTGCTCGCGCCGCTCGGCGAGCGCATCGCCCCGCCCGGGTCCCTCAACAACGAGATCGGCCTGCCGCTGACGGTCCTGCGGGCCACCGGCACCACCCGGACCCTGGTGCTGGAGATGGGCGCCGACCACGTCGGCAACCTCGAGTACCTCACCTCGGTCGCCCCGCCGGACGTCGCCGTCGTCCTCGCCGTCGGCCGGGCGCACCTGGGCGAGTTCGGCGGCATCGAGAACGTCGCCCGCGCCAAGTCCGAGCTCGTGGCCGGCCTCGCGCCCGGCGGCACCGCCGTCCTCAACGCCGACGACGCCCGCGTCGCCGCCATGGCCTCGCTCGCCCCCGCCAAGGTGGTGCGCTTCGGCCGCTCCGACGGCGCGGACGTGCGGGCGGAGGACGTCCGCGTGGACGACGCCGGACGGGCCGCCTTCCGCCTGGTGACCCCCCAGGTCAGCCTGGACGTCCGCCTCGCGCTCGTGGGCGAGCACCACGTCACCAACGCCCTCGCCGCCGCGTCCGTCGCCCTGGAGCTCGGCGTCGCGCCCGAGACCGTGGCCGACGTCCTCGCCGGCGCCGGCGCCGCGAGCCCGCACCGCATGGACGTGCGCGACCGCGCCGACGGCGTGCGAGTCGTGGACGACTCCTACAACGCCAACCCCGACTCGGTGCGAGCCGGGCTGCGGGCCCTCGTCGGGCTCGCCGACGGCCGGCGCAGCGTCGCCGTCCTCGGCGAGATGCTCGAGCTCGGCGAGTACTCCGACGCCGAGCACCGTGCCGTGGGCGCGGACGCCGTCCGGCTGGGCGTCGACGTCGTCGTCGCCGTCGGGGAGGGCACGACCGCCCTGGCCGCGGGGGCCCGCGAGGCCGCCGACGGCGCCCCGGGAGGATCCGCCGACCGCGCCGGCCACGAGGTGGTGCAGGTGCCCGACGTCGACGCCGCACGGACGCTGCTGGACCAGCGGCTGCGGCACGGCGACGTCGTGCTGCTCAAGGGCTCGAACGGCTCCGGGATCTGGCGCCTGGCGGACGCGCTGCTCGAGGGCACCACCGGGAGGACCGCCTCATGATGTCCGTGCTCATCGCGGGGGCGGTGGCGCTCATCGTCGCCATGGCCGGCACCCCGCTGTTCATCCGCCTGCTCGTGGCGAAGAACTACGGCCAGTTCATCCGCCAGGACGGACCGACCGCCCACTTCACCAAGCGCGGCACGCCCACCATGGGCGGCGTCGTCATCATCGGCGCCACCGTGCTCGGGTACACCGTCTCGAACATCGTCACCGGGCGGCTGCCGAACGCCTCCGGCCTCCTGCTGCTCTTCCTGATGGTCGGCATGGGCCTGATCGGCTTCCTCGACGACTACATCAAGATCTCCCGACAGCGCTCCCTCGGCCTCGACGAGCGCGGCAAGCTCATCGGGCAGGCCGTCATCGGCATCACGTTCGCGGTGCTGGCGCTGCAGTTCGAGAACGAGAACTACCGCACGCCGGGCTCCACCCGGATCTCCTTCATCCGGGACACCGGCATCGACCTCGCGTGGGCCGGGGCCGGGCTGGGGGTCGTGCTCTTCGTGCTGTGGGCCAACTTCCTCATCACCGCCTGGTCCAACGCGGTGAACCTGACCGACGGGCTGGACGGCCTCGCCACCGGCGCGTCGATGTTCGTCTTCGGCGCCTACACGGTCATCACGATCTGGCAGTCCAACCAGTCGTGCCAGTACCTGAGGGAGCCCGGCCCGGGCTGCTACGAGGTCCGCGACCCGCGGGACCTGGCCATCGTCACCGCCGCCATCGTCGGCGCGTGCTTCGGGTTCCTGTGGTGGAACACCTCCCCGGCACAGATCTTCATGGGCGACACCGGCTCCCTCGCCCTCGGCGGCGCGCTGGCCGGCCTGTCGATCCTCACCCGGACCGAGTTCCTCGCCGTGATCCTCGGTGGGCTCTTCGTCATCATCGTCATGAGCGACGTCATCCAGATCGGCTTCTTCAAGATGACCGGCAGACGGGTGTTCCGCATGGCCCCGCTGCACCACCACTTCGAGCTCAAGGGCTGGGGCGAGGTCACCATCGTCGTGCGGTTCTGGATCATCGCCGCCCTGTGCGTCGCGCTCGGCCTCGGCATGTTCTACGCCGAGTGGGTCTCGGTGGCGCCGTCATGACCGGCGGCCCCGGCGTGAGCGGTGCCGGCGCGGGCGGCGGCGGGCCCCTCCACCTCGACGGCGCCCGCGTCGCCGTCGTCGGTCTCGGTGCCTCGGGGCGGGCGGCGCTGGACGTCCTCGGCAGCACCGGTGCAGAGCTCTCCGGCCACGACGCCGACGCCGCCGCGCTGGACGCCGCCCGCGAGAGCGGGGAGGTGCCCGCGGGGGCACGGCTCGCCGCGGCCGCCGACCCCGCCGACCTCGCCGAGCAGGTCCTCGCCGGGGAGCCGGACTTCGTCGTCGTCTCGCCCGGGGTCCCGGCGGTCTCGCCGCTGCACGTGCGCGCCGCGGCGGCGGGCGTGCCGCTGTGGAGCGAGGTCGAGCTGGCGTGGCGCGTGCAGGCACGCCGCCCCGACGGCACCCGCGCCCCGTGGCTGACCCTGACCGGCACGAACGGCAAGACCACCACCGTCTCGATGCTCGCCTCCATCCTGACGGCGGCGGGGGAGAACGCACCGGCGGTCGGCAACGTCGGGACCCCGATCGTGCGCGTGGCGGCCGCCGGGGGAGCGGACGTGCTCGCGGTCGAGCTCTCCAGCTTCCAGCTGCACTCCACCCACACCGTGAGCCCCCAGGCCAGCGCGTGCCTGAACCTGGCCCCCGACCACATCGACTGGCACGGCTCCTACGACGCCTACCGGGCGGACAAGGCCCGCGTGTACGAGCGCACCCAGGTCGCCTGCGTCTACAACGAGGCCGACCCCGCCACGCGCGCCATGGTGGAGGAGGCCGACGTCGTCGAGGGGGCGCGCGCGGTCGGGACCACGCTGCGGACCCCGTCCGTCGGCCAGCTCGGCCTCGTCGAGGAGTTCCTCGTCGACCGGGCGTTCATCGCCGAGCGGCACACCGCGGCCGCCGAGCTCGCCACCCGCGCCGACCTGGCCCACCTGGCCCCGGCGGGCGCCGAGGTGCCCGACCACGTGCTCGCGAACGCCCTCGCCGCGGCCGCCCTGGCCCGCGCCCACGGGGTGGCGCCCGAGCACGTGCGTCAGGGCCTGCGCGACTACGCCCCGGGAGCCCACCGGATCGAGCTGGTGGCCACCGTCGACGGCGTCGCCTACATCGACGACTCCAAGGCGACCAACGCCCACGCCGCCGCCGCGTCGCTCGGGGCCCTGCCGGCCGGCACGGTCGTGTGGATCGCCGGCGGCCTCGCCAAGGGAGCCACCTTCGACGACCTCGTGGCCGCCCAGCGGGACCGGCTGCACGCCGTCGTCCTGATCGGCACCGACCGCGAGCCGCTCCGGGGCGCCCTGGCACGACACGCGGCCGACGTCCCGGTGATCGAGGTCGTCCCTGGTGAGGATGGGGACGTGATGACGCGGGCGGTCGCCGAGGCGGCACGGCTCGCCCGGCCGGGCGACACCGTGCTGATGGCCCCTGCCTGCGCCTCGATTGACCAGTTCCGCAGCTATGCCGAGCGCGGCGACGCGTTCACCCGTGCCGCGCGCGCCCTGAGAGGCAGCAGATGAGCACGCTCGACGGCGTGCGGCGCCGCACCCGCACCGCCCCGGCCCGGCCGGCGCGGTCGACGGCCCGTCCTGCGCGGCCCGCGCGGTCGACGGGAGGCGCGCCCCGCCCCGCCCGGCCGGCCGGCGGCGCCGCCAGGCCCGCGGGACGCACCACCGCGCGCAGCACCCCGGGGACCACGACCCGGGAGATCGCCGCGCTCAGCTACTACCTGGTGGCCGGCTCGGCCCTGCTCCTGCTGGCCCTGGGCGTCGTCATGGTGCTCTCCGCGTCCACCATCTCCTCCATCCGCGACAACGACGGCAACCCCTACGCGGAGTTCCTCGGTCAGGCCAAGTTCGTCTTCATCGGCCTGCCGCTGGCGATCGCCGCCTCCCGCATCCCGGTGACCTGGTACAAGCGGCTCGCCTGGCCCGCCCTGGGCGGGGCCCTGGCGCTGCAGCTGCTGATCTTCACCCCGCTCGGCCTGGAGGAGAACGGCAACGTCAACTGGATCTACGTCCCGGGCGTGAACCAGACCCTGCAGCCGTCGGAGTTCCTCAAGCTCGGCCTGGCCCTGTGGCTCGGCCTGGTGCTGTCCCGCAAGGCCGCGCTGCTCCACGACTGGAAGCACGTGCTGGTCCCGGCGGGGATCGGCTCGCTCACGGCCGTCGGGCTCGTGCTCGCCGGGCACGACATGGGCACCGTGCTCGTCATGGTGGGACTCGTCGTCGGCGCCTTCTTCGTCGCCGGGCTGCCGATGAAGTGGTTCGCGTTCGCCGGGGTGGCCGGCGCGGGCGTGGCCACCGCGCTGATCCTCTCCTCGCACAGCCGCACCACCCGCGTGATGTCCTTCCTCGGCCTGGTCGAGGCCGACCCCTCAGGCGCCGGCTTCCAGACCCGGCACGGCCTGTGGGGCCTCGGCACCGGGGGGCTCTCCGGCGTCGGGCTGGGCGCCTCCCGGGAGAAGTGGTCGTACCTGCCCGAGGCCCACAACGACTTCATCTTCGCGATCGTCGGCGAGGAGCTCGGGCTGCTGGGCACCCTCCTCGTCCTCGGCCTCTTCGGGGGGCTCGCCGTCGGCATGTTCCGGATCGTGCGACGCCACCCGGACCCCTTCGTCCAGATCGCGACGGCAGCCATCGCCACGTGGATCCTCGCCCAGGCGCTGGTGAACATCGGCGTCGTCATCGGGCTCCTGCCCGTCATCGGCGTGCCCCTCCCGCTGGTCTCGGCAGGCGGCTCGGCGATGATCTCCACCCTCATCGCGATCGGGGTGCTGCTGTCCTTCGCCCGCTCCGAGCCGGGTGCGGCCCAGGCCCTCGCCACCCGCAAGGGTGTCGTGCGACGCTCGCTCGCCGTCGTCTCCGGGCGGTCACGCCGTGGCTGAGACCCTGCGCGTCCTCCTCGCCGGCGGCGGCACGGCGGGGCACGTCAACCCGCTGCTGGCCACGGCCGCCGAGCTGCGCGCCCACGACGGTGCCGACATCACCGTGCTCGGCACCGCGGCCGGGCTCGAGCGCACCCTGGTGCCGGAGGCGGGGTACCCGCTCCGCATCGTCGAGCGCGTGCCGCTGCCGCGCCGGCCCTCCGCCGACCTGCTGCGACTGCCCGGGCGTCTCTCCGGCGCCGTCCGCGCCGCGGGCGCGGCCATCGACGAGAGCGGCGCCCAGGTGGTCGTCGGGTTCGGCGGCTACGTCGCCACCCCCGCCTACCTCGCCGCCCGACGGCGCCGCGTGCCCGTCGTCATCCACGAGCAGAACGCCCGCCCGGGGCTCGCCAACCGGCTCGGCGCCCGGTGGGCCGCCGTCGTCGCCCTCACCTTCGCGTCGACCCCGCTGCGGGCCGCACGCGGCCGCACCGAGGTCACCGGGCTGCCGCTGCGCCCGGCCGTCGCCGCCCTCGTCGCCGACCGGGCCACGCCCGAGGGGGCCGCGGCCCGCCGGGCCGCCGGTGCCGCGGAGCTCGGCCTCGACCCCTCCCTGCCGACGCTGCTCGTGACGGGCGGCTCGCTCGGCGCCCAGCGGCTCAACGAGGCCGTGGCCGGCGCCGCCGCCGCCCTCGCCGGCGCGGGCGCGCAGGTGCTCCATCTGACCGGCCGGGGGAAGGACACGGAGGTGCGGGCCGCCGTCGCGGCCGCCGCCCGGGACGTCCCCGAGGTCGCCGACCGCTACCACGTGCGCGAGTATCTCGGTGCCATGGAGCTCGCCTACGCCTGCGCCGACCTGGTCCTGTGCCGCTCCGGCGCCGGGACCGTCTCCGAGCTGGCCGCCCTCGGCCTCCCCGCCGTCTACGTGCCCCTGCCCGTCGGCAACGGCGAGCAGCGGCTCAACGCCACGGACGTCGTCGCGGCCGGCGGCGGTGTCATCGTCGAGGACTCCGCCCTCGACGCCACGTGGGTCGCCCAGCGGGTCACCGCGCTGCTCGCCGACGGCGAGGAGCTGCGGCGCCGTGGCGCGGCGGCCGCGGCCGCCGGCCCCAGCGACGGCGCGTCCCACCTGGCCGCGCTCGTGCGGGAGGCCGCCGAGGCCGCGGAGGCGCACCGCGCCGGTGGGGGGCACGACCGTGGCTGAGCGCTTCCACCTCGTGGGGGTGGGCGGGGCGGGCATGTCCGCCGTCGCCGAGCTCCTCGCCGCCCGCGGGCACGACGTCTCCGGCTCGGACCAGCGCGACTCGGCCGTGCTGGCCCGCCTGCGCGGCCTCGGTGTCCGCACCTACGTCGGCCACGACGCGGCGCACGTGCCAGACACGGGGTCGCTCGTCGTCTCCACGGCGGTGCGCGAGTCCAACCCCGAGCTGGCCGCCGCGCGCGGACGCGGCCTGCCCGTCCTGCACCGCTCCCAGGCGCTCGCGCGCGCCGCCGCGGGCCTGGACTTCGTCGCCGTCGCCGGCGCCCACGGCAAGACGTCCACCTCGGCGATGCTCGCCGTCGCGCTGCGTGCCGCCGGCCAGGACCCCTCCTACGCCATCGGCGGGACCGTGCTGGCGCTGGGGACCGGCGCCCACCTCGGGACCGGGCGGGCGTTCGTCGCGGAGGCGGACGAGTCCGACGGGTCCTTCCTCAACTACGCGCCCCGCGTGGCGCTGGTGACGAACGTCGAGCCGGACCACCTCGACCACCACGGCAGCGAGGCCGCCTTCCGGCGCTCCTTCGAGGAGTTCGTGGACCGCCTCGTCCCGGGAGGGCTGCTCGTCGCGTGCGCGGACGACGCCGGAGCTCTCGCCCTGGTCCGGCACGCCGTGGCCGGCGGCACCCGGGTCGTCACCTACGGACGCGGCCCCGCCCCCGAGGGGGTGGAGGCGCACGCCACCCTCGCCCCGGCGACCTCGATGACCGGGGGCACCTCGTCCGCGCGGGTCACCCTCGCCGGCCTCGACGACGCCGTCGTCGAGGTGGACCTCCACCTGCGGGTCGGCGGCGCGCACATGCTCCTCAACGCGGCCGGCGCGTGGTGCGCCGGGCTCGAGCTCGGCGTCGGCCCCGAGGAGATGGCGGCGGCCCTCGGCGCGTTCACCGGCACCGGGCGGCGCTTCGAGCACCGCGGCGAGGCCGCCGGCGTGCGGGTGGTGGACGACTACGCGCACCACCCGACCGAGGTGGCCGCCACGCTCGGCACCGCGCGCCTCGAGGCCGGGGAGGGGCGCGTGGTCGTGCTGTTCCAGCCGCACCTGTACTCGCGCACGCGGACCTTCGCCGAGGAGTTCGCCGCCGCCCTCGGGGCAGCGGACGAGGTCGTCGTCACCGACGTCTACGGAGCACGCGAGGACCCTGTCCCCGGCGTGGACGGCAGCCTCATCACCGACGCGATGGGACGGCGCGGCGGTGGCGCGCGCGCCCGCCACGTCGCCGACCGCGTGCAGGCCGCCCACGCCGCCGCGGACGCGGCCCGCCCCGGCGACCTCGTCCTCACCGTCGGGGCCGGCGACGTCACCGAGCTGGGGCCGGTGATCCTCGCCCGGCTCGAGGAACGGGCATGAGGCCCCCGGCCGCGCCCCGCCAGCCCCGCCGCCAGCCCGAGCCCGAGACGCCTGCGCCCCGAACCCCCGCCGCCCGCGGGGCCACGTCTGGTGCCAGGGGTGAGAGGTCCGGCGCCCGCGGCAGCACGTCCGGCGCCGGCGGCAGCACGTCCGGCGCCGGCGGCAGGGGCCGCGCCCCGGCCGACGCGGAGGCACGGGCCGGCGAGCCACGGCAGCGCCCCGGTGCGCAGGCGCCGGCTCCGGCCGCCCGCACCTCGCCGGCTGGGGATCAGCCACGGACGGGTCGCGCCCTGGCGCGTCCACCGTTCGTCCCCACCGGCGCCCAGCTGCCCGACCGTCCGCAGGGTGCCGCGTCGACCGCCGTCAGCACCGGCCTGGCCGCCCGCCTGGCCGAGAAGGCCGCCGCCGACCGGCGCCTGCTGCTGCGACGGCTCGGCATCGCCGTCGCGGTGGTCGCCTTCCTCGCGGGCCTGACCTGGGCCGTGCTGTTCTCGCCGCTGCTAGCCCTGGACGGCGAGCGGATCCAGATCGACGGCGTCGGCGGGCACGTCGACGCCGCGCAGGTCCGGGCCGCCGTCGAGCCGGAGATCGGCACCCCGCTGCTGCGCGTCGACACCGCGGGCGTGGCCGACCGGGTGGCCTCGGTGACGGCCGTCGAGAGCGCGCAGGTCGCCCGGTCCTGGCCCCACGGCCTGACCGTGACCGTGGTCCCGCGCGAGCCTGTCGCCTCCGCGCCCGCCGAGGGCGGGTGGGTGCTGCTCGACGACCAGGGCGTCCAGGTCACCACCGTGCCGGAGGCGCCGGCCGACCTGCCCGAGGTGACCGTGCCGCTGTCGACCTCCGCCGAGACCGCACCGGCACTCGACGCCGTGCTGACCGTGCTCGGCTCGCTGCCGACCGACCTGCTGGGCCAGGTGGCCGAGGCCGGCGCGAGCTCGGCCGAGCACGTCACCCTCAAGCTCGCCGACGGGGCCACCGTGCAGTGGGGGAGCGCCGAGGAGAACGAGCTCAAGGCGGAGGTGCTCCTCGTGCTGCGTCAGCAGCCCGCGGGCGTCTACGACGTGAGCGTGCCCCGCTCGCCGACGACGAGCGGCTGAGCGTGCTCGGCCGCACCCGCCGGCGCACGGGCGGCGTCCCGGAGTGCGCGACACGCCACCCGCGACACGCCCGCCGGCGCACCGTCGCCCGCGACACACCACTCCTGGTCGTTGCTCCGTGCATCCGTGGCACCTAGCGTCACCAGTGGCAGAAAATGACATAAGTCTGACCCTGAGGTAGAGGTTGAGGGTTGGGCCAAGGACGACGAGAGGGACCGACGTGGCGGCACCGCAGAACTACCTGGCAGTGATCAAGGTGGTGGGCATCGGCGGTGGCGGCGTGAACGCCGTCAACCGCATGATCGAGGTCGGGTTGAAGGGCGTCGAGTTCATCGCCGTCAACACCGACGCGCAGGCGCTGCTCATGAGCGACGCCGACGTCAAGCTCGACGTCGGCCGCGAGCTCACTCGCGGCCTGGGCGCCGGCGCGGACCCCGAGGTGGGCAAGAAGGCCGCCGAGGACCACGCGGAGGAGATCGAGGAGGTGCTCCGCGGCGCCGACATGGTCTTCGTGACCGCCGGCGAGGGCGGCGGGACCGGCACCGGCGGCGCGCCGGTGGTCGCCCGGATCGCCCGCTCGCTCGGTGCGCTGACCATCGGCGTCGTCACGCGCCCGTTCACCTTCGAGGGGCGCCGGCGCGGTGTGCAGGCCGAGTCCGGCATCGAGGCGCTGCGTGCCGAGGTCGACACCCTCATCGTCATCCCGAACGACCGTCTGCTGTCCATCTCCGACCGCGGCGTCTCCGTCCTGGACGCCTTCAAGTCTGCCGACCAGGTCCTTCTCTCGGGTGTCCAGGGCATCACCGACCTCATCACCACCCCGGGTCTGATCAACCTCGACTTCGCCGACGTCAAGTCGGTCATGCAGGGCGCCGGCAGCGCCCTGATGGGCATCGGCTCCGCGCGCGGCGAGGACCGCGCCGTCCAGGCCTCCGAGCTGGCGATCTCCTCGCCCCTGCTCGAGGCGAGCATCGACGGCGCGCACGGCGTCCTGCTGTCCATCCAGGGCGGCTCCGACCTCGGCCTCTTCGAGATCCACGAGGCCGCCCGCCTCGTGCAGGAGGCCGCGCACCCCGAGGCGAACATCATCTTCGGCGCGGTCATCGACGACGCTCTCGGCGACGAGGTCCGCGTGACCGTCATCGCCGCCGGCTTCGACGAGGGCACCGGCCCCGCAGGCTCGCAGAACAAGCTCGCCGGACGCCCCGTGGGCCAGGTGGCCCCGCCCGCCGCTGAGCCCGCGCCGGTGCCGCCCGCCGTGCTCGCCGAGCCGGCCGAGGCCGGTGCGCACCGGGCGGTGCTGCCGACGCCTGGTGCCCCCGTCCAGGCCTCGGCCCCGAGCCCCGGCACCGTGCCGGCACCCGCGCCAGAGCCTGCGCCCGTCACCGCCGGCGGCGGTGTCCCCGCCTTCATCGGCGAGGACGGCCAGCCCCGCCAGGCTCGCTCCTACGAGGTCCCCCGGGTCTTCGACGAGGAGCCGGCCCGCCGCCGCGACGAGGACTTGGACATCCCCGACTTCCTCAAGTGATCGAGCGGTCCCCGGCGGGCGTGGTCCCGCTGCTCGAGGCCGACCTCGGCCCCGGCGCGCGCGGTGTCTTCACCACCCGCGCCGGGGGCGTCTCCGCCGGGCCCTGGTCGGCGCCGGCCGGCGCGGGCGGGCTGAACCTCGGCCTGCACGTCGGGGACGACCGTGCCGCGGTCCTGGCCAACCGGGCCCGCCTCGAGGCCGCCGTCGGCACCCGGATCGTCTGGATGGACCAGGTGCACGGCGACGTGGTGCGCGAGGCCACGGGCGGGACCGGCACGAGCGCCGGGGAGTGCGACGCGCTCGTCGCCCGGGCGGCGGCCGGGGTGGCCCTCGCCGTGATGGTCGCCGACTGCGTGCCCGTGCTGCTCGCCGCCGCCGACGGCTCCGTCGTCGGCGCGGCGCACGTGGGGCGCCAGGGCCTGGTGCGCGGGGTCCTCGACGCGGCGGTCTCGCGGATGGCGGAGCTGGGAGCCGCGCCGTCGGACGTGCGTGCCGCGGTCGGGCCGAGCGTGTGCGGGCACTGCTACGAGGTGCCCCAGCCCCTCCAGGACGAGGTCGAGGCGGTCGTCCCCGGCACCGCGACGACCACCTCGTGGGGCACGCCGGCCCTCGACCTGCGCGCCGGGGTGCTCCGTCAGCTGTCCGAGCTCGGCGTGAGCGGCGTGGACACCGTCCACGGGTGCACCATGGAGGACGAACGGCTGTACTCCCACCGGCGTGCGGGCCGTGACGGTGCCGGGACGACCGGGCGGTTCGCCGGCGTGGTCCGGGCGCTCTGAGCGGTCCTCCGGGCCGGGACGACACGCCGCCGGACGTGCCGCCACGCATCCGTGCACTGGTCTAGCGTCGGGGGAAGCAGCAGGTCGCCGCAGGCGCGGCCGGTGACCGAAACCACGAGGAGCAGCGATGGCCGGAACGATGCGCAAGATGATGGAGTACCTCTCCCTGGCGGAGCCGGAGGACGAGCTCTACGACGACGCGCCCGAGCCGGAGGCGTACGAGGACGAGGCGCCCGAGCCTGAGCGGGACCGTGAACGCGACCGCACCGAGCACCGCGCGGAGGTCACGCCGATCTCCCGCGCCGCCGCCCTGCACATCGAGGAGCCCGTGGTGACCGAGGACCTGCGCAGGATCGTGACGGTGCACCCGGTCAGCTACAACGAGGCCCGGGTCATCGGCGAGGCCTTCCGCGAGGGCACGCCCGTGATCATGAACCTCACGGGCATGAGCGAGGCCGACGCCAAGCGCATGGTCGACTTCTCCGCGGGCCTCGTCTTCGGCCTGCACGGCGCCATCGAGCGGGTGACCAACAGGGTGTTCCTCCTCTCGCCGGCCACGGTCGAGGTCGACACCGACAAGTCCGACGGCGACCGGGTGCCCGGCCGCTTCTTCTCCCAGGGCTGACCCTTTGTCCTTCTTCTTCGACCTGCTGGGCCTGCTGCTGCTGCTCTACATGCTGGTCCTGATCATCAGGCTGGTCCTCGACTGGATCCAGGTCTTCGCGCGGTCCTGGCGCCCCACGGGCGTCGTCCTCGTGCTCGCGAACCTGGTGTACAGCCTGACCGACCCGCCGCTGCGGTTCCTGCGCCGCTTCATCCCGCCGCTGCGCCTCGGCCAGGTCCAGCTCGACCTCGGATTTCTGGTGCTCTTCATCGGCGTCCAGATCCTTCGCGTGCTGGTGGCGGGGGTCGGACGCAATTTCTAGTGCAACCAGATCGCCCGCTAATGTCCTCGCAGGCCCTGCCTGGCGGGGGTCCGCTACGGTTGCTCGAGTGAGCAGCGGGACCGAACGCTCATGACCGAACAAGACGACACCGAGGTGACGACCATGGCGCTGCTCACAGCAGACGACGTCCTCAACAAGAAGTTCCAGCCGACCAAGTTCCGTGAGGGTTACGACCAGGACGAGGTCGACGACTTCCTTGACGAGGTTGTCAACACGCTGCGGGTGGTGACGGGCGAGAACGAGGAGCTGAAGGCGAAGCTGGCCGCCGCCGAGCGCCGCATCGCCGAGCTGACCCGCGAGGGCGGCAACGGCGCGCGCGCCACCGAGGAGGCCGACAAGCGCGAGGAGGAGGTCGTCGAGGCGCCCGTGCGCCCCGTCCCCGCCGCCGCCCCGGTCCAGCCGGCCCCGGTGCAGGCCGCCCCTGTCGCTCCGCAGGCCGCACCGGCCGGCGGCTCCAGCGAGCCCGAGTCCGCGACCGGCATGCTCGCCCTCGCGCAGCGCCTGCACGACGAGTACGTCAACAACGGCCGGGAAGAGGGCGAGCGGATCGTCTCCGAGGCCCAGGCCGAGGGTGCTCGGATCATCAAGGAGGCCGAGGACCAGCACAACCGGACCCTCACCCAGCTCGAGCAGGAGCGTTCGCTCCTCGAGCGCAAGATCGACGAGCTGCGCACCTTCGAGCGTGACTACCGCACGCGCCTGAAGAGCTACCTCGAGTCGCTCCTGAGCAACGTCGAGTCCGGCGCCCCCAAGGCCGAGGGCATCTGACCCCGGACGAGCACGACGGACGGCGGCGACCCCACGGGGTCGTCGCCGTCCGGCGTGCCGGGGCCGACGTGGGAGGATGACCCCGATGGACAGCCAGCCCGAGACGCCGCCCGGGCGCGCCCCGCAGCGGCGCGCCGACGTGCCAGCCCTGACCGACGCGGATGACGACGGCGCTGCCCTGCCCGGCACGGACGTGGCCGCACCCACCGCGGGGTCCGCAGCGGTCTCGCCCACCCGCCGCCGTCGGCTCCTCGGCCTCCTGCTCGGCCTCGCGGCGGGCATCTTCGTCGTCGACCAGGTGACCAAGTACCTCGCCGAGGCGAGGCTCGTGCGCGGCGAGCTCGTGCCCGTTCTGGGTGATGCACTCGGGCTGCAGCTCGTCTACAACCCCGGTGCGGCGTTCTCCTTCGCCACCGGGATGACGTGGGTGTTCACCATCGTGATGGTCGTCGTGGCCGTCGCCGTGCTCCGAGTCGCCCGCCGGCTCGGTTCGACCGCCTGGGCCGTCGCGCTGGGCATGCTGCTGGGCGGCTGCCTCGGCAACCTGTACGACCGGCTGTTCCGCGACCCCGGCTTCGCGGTCGGGCACGTCGTCGACTTCATCAGCTACAACGGCTGGTTCGTCGGCAACGTCGCCGACATCGCCATCGTCGGCGCCGCCGTGCTCGTCGGCTACCTCGCCCTGCGGGGCCAGGAGGTCGACGGCAGCCGCACCGACGACGCCGCCAGGGGAAGCAGAGGGACCGGGACGGTCGCCGATGGCTGAGGTCCGATCCCTCCCGGTGCCGGACGGCCTCGTGGGAGAGCGGGTCGACGCCGCCCTCGCCCGGCTCCTGGGCCTGTCACGCACCCGCGCCGCCGAGCTCGCCGCCGCCGGGGGAGTCACCCTCGACGGCCGCACCCTCGGCAAGGCCGACCGGCTCGTCGCCGGCGGCTGGCTGGAGGTGACCCTGCCCGACGTCGACGCACCGGCACCCGCGCCGGTCGCCGTCGCGGGGATGCGGCTGGTGTACGAGGACGACGACGTCGTCGTCGTCGACAAGCCGGTCGGGGTCGCCGCCCACCCGTCGCCGGGCTGGGACGGGCCGACCGTGGTCGGCGCCCTCGCCGCGGCGGGCCACCGCATCTCGACCTCGGGGGCCGCCGAGCGCCAGGGCATCGTGCACCGGCTCGACGTCGGCACGTCCGGGCTCATGGTGGTCGCCAAGTCCGAGCTGGCGTACAGCACCCTCAAGCGCGCCTTCAAGGAGCGGACCGTCGAGAAGGTCTACCACGCCCTCGTCCAGGGCCACCCGGACCCCACGACCGGCACCGTCGAGGCGCCCATCGGAAGGCACCCCACCGCGCCGTACAAGATGGCCGTGGTCGCCGGTGGCAAGGACTCGGTGACGCACTACGAGACCGTCGAGGCGATGCCCGGCGCCTCGCTCCTCGAGATCCATCTCGAGACCGGCCGCACCCACCAGATCCGGGTCCACATGTCGGCCGTGCGCCACCCGTGCGTGGGCGACGTGACCTACGGCGCCGACCCGCGGCTCGCCGAGCGCCTCGGCCTGACCCGCCAGTGGCTCCACGCCGTCCGCCTCGGCTTCGAGCACCCGAGCACCGGACAGTGGACCCAGGTGAGCAGCGACTACCCGGACGACCTCGCCCACGCGCTGGACGCGATGCGGGAGGGAGCGCGATGACGGAGGTCCTGCACAGCGGCGACGGCGTGAGGGTCGTGCGCGTGAGCGAGCGCGAGGAGCTCGAGCTCGCCTGGGACGTACGCACCGAGGTCTTCGTCCACGAGCAGCACGTGCCCGTGGAGGAGGAGATCGACGAGCTCGACACGGCGGCGAGCACCACGCACGTGCTCGCCCTCGACGAGGTCACCGGCGAGGCGCTCGGCACCGGCCGGCTTCTCTCCGACCCGGGGCACGAGGGGGAGGTGCACCTGGGCCGGCTCGCCGTGCGCGCCGCCGCCCGCGGACGTGGCATCGGCGCCCGGCTCGTGATCGCCATCGAGGGCCTCGCGCTCGCCGGGCACGCGGCGGCGGAGAGCGGCACGCCGGCCCGGCCCGGAGCGACGGGCCCCGGAGCGACGAACGGCGCGACGGGCAACGGCACCTCGGACGATCCCGGGACGCTCCGCGTGCGGGTGGTGCTGTCGGCGCAGGAGTCGGCGATCGGGTTCTACCGGCGGCTCGGGTACGAGATCGTCTCCGGCGAGCGGTACCTCGACGCCGGCATCTGGCACCAGGACATGGCGCACACGGTCATGTCCTGACCGCCGCCGCGCGGTGATTCCCGCCACCCTCGTGGCAGACGGGTCCGGCGCCCTCGCGCCCTCGTGCGCGACCCGCCGACGGCGACACGCCGGTCCGCCGCGGCTCGCCCCGCACCGCCGACGCGCCTGGCCGGAAGCGTCGGTGGCCCCACCTAAACTGGACCGCATGGCTGCTGGCGGATCCGATGACTTCGTCCACCTCCACGTCCACACCGAGTACTCGATGCTGGACGGGGCCGCCAAGCTGAACCCCCTCTTCGACGAGGTGAACAGGCTCGGCCAGCGGGCCATCGCCATGACCGACCACGGCTACATGTTCGGGGCCTTCGACTTCTGGAGCACCGCGCGCGGCGCGGGGGTGAAGCCGATCATCGGCGTCGAGGCGTACCTCACGCCGGGCACGGCGCGGGCGGACAAGACCCGTGTGCGCTGGGGCGACGAGTCCCAGGGCGACGACGACGTCTCGGCCCGCGGGTCCTACACCCACATGACCATGCTGGCCCGCACGACCGAGGGCATGCACAACCTCTTCCGGATGGCGTCCCTCGCCTCCCTCGACGGGCAGATGGGCAAGGCCCCGCGCATGGACCGGGAGCTGCTGACCACCTACGGCAAGGGGCTCATCGCCACCACCGGCTGCCCGTCCGGTGAGGTGCAGACGCGCATCCGGCTCGGCCAGTACGAGGAGGCCAGGCGGGCCGCCGGGGAGTTCCAGGACATCTTCGGCAAGGAGAACTTCTACGTCGAGCTCATGCAGCACGGGCTCGACATCGAGTCGCGCGTGATCCCGGACCTGCTGCGCCTGTCCAAGGACATCGGCGCCCCGCTGCTGGCCACGAACGACTCCCACTACGTCAAGGCCGAGGACCACACGACGCACGACGCCCTGCTGTGCATCAACTCCGGCTCCACCCTGGCCGACCCCAACCGGTTCAAGTTCACCGGCGACACCTACTACGTGCGCTCGGCGGCCGAGATGCGCGAGGTGTGGCGCGACCATCCCGACGCCTGCGACAACACCCTCCTCGTGGCCGAGCAGTGCGAGGTGGAGTTCCACACCGCCGCGCAGGGCGCCAACTACATGCCGCGCTTCGACGTCCCGGCGGGGGAGGACGAGCACTCCTGGTTCGTCAAGGAGGTCGAGAAGGGACTGCACTACCGTTTCCCTGCCGGCATCCCCGACGACGTGCGCAGGCAGGCCGAGTACGAGGTCGGCGTCATCACCCAGATGGGCTTCCCCGGCTACTTCCTCGTCGTCGCCGACTTCATCAACTGGGCCAAGTCCCGCGGCATCCGCGTGGGCCCGGGCCGTGGCTCCGGCGCCGGCTCGATGGTCGCGTACGCCATGCGCATCACCGACCTCAACCCGCTCGACCACGGGCTGATCTTCGAGCGGTTCCTCAACCCCGACCGTGTGTCGATGCCCGACTTCGACGTCGACTTCGACGAGCGCCGGCGCGGCGAGGTCATCGAGTACGTGACCAAGAAGTACGGCGACGACCGCGTCGCCCAGGTCGTCACCTACGGCACGATCAAGGCCAAGCAGGCCCTGAAGGACTCCTCCCGCGTGCTCGGCTACCCCTTCGCGATGGGGGAGAAGCTGACCAAGGCGATGCCGCCGTCGGTCATGGGCAAGGACATCACCCTCTCGGGCATCTTCGACCCCAAGGACAAGCGCTACGCCGAGGCGGAGGAGTTCCGCCAGGTGCATGCCGCCGACCCCGAGGCGCAGAAGATCGTCGCCTACGCCCAGGGCCTCGAGGGCATCAAGCGTCAGTGGGGCGTCCACGCCTGCGCGGTCATCATGTCCTCCGCCCCGCTGATCGACATCATCCCGATCATGCGCCGCCCCCAGGACGGCGCCATCATCACGCAGTTCGACTACCCGACCTGCGAGGGCCTCGGCCTGCTGAAGATGGACTTCCTGGGCCTGCGCAACCTCACCGTGATCGACGACGCGCTGAAGAACCTCGAGATGAACGGCAAGGAGCCCGTCGACCTCGAGACCCTCGGCCTCGACGACCCCAAGACGTACGAGCTCCTCGGCCGCGGTGACACCCTCGGCGTGTTCCAGCTCGACGGCGGCGGCATGCGGACGCTGCTCCGGCTCATGCGTCCCGACAACTTCGAGGACATCTCCGCCGTCGGCGCGCTCTACCGGCCCGGTCCGATGGGCGCGAACTCGCACACCAACTACGCGCTGCGCAAGAACGGCCAGCAGAAGATCGAGCCCATCCACCCGGAGCTCGAGGAACCGCTGAAGGACATCCTCGGCACGACCTACGGCCTGATCGTCTACCAGGAGCAGGTCATGGCCATCGCGCAGAAGGTCGCCGGGTTCACGCTCGGCCAGGCCGACCTGCTGCGCCGCGCGATGGGCAAGAAGAAGAAGGCGGAGCTGGACAAGCAGTTCGCCGGCTTCGAGGCGGGCATGCTCGAGCGTGGCTTCTCCAAGGAAGCCGTCAGGACGCTGTGGGACATCCTCCTGCCATTCTCGGACTACGCGTTCAACAAGGCGCACTCCGCGGCGTACGGGGTGGTGTCCTTCTGGACCGCCTACCTCAAGGCGAACTACCCGGTCGAGTACATGGCGGCCCTGCTCACCTCGACGCAGGACAACAAGGACAAGCTGGGGCTCTACCTCGGCGAGTGCCGCCACATGGGGATCACCGTCCTGCCGCCCGACGTGAACACCTCCGCGGCGAACTTCACCCCGGTCGGGAAGGACATCCGCTTCGGCCTGGCCGGTATCCGCAACGTCGGCGCCCACGTCGTCCGGGCGATCATCGAGACCCGCGAGGAGAAGGGCGACTACACGTCCTTCACCGACTTCCTCGACAAGGTGCCCGCGATCGTGTGCAACAAGCGCACCATCGAGTCCCTCATCAAGGCCGGGGCGTTCGACTCGCTGGGCCACACCCGGCGCGCCCTGGTGGCGGCCCATGAGGACGCCATCGACGCGGTCGTGGACGTCAAGCGCAACGAGGCCGTCGGCCAGTTCGACCTCTTCGCCGGCCTGGGCGGCGACGACGGCGCGACGGCCGGCTTCGCGCCGGACATCCCCGACCTGCCCGAGTGGGACAAGAAGGCCAAGCTGACCTTCGAGCGCCAGATGCTCGGCCTGTACGTCTCCGACCACCCGCTCGCCGGCCTGGAGCACGTCCTCCAGCGTGCGGCGGACACCCAGGTGGCCTCCCTGCTCGAGGACGACGCGAAGCCCGACGGCTCCTCGGTCCACGTGGCGGGGCTGGTGACGTCCCTGCAGCGCAAGATGACCAAGAACGGCAACCCGTGGGCGATCGCCACGGTCGAGGACCTCACCGGCTCCATCGAGGTGCTGTTCTTCCCGCAGACCTTCGCGACCGTCTCCACCGCGCTGGCGGAGGACACCATCGTCACCGTGCGGGGCCGGCTCAACCGCCGCGACGACATCCCCACCATCTACGCGCAGGAGATGACCCTCCCGGACGTCTCGAACGCCGAGGACGGGCCGGTCAGCCTCACCCTGCCGGCGAACCGGTGCACCGGGCCGGTGGTCGAGCAGCTGCGCGGCATCCTCACCAACCACCCGGGGCAGTCGGAGGTCCGGCTGCGGCTGACCAGCCCGGGGCGGCACACCGTGATGAAGCTGGCGGACAACCTGCGCGTCCAGCCCACGCCGGCGCTCTTCGGCGACCTCAAGGCGCTGCTCGGGCCGAGCTGCCTGGTGCACTGAAGTGATGAGCTGACGCACGGAGACACCCTTCGCGTTTAACCGTTGCGTTATTTAACGCAACGTGCGAGCATCTGCTTGTGCACGCGATGGACGCGCTGGGTGACCCGGTTCGCCGACGGATCGTCGAGGAGCTGGCCGCCGGGGACCGCCCGGCGGGCGAGCTCGCCCGGGTGGTGGGCCTGGAGTTCGGGATCAGTCAGCCGGCGGTCTCGCGGCACCTGCGGGTCCTCAAGGAAGCCGGCGTGGTGGCGAGCGAGGTCGACGCCCAACGTCGCCGGTACTCCCTGCGCGCCGAGGCGGTCGAGGACCTCATGGCCTGGACCGACGGCCTTGCGCAGTTCTGGAACCAGCGGCTCGACGCCCTCGAGACCGAGATCGTCCGCGGGCGGGCAGCCCGTCGAAAGGGCTCCTCATGACCGGCACGGACCGCCCGATGAGTCCCCTCGCCGTTCTCGTGCCCGACCGCGGCACCGTGCGCGCTGTCGTCGAGCGCAGCTACCGGGCCGGGCGCGAGGAGATGTGGACGGCCCTGACCCGGCCCGAACGACTGTGCGGCTGGCTCGGGGTTCTCACCGGCGAGATGGCACCCGGCGGGACGTACCGGCTGGCGTTCGGCGACGGTGACGACGAGGTGGTCACAGGCACCGTGCTCACGTGCGAGCCACCTGCCCGGTTGGTGGTGACCTGGGTCCTGCCGGACGGGCACGAGACCGAGGTCGAGGTGGCGCTCGAGGAGGATGCCGACGGCACGACACTGCGGCTGGAGCACCGAGGCCTGCCCGGGGAGTCCGCGCACGGGTACGCCGCGGGATGGCACGTGCACCTCGACGACCTCCGGTCCATGCTCGCCGGCGCCGAACCCGCCGGGACCTGGGCCGAACGGTTCGCCGAGCTGTTGCCGGCGTACCGCAACGCCTCGACGTCGTCCGGCACCGCGAGCCGAAGCACGAGCTGACCCGGACCGGCGACGACGACGGCGGCACGTGGGACGGCGAGCCCTCCGGGTCTGGGCGTCAGCCCACCCGGGCGGCGACCCGGCCGGTCGGCAGATCGACCTCGACCAGCACGCCCTTCGCCAGCTGACGGCCGCGCCGGGTCTCCACCTCGCCGTCCACGGTGACCTCGCCATCGGCGATGAGCTCCCGTGCCTCGGCACCGGAGTCCACGAGGTTGGCCAGCTTGAGGAACTGACCCAGCCGGATGGTGCCCTCGGTGGGGACCGTGGGGACGTCGTCGACACTCATGGTCCGATCCTGCCAGGCGCCGCCGCGGGGGCTGCGGACGTGGGGGCTGCAGACGTGGGGGCTGCACGGTGGGGAACGGCCCACGCGTCCCGGCCGCCTCCACGCGAGCGGCTGGACGGCGCGCGCGGCGGCACAGACGTCCCGGCAGGGGGTCCCTGCCGCCCACCTAGACTGGGCACCATGCTCAAGCGCACGGACCTGCGAGGTCAGACCCTCACCGCGGCCGAGCTGGCCGCCACCCTGCCGCGTGCGGCGCTGGACGTGGAGGGGGCGCTGGAGCAGATCCGGCCGGTCCTGAAGGACGTGCGCGAGCGCGGGGCTGCCGCCCTGCGCGACCTCGCCGAGCGGTTCGACGGGGTTCGCCCGGAGCACCTGCGGGTCCCCGCCGACGCGATCGCCGCCGCCCTGGCGGACCTCGACCCGGCGGTGCGCGAGGCTCTCGAGATCTCGATCGCCCACAACCGCGCCGGGCACGCCGCCCAGCTCCCGCGGGACACCACCACGGAGATCACCCACGGCGGCTTCGTGCACCAGCGGTGGGTACCGGTGAGAAGGGTGGGCCTCTACGTCCCCGGCGGCCTCGCGGTCTACCCCTCCAGCGTCGTGATGAACGCGGTGGCGGCGCAGGTGGCCGGCGTCGAGCAGCTCGCCGTCGCGTCCCCGCCCCAGAAGGACCACGACGGCCTGCCGCACCCGGTGATCCTCGCCGCCTGCGCGCTGCTCGGCGTCGAGGAGGTCTACGCCGTCGGCGGGGCCCAGGCGGTCGGCATGTTCGCCTACGGGGCCACGGTCGCGGACGACGTCGACCGTGCCGACCTCGCCGCGGCCGGCGCCGCCGGCGAGCTGCTCTGCGAGCCGGTCGACGTCGTCACCGGCCCGGGCAACATCTACGTCGCCGCGGCGAAGCGGGCGGTGATGGGCACCGTCGGCATCGACGCCGAGGCCGGTACCACCGAGATCGCGGTCCTGGCGGACGCCACCGCAGACCCCGCGCACGTCGCCGTGGACCTCATGTCGCAGGCGGAGCACGACCCGGCCGCCGCGTCCGTGCTCATCACGGACTCCCCGCAGCTCGCGGACGCCGTCGACGCCGAGATCGCACGCCGCGTCCCCCTCGCCCGGCACGCGGACCGGATGCGCACCGCCCTGAGCGGGCCGCAGTCCGGCACGGTCCTGGTGAGCGACCTCGAGCAGGGCGTCGCCGTCGCGGACGCCTACGGCGCGGAGCACCTGGAGATCCAGACCGCCGACGCCGGGGGCGTCGCGCAGCGCATCCGCAACGCGGGAGCGATCTTCGTCGGCCCGTACTCGCCGGTGCCGCTGGGGGACTACCTGGCCGGGTCGAACCACGTGCTGCCCACGGGCGGGACCGCCCGGTTCGCCAGCGGCCTCAACGTCATGGCCTTCATCAAGTCGGTCCAGGTCATCGAGTACGGCGAGACGGCGCTGAAGGAGCTCGCCGCCCCGCTGTCCGCGCTGGCCGAGTCGGAGGATCTGCCGGGGCACGCGGAGGCGGTCACCGCCCGCTTCGAGTGATGCGCCACAACCCGCGCTGCCGCTGCTGCGCGCCCGTCGCCCACGTGCGGACGGTCACATGAACGGCTCCGTCCTGCGCGCGCCGGGCATGCCGCTGCTCCTGGCGATGACCGCCCTGGGGTTCGCGGGCTACGCCGCGCTGCTCCCGGTCGCCCCGCTCTGGGTGGTGCGGGGCGGTGCCGATGCCGCAGGTGCCGGCCTCGTCAACGGCGTGCTCATGCTCTTCACCGTGCTCACCCAGCTCGTCGTCCCCGGTGCCCTGCGCCGCCTCGGCTGGGCGCCGGTGCTCGTGGCCGGCATGGTCCTGCTCGGACTTCCCGGGATCGCGCACGTCCTCACGGACGACCTGGCGCCCACGCTGGTCCTGGCGGCGGTGCGCGGCCTCGGGTTCGGGGTGCTCACGGTCACCGGCAGCGCGCTGGTGGCCGAGCTCGTCGAGCCGGCCCGGCGCGGGCAGGCGATCGGCGCCTACGGGCTCGCCATCGCCGGGCCGCAGGTGCTGCTGGTGGCGGGCGCTCCCTGGATCGCGGAGCGGCTCGGCTTCGGGGTCGTCTTCGCGCTGGCGGGACTACCGGTCCTCGGTGTGGTCCCGGCGATCGGGCTGGCCCGGATGCTCCACCACGTCCCCGAGCCGCAGGAGCGCGCGCCCTACCTGCGGCTGCTGCGCCCGATGCTGCTGCTCCTCGGTGTCACGCTGGCGGGCGGTGCGCTGATCACGTTCATGGCGCAGATGAGCAGCAGCGCGCCCCTGACCGTGCTGGCGCTGCTCGTCATGACCACGATGGCGGCGCTGACCCGCTGGCGGGTGGGGCTGCTCGCGGACCGCTACGGACCCCAGCGGTTCATCTGGCCGCTCGTCGTCAACACGGCGGTGGGGATGACGCTCATCGCCTGGGCCGTGCGCGACCCGGAGGCGACCAGCGCGCCGGCCCTCCTCCTCGGGACGGCCGTGGTCGGCGCCAGCTACGGCGCGCTGCAGAACCTCACGCTGCTGGTGACCTTCGCCTCGGTGAGCCGGCCGCACTACGGCTCGGCGAGCGCCGTGTGGAACATCGGCTTCGACGCCGGGACGGGGCTGGGCTCTGTCGTGGTGGGCATGGTGGCCGCGGCGACGTCCTTCAGTGCCGGGATGCTCGCCGCCGGCGCCCTGGCCCTGCTGACCCTCCCTCTGGCGCTGCGCCGCCCGTCCCGCTGACCCCCGCTGCCGGTCCGGCCGGCACCGAGGTCAGCGCTGGGCCAGCACGAAGGGCAGCACCGCCCGTGCGCCGGCGCGGCGGAGCAGCCGGGCGGCCACCGTCAGGGTCCACCCGGAGTCGGTGAGGTCGTCGACGAGGACCACCGACCGCCCGGGCAGTCCCGCCGCGGCCGGCCCGGAGAGGTTGAGGTGCAGACGCCGGTGGACGCCCGCGAGCCGCTGCGCCGAGTTGACGTCGTGGCGACCGGCCGGGACCTGCGGGTCGGGCGCGACGGAGCCGACGACGGGCACGCCGAGAATGGTCGCCACCCCCTGCGCGAGATGCCGCACGAGGTGGGGGCGGGTCGCCGAGTCGACCACGACGACGCCGTCGACCCGCCCGCCGGCGGCGGTGATCTCCTGCGCCCACGTCGTGAGCACCTCCTGGACCGGCCGGCGCAGCGCGGTCGGCAGCAGCCCGTCGCCGCCGTGGAGGGCCTCGCCCTCGGGACCGGGGGAGCCGCCGGGTGCCCTCCCTCCGGCGTCGTCCGCGCCGTCGACGACGCTCGGTGCCTCGACGGGGCCGCCGCCCTGGTCCGTGCCGGACCCGCGCGCCGGCTCGAAGAGCGTGCGCAGCGGGACGGACCAGCCCAGCCCGTCGAGCCGGGCCACCGCCCGGCCGGCCTCGGCGCGTTCGTCCTCAGGGATCTTGCCCCGCAGGTCCACCCCGAGCGCGTCCATCCCGGTGGGCCACTGCCGCCGCGGCGAGATCTCCAGGCCCGGCCGGTCCAGGGCCGCCCGCACCTGCTCCACCGCGCCGGCGTCGACGCCGGCCTCCAGGGACAGGCCGCCGCACAGGTCGCACCGCCCGCACCGCCAGCCGTCAACCAGGTCCGGGTCGTCGAGCTGCCCGCGCAGGAAGGCCATCCGGCAGGCGTCGGGGCCGAGCCGCTGGTAGTCGACCATCGCCTGCTGCTCCTGCTCCCGGGTGGCCTCCACCCGGGCGTACCGCTCGGCGTCGTAGGCCCACTCGGTGCCGGTGGCCTCCCAGCCGCCGCGCACCCGGCGCACCGCGCCGTCGACGTCGAGGACCTTCAGCATCGTCTCGAGCCTGTTCCGCCGGAGGTCCACCTGCGTCTCGAGCCGCGCGGTCGACATCGTGCCGCCCTCAGCCAGCGCGGCGAGCGTCTCGCGCACCGCGGACTCGGGCGGGAAGCCGAGGGAGCCGAAGTAGTTCCAGATGTCCCGGTCCTCCTGGCCCGGAAGGAGGACGACGTCGGCCCGCGCCACACCGCGGCCCGCACGGCCGACCTGCTGGTAGTAGGCGATGGGGGAGGAGGGGGCACCGAGGTGGACGACGAAGGCCAGGTCTGGCTTGTCGAAGCCCATGCCGAGCGCAGACGTGGCCACGAGGGCCTTGACCCGGTTGGCCTTCAGGTCCGCCTCGAGCTGCTCCCGCTCCGCGGTGTCCGTCTGGCCCGTGTAGGCGGCCACCTCGTGGCCGGCCGCGCGCAGCTGCTCGGCCACGCCCTGGGCTGCCGCCACCGTCAGGGTGTAGACGATGCCGGAGCCGTTCCACCGCCCGAGCTGCTCCCCGAGCCAGGCGACCCGGCTCGAGTGGTCCGGCAGGGACAGGACGCCGAGGTGCAGGGAGGGCCGGTCGAGCGAGCCGCGCAGGACCAGCACGTCATCGTCGTGCCGGCCGACACCGAGCTGCTCGGCGACGTCGCGGCTCACCCGGGCGTTCGCCGTCGCGGTCGTGGCGAGGACGGGGATGCCGTCCGGCAGGTCCGTGAGCAGCGTGCGGATGCGCCGGTAGTCGGGGCGGAAGTCGTGGCCCCAGTCGGAGATGCAGTGCGCCTCGTCCACGACGACCAGCCCGGCGCTCGCCGCCAGGCGGGGCAGGACCTCGTCCCGGAAGGCGGGGTTGTTGAGCCGCTCCGGCGAGCACAGGAGCACGTCGACCTCGCCGGCGGCGATCGCCGCGTGGACGTCGTCCCACTCGGTGACGTTCGAGGAGTTGATCGTGACCGCCCGGATGCCGGCGCGGGAGGCGGCGCCGATCTGGTCGCGCATGAGCGCCAGCAGCGGGGAGACGATGACCGTCGGCCCGGCCGGCGGGCGGCCGGCGGCCCCGGCCCGCAGCAGCGCGGTCGCCACGAAGTACACGGCGGACTTGCCCCAACCGGTCCGCTCCACCACCAGGGCCCGGCGGCGCTGGGCCACCAGCGCCTCGACGGCGGTCCACTGGTCCTCCCGCAGTCGGGCGTCATCCCGGCCCACCAGCGCACGCAGCGCGGCCTCGGCCTGGTCGCGCAGCGACGAGGAGCCGGCGGCGCCGGACGACGCCACGGTGGCGCCGGGCGTCCCCGGTGCCGGCACGCCGCGACTCGCTGCGTGCGGGCCCGCCGTCGTCGCGGCTGCGTTCTCAGTCATCGTGCTCCCTCTCCTCGGCCCCTCCACGCTCTCACGAACGGGCCCACCCTCTCCCGGCCCACCCACAACCGCTGCGCGCTGCACGTTGGACGGCAGGCCTGCGCCTGCACGAGCATGGCGCCATGACGCGGCAGGCCGGCACACGCACCACCTGGGACGCCGACGTCTACGAGCGGTTCGCCGCCCACCGCGCCCGGCCCGTCGCGGACCTGCTCGCAAGGGTGGGCGCGGTCGAACCGGAGCTGGTGGTCGACCTCGGCTGCGGCACCGGCGCCTCGACCAGGCCCCTTGCCGCCCGCTGGCCCCGGGCGCGGATCGTCGGGGTGGACTCGTCGCCGCACATGCTGGAGCGCGCCCGCCGCACGGACACGGAAAGGCGCATCGAGTGGGTCGAGGCGGACATCATCGACTGGCGGCTGCCAGGGCGGCCGGACGTCGTCGTCACGAACGCCGTGCTGCAGTGGGTGCCGGGACACCTCGACCTCCTGGCGGGCTGGGTGTCGAGCCTGGCGGCCGGCGGCTGGTTCGCGCTCCAGGTGCCCGGCAACGCCGAGGCGCCGAACCACACGCTGCTGCGGGACCTCGTGGCCGTGCTTCCCGAGGGCCCCGAGCTGACGAGCCTCCTGCTCGGCAAGGGCGGCGCGGCGGACCCGGCCGGGTACGCGGCGGCACTTCACGCCGCGGGCTGCGAGGTGGACGCCTGGGAGACCACCTACCTGCACCTGCTGGACCCGGCCGGCGAGCTGGACAACCCGGTGCTCGAGTGGATGCGCGGCACCGGGCTGCGACCGCTGCTCGGTCGCCTCGAGCCCGCCCGGGAGGCACAGCTGCTGCACCGCTACGCGAGCGCGCTCGCGGACGCCTACCCCCGCTCCGCCATGGGGGTCCCGATGCCCTTCCGGCGGGTCTTCGCCGTCGGCCGGCGCCGGACCTGACGCGGGACGTCGAAGCGCCACGCCGCGTGACACCGGCCACGGCCGTCTCCCGGGCCGGACCACACGCCGGGCGCCGGGCCGGTGCAGCCTAGACTTCCTCCGTGACCACCCCCGCAGAGACCCCCACCGCGGACGTCCGTCTGCCGCTGCGCCCGGGGCTCGAGGGCCTCGAGCCCTACGGCGCCCCGCAGCTGGACGTGCCGGTCCTGCTCAACGTCAACGAGAACCCCTACCCGCCCTCGGAGGCGGTCGTCGCGGACATCGCGGACGCGGTGGCCAGGGCCGCGCACGGGCTCAACCGCTACCCGGACCGCGACTTCCTCGAGCTGCGCACCGAGCTGGCGGAGTACCTGCGCGTGGAGTCCGGCGTCGACGTCGGCGCCGAGCAGGTCTGGGCGGCGAACGGCTCCAACGAGGTCATGCTTCACCTGCTGCAGGCGTTCGGCGGACCGGGGCGGAACGTGCTGTCCTTCGCGCCGACGTACTCGATGTACCCCGAGTACGCCCGCGACACCCTCACCGCCTGGGTCGCCGGGCGCCGCGAGGCGGACTTCACCCTCGACCTGACGCACGTCCGTGAGCAGATCGCGGAGCACCGGCCCGCCGTCGTCCTTCTCGCCAGCCCGAACAACCCCACCGGCACGGCGCTGCCGCTCGAGACCGTGGAAGCGATCTGCGAGGCGGCCGTCGACGCCGGCCCGACCGGTCCCGACGGCGCCCCCACGGCCGCCGTCGTCGTCGTGGACGAGGCCTACGGCGAGTTCCGCCGGGAGGGGGTGCCCAGCGCTCTCACGCTGCTCGGTCGTCACCCGCACCTCGCGGTGTCGCGGACGATGTCGAAGGCGTTCGGCATGGCCGGGCTGAGGCTGGGCTACCTCGCGGCGACGCCGGCCCTGGTGGACCACCTGCGCGTCGTGCGCCTGCCCTACCACCTCTCGGCGGTGACCCAGGCGGCGGCGCTCGCGGCCCTGCGCCACCGCGGCGAGCTCATGGCGCAGGTCGCCTCGCTGCGCGCCGAGCGCGACGCCCTGGTCGGCTGGCTGCGCGACCACGGGCTGGAGGTGGCCGAGTCGGACGCCAACTTCGTGCTCTTCGGTCTTTTCCCGGACCGGCACGAGGTGTGGAATGGTCTGCTGGAGCGTGGCGTCCTGATCCGTGAGGTCGGACCCGAGGGCTGGTTGCGCGTGTCCGTCGGGACGCCGCAGGAGACGGCCGCCTTCAAGGCGGCCCTGGAGGAGGTGCTGGGCTGGTGACCGAGGTGCTCGCGGGAACGCGGACCGCGCGGGTGACGCGCACGACGTCGGAGTCCGACGTCGTCGTCGAGCTCGACCTGGACGGGACGGGGAGGACCGACATCTCGACGTCGGTGCCGTTCTACGACCACATGCTGACCGCGCTGGGCAAGCACTCGCTCATCGACCTCACCGTCCAGGCCACCGGTGACACCCACATCGACGCCCACCACACCGTCGAGGACGTCGCCATCTGCCTCGGACAGGCCCTGCGCCAGGCCCTCGGCGAGAAGAAGGGCATCGCCCGCTTCGGCGACGCGCTCGTCCCGCTCGACGAGGCGCTCGCCCAGGCCGTCGTGGACGTCTCCGGGCGGCCCTACCTCGTGCACTCCGGCGAGCCCGCGGGGCAGGAGTACCACCTCATCGGCGGTCACTTCACCGGCTCGCTGACCCGGCACGTGTTCGAGTCCCTCGCGCACCACGCGAACATCTGCCTCCACGTGCGCGTGCTGGGCGGCCGCGACCCGCACCACATCGTCGAGGCCCAGTTCAAGGCCCTCGCGCGCGCCCTGCGCGCGGCCGTCGCGGTCGACCCGCGCGTCGAGGGTGTGCCCTCCACGAAGGGAGCGTTGTGACCGAACCCGGTGACCCACGCGGTGACGACACCCCGCTGACGGCGGACGACGTCGAGCGGATGCTGCGCGCCCTCGACGACGTCCCGGAGGCGCCCGAGGCCCCGACCGGTCACGCGACCCGCCGCGCCGACGAGGCCGCTGCCGACGACACGGCCGCGGACGACACCGCCCCCGCGGACGACGCCGCAGCCCCTGCGGGTGCGTCCGGCAGCCCGGCCAAGCTCGCCCTGGTCCTCACCCCCGTCGCGTCGGCGCCCGCCCTGGCGGGGCTGTGCGCGATGGCGGGGATCGACGTCGACGTCGTGCCGTCCTCCTCCGGGGCGGTCGCGGCGCTCGAGATCGCGGCCAAGGCCCCCGTCGACGACTGGGACATCTCCCAGCTCCTCGGCGGCGAGGACGGCGGCTTCCCGCCGGAGGCCGAGGAGGTCGCGAAGAACCTCTCGCGGCTCTCGCGGGCCGGCGTGGTGCTGCTCGTGGCGGACCTCGCCACCGACGTCGGTATCGAGTCCGGGCTGTCCGGCCAGATCAGCGCCCGGCGCTACACCTCCGGCGAGCCGGAGGACGACGTGCCGGCCGGGCTCATCCTCGCCGGAGCCGACCAGGTGATCGAGGACCTCATCCTCGGCCGGACCCGGCCCGACCAGGTCAAGGGGCACCAGCGCTCCGGCACCCTCCCGCGGTGGAAGGCGGCCCGCATGTTCGGGCGCGGCCTCCGCCGGAGGAAGCCGTGAGCCGGCGCGTCGTCGTCCTCGACTACGGCTCGGGGAACGTCCGCTCCGCCGTGCGCGCCCTCGAGCGCGTCGGCGCGGACGTCGAGCTCACGGCCGACCCGAAGGCCGTGGCCGAGGCCGACGGGCTCGTCGTACCCGGCGTGGGCGCCTTCGCCGCCGTCATGGAGCAGCTGCGCGCGGTGCGCGGCGACCAGCTGATCGAGCGCCGCCTCGCGGGCGGACGTCCGGTGCTGGGCATCTGCGTCGGCCTGCAGGTGCTGTTCACGGCCGGCGACGAGCACGGCGTGCGCACCCCCGGCCTGGACCAGTGGCCCGGCGAGGTCACGAAGCTCGACGCGCCGGTCGTGCCCCACATGGGCTGGTCCCCGGTCCGCGCCCCCGAGGGCTCCGTCCTCTTCGACGGCGTGGCCGACGAGCGGTTCTACTTCGTCCACTCCTACGCCGTGCAGAGCGACCCGGCCGCGGACCTGACGAGCGACACCCCGCTCGAGCCGCCCCTGGTCACCTGGGCCGAGCACGGCGTGCCCTTCGTCGCCGCCGTCGAGAACGGGGCGCTGAGCGCCACGCAGTTCCACCCCGAGAAGTCCGGCGACGCAGGCGCCCAGCTGCTGCGCAACTGGGTCACGTCCCTGGGCCGCTGAGAAAGAGAGACACATGAGCGCACCGCGCCTGCAGCTGCTGCCCGCCGTCGACGTCGTGGAGGGGCAGGCCGTCCGCCTCTTCCAGGGCGAGGCCGGCTCCGAGACCACCTACGGCGACCCGGCGGAGGCCGCCGCCGCGTGGGTCGAGGACGGTGCGGAGTGGATCCACCTCGTCGACCTCGACGCCGCCTTCGGGCGCGGCTCGAACCACGAGCTGCTCGCGCGGATCGTCGACGAGCTGGACGTGCAGGTCGAGCTCTCCGGCGGCATCCGCGACGACGCCTCCCTCGAGCGCGCCCTCGACTCGGGCGCCCGCCGCGTCAACCTCGGCACCGCCGCGCTGGAGAACCCGGAGTGGACGTCGAAGGTCATCGCCAGGCACGGCGACCGCGTCGCCGTCGGCCTGGACGTGCGCGGCACCACGCTCGCGGCCCGCGGCTGGACGCAGGAGGGCGGTGACCTCTGGGAGGTGCTCGACCGCCTCGAGGCCGACGGGTGCGCCCGCTACGTCGTCACCGACGTGACCAAGGACGGCACCCTGCGCGGCCCGAACCTCGAGCTGCTCCGGCAGGTCTGCGCCCGTACGAAGGCCCCCGTCGTGGCCTCGGGCGGCGTGGCGAACCTGGCCGACATCGAGGCCCTGCGCGGCCTGACCGACGTCGGGCTCGAGGGAGCCATCGTCGGCAAGGCCCTCTACGCCGGCGCGTTCACCCTCCCGGAGGCCCTCGACGTCGCGGGACGGCCGTGACCACCCACCCGGGCGTCCCGTCCGGCCACGCGCCGCACGGCGGCCACGGACCTCACGAGCACGGCCACGACCTCCCGCTCACCGACTCCGCCGGCCAGCCCTGGGCCGGCCGGATGCTGAGGCCGAACCCCTTCTCCGGCGACGACGGGACGGTCCAGCCCGCCATGGCGGCCGCCCTCGCCCGCGAGGACGACGGCGAACGCGTGGTCGCCGTCGTCGAGGCCATGCGCACGGGCCGGGTCATCGTGCCGGTGGTCGCGCACGAGCACCCCGGCACCGACGCGGACGGCAACGTCGCGCCCCACGCGGCCGAGAAGTTCCGGTCCGGCGACCGCAGCGGCGACGCCATGGCGTCCGCCGCCATGGTCTCCGTGCGCACCCCGGACGGCCGGTCGGCGCTGCCGGTCTTCTCCTCCGTCGCGGCGATGCAGACCTGGAACGCCGGCTCGCGGCCCGTGCCCGTCGAGGCCACCCGCGCCGCCCTCTCCGCCGTCCAGGAGAGCGACTCCCTCCTCGTGCTCGACCCCGGCAACGAGGTCACCGTGCTGGTGCCCCGCCCCGCCGTGTGGGCGCTCGCCCAGCAGCAGCCCTGGACCCCGTCCTGGGCCGACCCCGAGCTTCCCGGCGTCGCGGTGGACGCGCTGCGCGGCATCACGGAGCTCGTCGGCGTCCGGCTCGAGCGGGGCGGCACCGCGGAGCTGCGCGTCGTGGTGGCCGTGCGGGCCGGGCTCGACAAGGACCAGCTGCGCGACGTCGTCGGGCGCACCAGCCGCGCGCTGTCGGACCACCCCGTGCTGCGCGAGCGCGTCGACTCCCTCGAGCTGGCACCGACGCAGGTCGCCTGAGCCCCCGACGAGCGCCCCACCGCCCGGCCCTGCCAGACTCGGGCGCATGACGTCCGAGAGCACCCCCAACTTCCACTCCGCGTACGAGCACGGCTTCCTGAGAGCGGCCGCGGTGACCGTCCCCGTCGCCCTGGCCGACCCCCGGCGCAACGCCGAGATCGTCGTCGAGCAGGCACGCTCCTGTCACGACGACGGTGTCGGGCTCGCGGTCTTCCCCGAGCTGTGCCTGTCCGGCTACAGCGCCGAGGACCTCTTCCTCCAGGACTCGGTGCTCGACGGCGTCGAGGAGGCCGTCGACGTGGTCGCGCGGGCGTCGGCGGACCTGCTCCCGGTGCTCGTGGTCGGCGCGCCGCTGCGCCACCGCAACCGCCTGTACAACACGGCCGTCGTCATCCACCGCGGCGAGGTGCTCGGCGTCGTCCCGAAGTCGCTCGTGCCCACGTACCGCGAGTTCTACGAGCGCCGGCACTTCGCGCCCGGCGACGACGTGCGCGGGCAGACGCTCACCCTCGGCGGCAGGCCGGTGCCCTTCGGCACGGACCTGCTGTTCGAGGCGGTCGACGTGCCGGGGATGGTCGTCCATGTCGAGGTGTGCGAGGACATGTGGGTCCCCATCCCGCCGAGCGCCGAGGCGGCGCTCGCCGGCGCCACCGTGCTGGTGAACCTCTCCGGCAGCCCCATCACGGTCGGGCGTGCCGAGGACCGGCACCTGCTGTGCCGGTCCGCGTCCTCCCGGTGCCTCGCCGCCTACGTCTACGCCGCCGCCGGGCAGGGGGAGTCGAGCAACGACCTGTCCTGGGACGGGCAGACGATGATCTACGAGAACGGCGTCCTGCTCGCCGAGTCCGAGCGTTTCCCCGACGGCCCGCGCGCGTCGGTGGCCGACGTCGACCTGGACCTGCTGCGCCAGGAGCGGCTGCGCATGGGCACCTTCGACGACAACCGCCGCACCCACGCCTTGCGCACCGACTCGTTCCGGACGGTGCGGCTCGCGCTGCAGCCGCCCCGTGAGGACCTCGGGCTGCGCCGCCAGGTCGACCGGTTCCCCTTCGTGCCGGACGACCCCGCCCGGTTGGCCCAGGACTGCTACGAGGCGTTCAACATCCAGGTCTCCGCGCTCGAGCAGCGGATGGCCTACATCGGCGAGCCGAAGCTCGTCATCGGCGTCTCCGGCGGGCTCGACTCCACCCACGCGCTCCTCGTCGCCGCACGCGCGATGGACCGCCTCGGACGCCCGCGCACCGACATCCTCGGCTACACCCTCCCCGGCTTCGCCACCAGCGAGCACACGAAGGCCAACGCCTACGCGCTCGCCGAGGCCCTCGGCATCACGTTCGAGGAGATCGACATCCGGCCCGCCGCGAAGGAGATGCTGGAGAAGATGGGCCACCCCTTCGCCCAGGGGGAGCCGGTCTACGACGTCACCTTCGAGAACGTCCAGGCGGGCCTGCGGACCGACTACCTCTTCCGGCTCGCGAACGCGGCCGGCGGTATCGTCGTCGGCACCGGCGACCTCTCGGAGATGGCGCTGGGGTGGTGCACCTACGGCGTCGGCGACCAGATGTCCCACTACGCCGTGAACACCGGCGTGCCCAAGACGCTCATCCAGCACCTCGTCCGCTGGGTCATCTCCTCCGGCGAGGTGGACGAGCGTGCCGCGCGGGTGCTGCAGTCGGTGCTCGACACGAAGATCAGCCCCGAGCTCGTGCCTGCCGGCGAGGACGAGGAGGTCCAGAGCACCGAGGCCTCGATCGGCCCGTACAACCTCCACGACTTCACGCTGTTCTACGTGCTGCGTCACGGCTTCCGGCCGAGCAAGATCGCGTTCCTCGCCCACCACGCCTGGCGCGACGCCGACGCGGGGGAGTGGCCGCCCGGGTTCCCGGAGGACGCGCACTTCGCCTACGACCTCGACGAGATCCGCCGGTGGCTGGAGGTCTTCGTCAAGCGGTTCTTCGGCTTCAGCCAGTTCAAGCGGTCGGCGCTGCCCAACGGCCCGAAGGTCATGGCCGGCGGCGCCCTGTCCCCGCGGGGGGAGTGGCGGGCGCCGTCGGACAGCAAGGCGCACGTCTGGCTGGAGGAGCTGGAGCGGGCCCTTCCCGCGAGGGTCGAGGTCTGACCGGGGCGCGGGCCGGGGCGCTCGGGCGCCTGTGTCCCGCACCACGGCCGCCCGCACATGCGTGGCGAGCGGTCCGTGCTAGCCTAGACAACTGACCGACCAGGGAGCAGTCCCTGGTGCGCAAGCGGAGATTCTCCCACCTAGGTCTCGACCCGCCGCAAGGCGGAACAGAGGCCGGGTCCTGGTCGCCGAGGGTTCGCCCCCGGCAGTGCCCGCACGGGCCGCTCCGGCGTCCGTGCACGGCACAGACCTCGAGGCCTCCGCGTGCGACCGCACGACGGAGGCCTTCTTCGTTCTACGGCGGTCGCGACAGACGACGTAGAGGAGCACAGCATCAGCGAGCCCCGCATCAACGAGCGGATCCGCGTGCCCGAGGTCCGGCTGGTAGGCCCGGCCGGCGAGCAGGTCGGCGTGGTCCGGGTCGAGGACGCCCTGCGCCTGGCGAAGGAGGCGGACCTGGACCTGGTCGAGGTCGCCCCTGACGCGCGCCCGCCCGTAGCCAAGCTCATGGACTTCGGAAAGTTCAAGTACGAGTCCGCGATGAAGGCGCGCGACGCGCGCCGCAACCAGGCCAACACCGTTCTCAAGGAGATCCGGTTCCGCCTGAAGATCGATGCGCACGACTACGCGACCAAGAAGGGCCACGTCGAGCGCTTCCTCAAGGGCGGCGACAAGGTCAAGGTCATGATCATGTTCCGCGGTCGCGAGCAGTCGCGCCCCGAGATGGGCATGCGCCTGCTGCAGCGGCTCGCGGACGACGTCGCCGAGCTCGGCTCCGTCGAGTCGTCGCCGCGGCTCGACGGCCGCAACATGACGATGGTCATCGGCCCGCACCGGAAGAAGGCCGAGGCCAAGAGCGAGCAGCGTCGCAAGCGCGACGAGGAGCGGGCCACGAAGCGGTCCACCAAGCACGGCCACGCCGGGGACGCCCCGGACGAGGCCGCGCCGGCGGAGACCGCGGGAGAGGCGCCCCAGGGCGGGACCGCCCCCGGAGAGGCCGCTCAGAGCGAGACCGCCTCCTAGGCGGACGACGAACCTGGAGGACGCCCTGGGCCGAATGGTCCAGGGCAGGACACATCTGCGCCGGTCGGCGGTGCGGACGGACAAGGGACGAACATGCCGAAGAACAAGACGCACTCCGGTGCCAAGAAGCGCTTCCGGGTCACCGGCAGCGGGAAGCTCATGCGGGAGCAGGCCAACAAGCGTCACCTGCTCGAGCACAAGCCGAGCAGGCGCACCCGCCGCCTCGCCATGGACCAGGCGGTCGCCCCGGCCGACGTGAAGAAGATCAAGAAGCTGCTCGGCAAGTAACCGCCGCCCCAACTGTTAGGAGACTGACGTGGCACGCGTCAAGCGGGCGGTCAACGCCCAGAAGAAGCGCCGTACGACACTCGAGCTCGCCAGCGGCTACCGCGGCCAGCGCTCGCGCCTCTACCGCAAGGCCAAGGAGCAGGTCACTCACTCGATGACCTACTCCTACCGCGACCGTCGCGCCCGCAAGGGTGACTTCCGGCGGCTGTGGATCCAGCGCATCAACGCTGCGGTCCGTGCGGAGGGCATGACCTACAACCGCTTCGTCCAGGGCCTCAAGGCCGCTGGGGTCGAGGTGGACCGCCGCATGCTCGCCGAGCTGGCCGTGACCGACATCGCCGCGTTCAACGCGCTCGTCGCCACCGCCCGCGAGGCTCTGCCGGCGGACGTCAACGCCCCGGCCGCCTGAGCGGACCCGGCGCGCACCTGCCGCAGCACGGCAGGATGACCGACATGACCGAGCGCCTGGACACCGAGCTGACCAACCCCCGCGCCGAGCGGGTGCGAAGGGTCGGCCGGCTGTCCGGGCGCTCGGCTCGTTCCCGGCACCAGCAGTTCCTCGTCGAGGGGCCCCAGGGGGTGCGCGAGGCCGTCCGGCACGTGCCCGCCCAGGTCCGCGACGTCTACCTCACGCGCGACGCCGCGGCCCGCCACCCGGAGATCGTCGAGGCTGCCCGTGCGGGCGGCCGCTACGTGCACACCGCGAGCCCCGAGGTGCTCCACGCCATGAGCCCGGACGCCCAGGGCGTCCTCGCCGTCCTGGACGAGCGCGGCCCGACGACGACTCC